>JBBSGM010000031.1:0-35340 GCA_038254065.1 Mycobacteriales bacterium | reverse complement strand
GGGATCAAGGCGACGATCCCGCAGAAGAGCGACCAGCTCAAGGCCCGTGCGGCGAAGGGCTCCCGCGGTGGGCGGCCGTACGCGTTCGACGCCGAGGCCTACAAGGTCCGCAACACCGTCGAACGCACCAACAACAGGCTTAAAGGCTTCCGTGCGGTGGCCATGCGCACCGACAAGCGCGAGTTCGTCTTCCGCGGCACCGTCGACGTCGCCTCGATCAAGATCTGGCTCCGCACCCCAACCAAGGAAGATCCACCAGACACGCCCTAGCTAGCTAGCGCCCGCCGGTCACTGGCCGCGCGGTGGACGGGCGGGAGCCCGGCGCGGTGCCTACGCTGGTGGACATGTCCGGTTTCCCGTCGAGTGCCGGCGCGCCGGCCCGTCCGGTCGAGCCGAGCACGATGCGCGCGGTCCTCGGCCACTTCGTGAGCGGGGTCGCTGTGATCACCGCGGACGGTCCGGACGGCCCGATCGGGTTCACCTGCCAGTCGTTCGCGTCATTGTCCCTCGACCCGCCGCTGGTGAGCTTCGCACCGGCCCGGACGTCGTCGACCTGGCCGCGGATCCGGGAGATCGGCCGGTTCTGCGTCAACGTCCTCGCCGAGGACCACGAGCACCACAGCACCGGTTTCGCCCGCTCAGGGGTCGACAAGTTCGCCGGCGTCCGGTGGCGGCCCGCGCCGTCCGGGGCACCGGTGCTCGTCGGGGTGAGCGCCTGGATCGACTGCACGCTGTGGCAGGAGTACGACGGCGGGGACCACACCATCGCCGTCGCCCACGTGCACGACCTCGGCGCGGATCCGGCCCGGCTGCCACTGCTGTTCTACCGCGGCCGGTACCGCATCTCCGCCCGCGTCGACGAGGAGGAGACCCGATGACCCGTGGTGTTCGGTGTCGTCGGCGGACCAGACCCAGACGATCTACCGGTCGCCGCGCTGCTGCACCAACCCCGTTCGGCCCGAACGACGAGGGCATATGCAAGGCGGGGTTAGGGGTTCGATTGCCCTCGTCTCCACTAGCTTGACCAGCGAAGACATGTCCGCGGCCCGGCCAGTCGGTGGTGACGCAGTCCGACTAGGCTCGACCTCGACGTCCGAAACACACCCGACGTGCATGCGGGATCTCGCCGGACCAGGGGGCCGCAATGGAACACCTGGCGCATCGGGCTGGCCACGGCAGCTCGGACGAGGAAGCGTCGCCGTCGGACATCGATCTGAGCAAGCCTTCGATCGCCCGCGTCTACGACTACGTGCTCGGCGGCAAGGAAAACTTCGAGATCGACCGCCATGCCGCCGCCGCCCTCTTCGAGGCGGTTCCCGAGACGAGTCAGCTGGCCAAGGACAACCGCAATCACCTGCGCAGGGCGGTCCGGTACCTGGTGGCGGAGGCCGGCGTCCGCCAGATCATCGACTTGGGGTCGGGGCTTCCCACAGTCGGGAACGTGCACGAGATCGCCCACGATGTCGACCCGAGCGTCCACGTCGTCTACGCCGACATCGATCCGATAGTCCTCGCCCACGGCCGGGCGTTGCTCAGCAACGAGAGCACGACCACCGTCATCACGGCTGATGTACGCGAACCCGCATCGGTCTTCGACGACCCGATGACCCGCGAACTCATCGACTACACGCAGTCGTTCGCCGTCCTCGCCGCGAGCATTCTGCACCACCTCGACGACGACGAGGACCCGTACGCGCTCGCCACCGCGATCAAGGACCGGCTCAGCGTCGGCAGCTACCTGCTGATCAGCAACTTCCTCGACGACGACGAGCCACGGGCCAAGGAACTGCAGAGGGCATTCCTGGAAGGCGGTCTCGGAACGGGCCGGTTCCGCACCTGGTCGGAGCAGCAGCGTTTCTTCGACGGCCTCGAGATGGTGGAGCCCGGCCTGGTGTACGCGAACGAGTGGCGTCCCGACGAGCTCACACCCACAGACAGCCCGGTGCACACCCTCTACGCCGCCGGGATCGGCCGCAAGGTCACCTGAGTTTCAGTGGCACGGCGGACCCCACTCACGTCTCCGCGAGCAGTCTCCTCAGGATAGCTTTCGTCCTGGCGGGCGTCTCCGCCTGCACGCTCACCCGTTCCATGACGGCGAGGTAGTCCTCGACATCGGAGCGATTGTCAAGGTAGACGGCACTGGTGAGCTGCTCGAGGTAGACGATGTCGGGCAGGTCCGGCTCGGCGAACCGCAGGATCGTGAAGGATCCACCCGCCGCGGCGTGGCCGCCGGACCGGAACGGTAGCACCTGCACCGTGACGTTCGGCGCCGCGCGGACCTCGAGCAGGTACGTCAGCTGCGTGCGCATCATCTGTGGTGATCCGAACGGCCGGCTCAGGGCAGCTTCGTCGATCACGGCCCAAACTGGGGTGCGGCTGGCTCGCTCAGCATCTTCTGGCGGTCCATCCGCAGCTGTACCCGCCGGTCGATCTCGTGGGCGGGCTCATTGCGGTGACCGAGCATGATGACGCTGCGCGCGTAGTCCTCGCACTGGAGCAGGCCAGGCACAAACTGCACCTGGTAAGTGCGGATGACGCTGGCCACCTGTTCGAGGCCCAGATACATGTCGAACCAGCTCGGCAGCAGATCGCTGTGCTGCTGCCACCAACCCCGGGTATTGGCCTGTCCGACGAGGCCGAGGATAGCCGTGCGCTCCTGCTCGTCGGTGACGCCGTACAGCGCGAGCAGATCGACGATGTCGCGTTCCTTGAACCCGACCCGGCCCAACTCCAAGCGGCTTATCTTGGCATGGGAGGCGCGGATCGCCTCCCCAGCCGCTTCACGGCTGGTCCCGCTGGCCTCGCGAAGCCGTCGCAACTGCGTCCCGAGGACGATCCGCGATACCGTCGGCCCACCGGGCTGGTTCTGGCCGAGCGGACCCGGGTTCGGCCTGCGGTGCGGCGGTTCTGCGCTCACAGCTCAATCCTCACGACGACCCGCCCTGACGACTCGGCAACGCCGCGACGTGTCGGGCGCATGGCAACCCGCCGTAGCGGAGATGCCGACTTCGACATGGCAGAGCATACCCTCGCCGCGCAAGACGGAACTTACCTACGTGGTCAGGCGATGAGGTCGTCGAACTCGCCGTCCTTGGCGCCCTGAAGAAAGGCCGCGATCTCGGCGCGGGTGTGAATCAGGGCCGGCCCGCTTGGATCTCGCGAGTTGCGAACCGCGATGGCTCCGCCTACCAGCCGCGCCACCTCCACACAGTCGCCGCTGGGGTTGCTGGCGCGGCTCTTACGCCAGGCACAGACCAAGATGGCTGGCGAGCACGCCGTTGTGGGCGTTGTGCTGCATAGACAGTCTTGCCGATGCAAGCAACTTTCAGCAAACTGCCTGCAGGTCAGCCTCCGAACGTCAACGTCCAGACGTATCCGACGAACGCTGAGGGCAGGGAGCGTGGCAAGATCCGAGCGACGGCACGACTCGGTCGGATCGCCTGTCCCGATCGAACTGACCCACCGCCTCGTGCAGCGACTACCCGACGCCCGAGTCGAGACCATCGCCAATTCCTATACCTTCGTTCCCGAGGATCAGCCCCAGCGGCTCGCTGAGCTGATCGCTCAGTTCGCTCGTACCGGTGCCGCGGCGTCGTAGCCAGCAGGATCGCTCGGCGTCCACCCGCGCCGCCGGTCGCGGCCAACCTCCAATGACCCGACGTCGTGCGAATCCTGCTGAGCGACGCTCCGGCCGTACTCGGCTGGCAGCGCGCGGGCCTCGGCGGTGGCGCCGACCGATCGCGACGGGTCCATGACAGCGGCGGTGTCGGTCCACCGGACGTCGTCGCCGGCAAGGCGGTCGATCGCCGCAGCGTCGCGGGGCAGCAGGGCGGCGTCGACGTTGGCGGCGAGGTACTCGTACAGGGCTGTGAGTGGGCTACGCGGGCTGGCGGCGCTCGTCATCTCCAGTGGTGCGTCGAACCCGTCGAAGCGCAGTCGGTCCACCGGTGCCCGGCCCTCGTTGTACCGCCACATCCAGGCGACCAGCTGGCGGTTCGCCGACGACGCTCCGAACCCGTAGCTGAACCCGGTGGCCATGACCTCGTCGACCGAGCCCGGGCCGCCGGTGACGAATGCGTCGACGGCCAGCCCGGCCAGACAGTCGCTCTCGATGGCGATCGACCGGTAGCCCTCGTGCGCGACAAGCCGGCGGAACAGCAGGTTGCGCACCCGGAGGAACTCTTCCTCCCCGTGCATCGGCTCACCCAGGCCGAGCAGTCGGGGGCGGGCTGGGAGGGAGTCGAGAAAGCGCGTGAGCGCGGGGCCGAGGTCGTCGTCGATCACACCTTTGACCGTACCGTTGAACCCCACTGGGAGATCTGACTCGCGAAACATCCGGAACATACGGGACGACCTTCAACCCGGAGGACGGCGTGCACGACGAGCGGCTGCGACCTGTGGACCTCGCGCAGGACGTGCCGCACCAGGTGAGCACCAGGCGTCACCGACCGATTCCGTCGGCGAGGTCCAGCAGCCCTGAAGAACGGGAACATATACCCCCCAGCAGTATGTTCAGACGGTGTCGGTCAATGGCGGAGGACACCGAATGTCGGACGGAACCGGACACCAGCATTTCGAGAGCGCGACGGCAGGGGACGCACGGTCAGGGTGGGCGTTGGTGCCGTGGACGGTCGCGGCGACGGCGACGCTGCACTGCCTGACCGGATGCGCGATCGGGGAGGTGTTGGGCATGGTGATCGGCACCGCGGTCGGGCTGCACAACGCCGCCACGATCGTGCTGTCGATCGCACTCGCGTTCCTGTTCGGCTACGGGCTGACCATACGTGGGGTGCTCCGTGCCGGTGTCGGGTTCCGGCAGGCGCTGGCGGTCGCGCTCGCCGCGGACACGGTGTCGATCGCGGTCATGGAGATCCTCGACAACGCCGTGATCGTGGCTGTGCCCGGGGCGATGGACGCCGGGCTGACCAGCGTCCTGTTCTGGGGCTCGCTGGCGTTCTCTCTGCTCGTGGCGTTCGTGCTGACCACGCCGGTTAACCGGTGGATGATCAGCCGCGGCAAGGGTCACGCCGTCGTACACGCCTACCACTGACCGGCCACGGACCTCGACGGCCGTGCGTGGCCGCGCGCTGGTAGGCGGAGGGCTACCGCGCGCGACGGCTCGGTGCCGGCTCGGCCAGCGCGGTGAGCAGGTCGTCGATCGCGTCGAGCCGGTGCGCGCTGACGACGGCGTCGCAGTAGGGCCACGCCACTGCCATCCCTCCGACGAGCGGGCGGTAGTCGTCGTGCCGGGTGCGCGGGTTGGCCCAGACGATCCGGTGCGCCAGCCGGGACAGCCGGGCCATCTGCGCCCGCAGCAGTGCCGGATCCCCGGTCTCCCAGCCGTCGGAGACGACCAGCACGACCGCACCGCGCGCCATCCCGCGCGCCCCGTGCTCGTCGAGGAACTGCGCAAGCGCCTCCCCGATCCGGGTGCCGCCGGACCAGTCCGGGGCGAGCAGGCCGGCCCGCGCCACCGCGGCCGCGGGCGTGGTCCGGGCCAGTGCGCCGGTGAGCCGGGTCAGCCGGGTCGCGAACGTGAAGACCTCCGCACCCGCACCGCCGTGCGCACAGTAGAGCAGCTGCAGCAGGGCGCGGGCGTGCGGCTCCATCGAGCCGGAGATGTCGCACAGCACCACGAGCCGGCGGGGGCGCGAGCGTGGGGTGCGCCGGGCCAGCGCGACCGGTTCGCCCGCGGTGCGCCGGGCGGCGCCCAGGGTGGCACGCAGGTCGAGACGATGGCCGTGGTCGGCCCGGCGGGTGCGCCGGGAGCGGCGCGGCGGGGTGGCCACCCGGAACCGGCTCATCGCCACGGCCAGCTCGGCCAGCTCGGCTGCCGACAGCTCGTCGAAGTCGCGGGCGGCGAGCCGCTCGGCGGCGCTGGCCAGCGTGGGTACCGTCGCCTCCGAGCCGGTCGGCTGGGTCCCCGCGGGTCCGCTGCGGGGCATCCCGGCTCCGCCGGAGTCCCCGGCTCGGGGTGCCGCGCCGGGTTGCGCGGCGGGCTCGGCCCCCAGGGGGGGTGCGTTCGGGTCGCCGCGGGAGGCGCCGCCGACGTCGTTCAGGACGCCGCCGAACACCATCCCGAACACCCGCTCGAGCACCGGGACCTGCGCCGGGTCGGACACCAGGGTGGCCAGCGCGCACCAGTACAGTCGTCGCGTCGTCGACGGAGCGACGGTGACGACGGCGCGGGCGAACCGCTGCGCCCGGTCCGGCCCGACGGGCAGTCCGGCGCCGCGGCAGGCGGCGGCGAACCGGGCGACGAGGGCCGGCAGGTCCCGAGGTTCAGCGTCGCGGCCGTCCGACATGGCGTCACCCTCCCTGTCGTACGAATAGCCCGACACGGTCGCACAGATACCCCGACTCGCGGGTTTAGGGGGGGGCCGTGAGGGTGGCCAGGCCGGTGTGGCGGGCTCGGTGGATGTCCTCGTCGTATTTGAGGACAGCGCCGAGGGTTCGCTCGGCCGCGGGGGCGTCGAGTTCGGGGAGGCCGAGCACGTGCAGTGCGGTGGTCCAGCTGATCGCCTCGGCCACCCCGGGCGCCTTGAGCAGGTCGAGCCCGCGCAACCGCTGCACCGCGACGGCCACCTGGCCGGCCAGCCAGCCGGCCGCTTCCGGCACCCGGCGCCGGATGATCTCCTCGACCCGGTCCGGGCCCGGGTAGCCGATCCAGTGGTAGAGACAGCGCCGCTTGAGCGCGTCGTGCAGGTCACGGGTGCGGTTGGAGGTGAGCACCGCCACCGGCGGGACCACCGCGCGCCGGGTGCCCAGCTCGGGGATGGTCACCGAGGACTCGGCGAGCGCCTCGAACAGGAAGGCTTCGAACTCGTCGTCGGCCCGGTCGATCTCGTCGACGAGCAGCACTGCGGGGCGCGGGCCGGGATGCTCGATCGCGGCGAGCAGTGGGCGCGCCAGCAGGTGCTCGGGGGTGAACAGGTCGTCGTCGCGCAGCTGCTCGCCGCGGGACTCGGCCAGCCGGATCGACAGCAGCTGGCGCGGGTAGTTCCACTCGTAGAGCGCCTCGGCGGCGGTCAGTCCCTCGTAGCACTGCAACCGCAGCAGCGGGGTGTCGAGCACCGCGGCGAGCGACTTCGCCGCCTCGGTCTTCCCGACGCCCGGCTCGCCCTCCAGCAGGATCGGCTGCCCCATCGCCACGGCCAGGAACAGTGCGGTGGCCAGCGCGTCGTCGGCGAGGTAGCCGACGTCGTCGAGCCCGGCGCGCAGCGCGTCGACGCCGGCCATCGCCGGCAGCGCGCTCACCCCCCGAACCGCCCGGGATCGTCGAGGAACGCCCGCCGGCAGCCGGTCCCGCAGAACCAGTGGCTCACCCCGGCGTGCCGCGCGGACACGCTCGCCGGAGTGACCGCGACCTGCATCCCACACACCGGGTCGGTCACGACCTCGAGCGTCGGCACACCGGAAGCGGACGGCACGGACGGCGTGGACGCAGGCGCGGCGTCCGAGCCCGACCCGCCCGGTGCCTCCGACGCCTCCGCCCCGGCGGCGAGCGCGTCCGGAAGCGACACCCGCGGCCGGGACGCGACGATGTCGGCGAACACCGACACCGCGATCTCCGGGGCGGTCCGGGCCCCGATGTCCAGCCCGGCCGGGGCGTGCACCCGCGCCACCCGGTCCGCGGCCACGCCGCTTGCGACGAGTTCCTCGCGCACCGCGGCCGCGCGCTTGCGGCTGGCCACCAGCGCAACGTAGGGCACCTCGGCCCGCAGCGCGCTCTCCAGCACGGTCACCTCGTCGCGGCCGTGCGAGGCGACGACCACCGCGGCGGTGTCCGGCGCGATCGGCGCGGCCGGGTCGAACCCGGAGCGGACGTCGTAGTCGAGCGCGTGCCCGACCCTGGCCAGCGCCCTGGCCACCGGTGCCTCGCCGAACACCGAGATCAGGGTGGGCGGGACCACCGCCTCCAGGAAGATCTCCAGCGTACCGCCGGACAGGCACGGGTTGCCGACCGTGCGGACCCCCTCGACCGGCTCCCCGCTGTCCTCGGCGCTGGGGGTGATCCGCAGCAGCCCCGACTCGCCGGACTGCAGCAGCCGCAGACCCTCGAGGCGCACCGTGGTCTCCGCGCAGACCCCGCCGACGAAGCCGTCGATGGTCCCGTCGGGCAGCACCAGCGCGCAGTCGCCCGGCTTCGCGCTGGTCGGACGCTCGGCGCGGACCACGGTCGCGAGCACGAACGGGGTACGGCGCGCGCGCAGGTCGTCGACCCGCGCGAGCAGCTCGCCCCGGCTCACGGTGATCATCGGATCGCCAGGTCGGAACGGAGCGGGCGACCCTGCATGGCGCGCCACACCTGGGCCGGGGTGAGCGGCATGTCGGCGTGCCGGACCCCGATGGCGTCGAGCACGGCGTTCACCACCGCGGCGGGCGACCCAACGGTGGCCGACTCCCCGACGCCCTTGGCGCCGATCGGATGGTGCGGTGAGGGTGTCACGGTCTCTCCCAGCTCGAAGGACGGGCACTCCACGGACGTCGGCAGCAGGTAGTCCATGAACGACGCACCGAGGTGGTTCCCGTCGTCATCGAAGGCCATCAGTTCCATCAGCGCCATCCCGATCCCGTCGGCGAGGCCCCCGTGCACCTGGCCCTCGACGATCATCGGGTTGATCCGCACCCCGCAGTCGTCGACGGCGACGAACCGGCGGACCGAGACGTGTCCGGTGCCGGGGTCCACGTCCACCACACAAATGTAGGCGCCGCACGGGAAGGTCAGGTTCGGCGGGTTGTAGACGCAGGTCGCGTCGAGGTGCCCCTCGACGCCGTCGGGCAGCTCCAGGTCCGAATGCGCGGCCATCGCGATCTCCGCGATCGAGGCGCCCGCCGACGGGTCGCCCACGACCTGCCAGCGGCCCTTCGCCCACTCCAGGTCCGTCGCGGCGACCTCGAGCATGGCGGCGGCGACGATCCGGGCGCGCTCGCGGACCTTGCGGGCGACCATCGCCGCGGCGGCACCGGACACCGGGATGGAGCGCGAGCCGTAGGTGCCCAGCCCGAAGGGGGTCTGGTCGGTGTCGCCCTGCACGAGCGCGACGTCGTCGGGGGAGATGCCCAGTTCCTCGGCGACGATCTGGGCGAACGTGGTCTCGTGCCCCTGACCCTGGCTCATGCACGACACCCGCAGCACGGCGGTCCCCGACGGGTGCACCCGCAACTCGGCGCCGTCGGCCATGCCCAGCCCTGCGATGTCCATGGTCCGCCGCGGCCCGGCGCCGACCGCCTCGGTGAAGAAGCTGATCCCGACGCCCATCAGCTCACCGCGGCCGGTCTGTGCGGATGCCTCCCGACGGGCGGCCTGTTCCCGGCGCAGCTCGGCGTAGCCGGCCAGGTCCAGTGCGACCGCCAACGTGCGCGGGTAGTCCCCGGAGTCGTACTCCCAACCGGTGCGCGAAAGGTAGGGGAACTGCTCGGGCACCAGCAGGTTCGCCATCCGCAGCTGCGCCGGGTCGAGGTCCAGGTCGTAGGCGAGCACGTCGACCATCCGCTCGACCAGGTAGACCGCCTCGGTGATCCGGAACGAGCAGGCGTACGCCACCCCGCCGGGCGCCTTGTTCGTGTAGACGCCGGTGACCCGGCAGTGCGCGGCGGCCAGGTCGTAGGAGCCGGTGAAGACGCCGAAGAACCCGGCCGGGAACTTGGACGGCTGCGCGGTGCCGTTGAACGCGCCGTGATCGGCCAGCACCCGCACCCGCAGCCCGAGGATCGTGCCCCCCTTGGTGGCCGCGATCTCGCCGTGCATGTGGTAGTCGCGGGCGAACGAGGTGCTCATCAGGTTCTCCGAGCGGTCCTCGGTCCACTTGACCGGGGCACCGGTGAGCATCGAGCCGACGATGGCGCACAGGTACCCGGGGTAGATGCCGACCTTGTTGCCGAACCCGCCGCCGATGTCCGGCGCGACGACCCGGATCTTGTGCTCCGGCAGGCCGGTGACCATCGCGTAGAGCATCCGGTGCGCGTGCGGCGCCTGGGTGGTGGCATGCACGGTGAGCCGCCCGGTGATCGGGTCGCACTCCGCGACGATCCCGCAGGTCTCCAGCGGGGCCGGGTGCACCCGCGGGTAGAGCAGGTCACACCGCGACACGTGCTCGGCGGCGGCGAACACCGCGTCGGTGGCGGCCTCGTCGCCGCACTCCCAGTCGAAGATGTGGTTGTCGACACGGCCGTCGATCTCGTCCCGAACCACCGGCACGTCGGGTGCGAGCGCACGGCGGGCATCGACCACCGGCGCGAGCAGCTCGTAGTCGACCTCGATCAGGCTCAGCGCGTCACGCGCCGCGTAGCGGTCCTCGGCGACGACGAATGCCACCTCCTGGCCCTGGTAGCGCACTTTGTCGGTGGCCAGTACCGCCGCGACGTCGTGGGAGAGCGTCGGCATCCAGGCCATCCCCCGCCCGGCGAGCATCTCCCCGGTGAGCACCGCGCGGACCTTCGGGTGCGACTCCGCGGCACTGGTGTCCACCGAGTGGATCCGGGCGTGCGCGTACGGGCTGCGCAGCACCGCGCCGTGCAGCATCCCGGGAAGCACCACGTCGTCGACGTAGGTGCCGCGCCCCCGGACGAGACGCACGTCCTCCTTGCGCAGCATGCGGCCGTACCCCGTCGGGGTAGCGGTCGGGTCGAGGCCGGGGACGGTCATGCCGCACCGCGGCGGGCGGCCTCGGTGACGGCGGCGTGCCGGATCGACGCGACGATGTTCTGGTACCCGGTGCACCGGCAGAGCTGACCGGCGATCGCCTCGCGGACCTCGTGCTCGGTCGGGTCGGGGTTGTGGTCGAGCAGCCAGCGGGCCGTCATCAGCATGCCCGGCGTGCAGAACCCGCACTGCAGACCGTGGCAGTCGATGAACGAGCGCTGCACCTGGTCGAGCCCGGCCGGGCCGGCCAGCCCCTCGACGGTGCGCACCCGCCGTCCGCCCGCCATCGCGGCCAGCACGGTGCAGGACTTCACCGGGACCTCGTCCATCCACACCGTGCAGGCCCCGCAGTTCGACGTGTCGCAGCCCCAGTGGGTGCCGGTCAGGCCGAGCTCGTCGCGCAGCAGGTGCACCAGCAGCAGCCGCGGCTCGACCTCCCTGACGTGCTCGGCACCGTTTACCGTCACCGTGATCTGCACCCGGCTCAGCCCGGCTTCGCCGAAGGTGGGGCCTCCCGGCCGCGGGCCCTGGCCGCGGCCCGGTGCAGGGCCCGTGCCGTGAGCTCGGCGACGAGGTGGCGCTTGTAGTCGGCGGGACCGCGCTGGTCGGCGACCGGGCGGCAGTGCTGGGCGGCGATCCGGCCGGCCTGCGCGAACGCCTCACCGGTGGCCGGCAGGCCGCGCAGGTACTCCTCGGCCTGCGCGGCGGTGAAGTCCGGGACGCCGACGGCGGTGAGCCCGATCCCGACGTCAGCGACGATCTCCGTACCGGCGGTGCCGGCCCCGAGGCGCTCGAGCCAGACGGTCGCCGCCACGGCGGCGACCGCCCAGTCGCCCGCCCTTCGGTGGACCTTGACGTAGGCGCTGCCGCCGCCGGGTCGCAGCGGGATGCGCAGCTCGGCCAGCAGCTCCGCGGGACCCACCACGGTCTGGTAGGGGCCGGTGAAGAACTCCCGCATCGGGACCGTCCGGGTGCCCTTCGCACCCAGGATGACCGCGGCGGCCCGCAGTGCGGTGAAGGCGCCGGACAGGTCCTCGGAGGGGTCGGCCTGGCACACCGAGCCGCCGATGGTGCCCCGGTTTCGCACGACCGGGTCGGCGATGACCCGCTCGGCGTCGTGCAGCATCGGGTAGTGCTCGCCGGCGACCGCAGAGGCGAGCAGCTCCGCATGCCGGACCATCGCCCCGATCCGCAGTACGTTGTCCTGCACCCGGATCCCGCCCAGCCGCCGCAGGTCGTTGATGTCGATCAGCATCTCCGGCTGGGCCAGCCGCAGCTTCATCATCGGGATCAGGCTGTGCCCCCCCGCCACCAGGCGCGCCTCGGGCCCGTGCCGCGCGAGCAGGCCGATGGCATGGTCGACGCTGGTCGCCCGCTGGTACTCGAACTGGGCGGGCAGCTGCATACGCACTCCCGAACACGGCTCGACATCGGAGCCGCTATCGTGGTGTCGGTCACACTTACGTCGCAAACCGGTCTTAAGCGTTCGCTTAGGCTACCGATGTGCGACGCTCCCGGCGCGTGCAGCATGTCGACACTCGACAGGCCAGCCGAAGTAGTGTGAGATTGCGCACCACGCGCAGCGTAAACCCACGATCGCAGCACGTGATGGACCGACGCACCACCACCACCGCCGAAGGGGCGAGCCGACGATGGCGAACGAGTCCAGCGGGAACAGCCAGAATCCCAGGATGTACGACCTGATCAAAGACGCGCCGAAGACCGGCAAGAGCCCCACCATCTGGTCCTTTCCCGCGGTAGTCGGTTTCATGAAGGTCGCGGGCCAGCCCGTCTCCGGGCCGTGGCCCCCACACCAGCAGCCCCGGCCCGACCCGGAGGACGAGTCGCTGCCGGTCGCCATCGTCGAGCCGCGCTCCCCCGCACCGGTCTCCACCTCGGTGCCGGCACCGACGCCCGCGCCGACTCCCGCACCCCCGCCCGCCCCCACCACCGCGCCGAGCCCCGCGCCGAGCCAGCCCCGCCGAACGTCGGGTCCCGCCGCCGCCGCTGCCAACTACCAGCGCCAGGACACCGCCCGGCATCGCGCCGGCGGGCACCGGGCCACAGAGTAGGAGACGCACCCGCATGTATCCGTCCCGCTTCCGCTACGAGGCGCCCCGGACGCTCGACGAGGCTCTCGCCCTGCTCGCCGAGCACGGTGACGAGGCGAAGGTGCTCGCCGGCGGCCAGAGCCTCATCCCGTTGATCAAGCTGCGCTTCGCCGCGCCCGAGATGCTGGTCGACATCAACAACATCGGCGGCCTCGGTCACCACAGCCAGGACGCCGACGGCAGCCTGGTGGTCGGCGCGCTGTGCCGGCACGTCGACCTCGAGCGATCCGCGCTGCTGCCCGGCGCGCACCCGACGATGGCCGCCTGTGCCCCGCTGGTCGCCGACCCGATCGTGCGCAACCGCGGCACCTTCGTCGGCTCGCTGTGCCACGGCGACCCGCAGGGCGACTGGGCCTCGGTGATGCTCGCCCTCGGCGGCGAGATCATCGCCCAGGGGCGGAGCGGGCGTCGCTCCATCCCGGCCGCCGACTTCGTGACCGGACCGTTCCAGAACGCCCTCGCGCCCGGCGAGATCGCGGTCGAGGCGCGGGTGCCGGCGCCCAAGGGCACCCGCATGGGCAGCTATTTCAAGCTCGAGCGGCGGATCGGGGACTTCGCCACCGTCGGGGTCGCCGTCGCACTCGAGACCTCGAACGACCGGATCATCCGAGCCGGGATCGCGCTGACCGGAGTGGGCTCCACCACCATTGCGGCCACCGAGGCCCAGCAGTCGCTCGCCGGCGCCGCGCTCGAGCCCGACGTCATCGCGCGTGCCGCGGATCTCGCCGCGGCCGCCGCGCAGCCCCGCAGCGACCACCGCGGCAGCGCCGACTACAAGCGGCACGTCGTCGCGACGTTCGTCCGGCGGGCGCTGCACGGCTACCGGACCCCCGTCGCCGCCTGATGGCCACCCCGAACCCGAAGGAGGGCGGCGTGGAACAGCGCCGGATCACCGTCAACGTCAACGGCGAGGCACACACCGTAGACGTCGAGCCCCGGCTGCTGCTGGCGCACCTGCTGCGCCAGGGCCTGGGGCTGACCGGAACACATATCGGCTGCGACACCACCAACTGCGGCGCCTGCACGGTGCTCTACGACGGGACGCCGGTCAAGTCCTGCACGATGTTCGCCATGCAGGCCGAAGGGCACCAGGTCACCACCGTCGAGGGATTGGGCACGCCCAGCGAGCTCGACCCGGTGCAGGAGGGGTTCAGCCTCGAGCACGCCCTGCAGTGCGGGTTCTGCACACCAGGCATGATGCTGGCCGCCAAGGCCCTGCTCGCCCGCAACCCCGACCCCGACGAGGACGACGTCCGGTGGGGCCTCTCGGGCAACCTCTGCCGCTGCACCGGCTACCAGAACATCGTCAAGGCCGTGTTGTGGGCCGCCGAGAAGCAGCGCGCCGAGTCGGCCGCTGCAGCCACCGCCTGAAAGAGGAACACCTATGTCACAGGCACTGGACGAGGTCAAGATCGGCGGGCTCGGCGCGAGCCGTCAGCGGGTGGAGGACGCCCGCTTCGTGCGTGGCCGGGGCAACTACGTCGACGACCTGACGCTGCCGCGCATGCTGCACATGGAGATCCTGCGCAGCCCGCTGGCACACGCCCGCATCAAGTCCATCGACACCTCGGCGGCGTGGGCCATCCCAGGGGTGCGTCTCGTGCTCACCGGGGACATGGCCGCGCAGCGCAACCTCGCGTGGATGCCGACGCTGTCCTACGACACCCAGGCCGTGCTGGCTACCGACAAGGTGCGTTTCCAGGGCCAGGAGGTCGCCTGCGTCGTCGCCGACGACCCCTACATCGCCCGCGACGGCGTCGAGGCGATCGTCGTGGAGTACGAGGCGCTGCCGGTGATCGTCAACCCGGTGCAGGCCCTGGCCCCGGACGCGCCGCTGATCCGGGACGACAAGGAGGGGCAGACCGACAACGTCTGCTACCGCTGGGAGGTCGGCGACAAGGAGGGCACGGACCGCGCCTTCGCCCAGGCCGATGTCGTCTCCCGGCTGAAGCTGCACTACCCGCGCAGCCACCCTTCGCCGCTCGAGAACTGCGGCTCGGTCGCCGACTACAACTCCGCCACCGGCAAGCTCACCGTCTACATGACCAGCCAGGCGCCGCACATCATCCGGGCGGCGGTGGCGCTGGTGGCGGAGCTGCCCGAGCACATGATCCGGATCATCTCCCCGGACCTCGGCGGCGGCTTCGGCAACAAGGTCCCGGTCTACCCGGGCTACGTCTGCTCGATCCTGTGCTCGATCCTCACCGGGAGGCCGGTGAAGTGGATCGAGGACAATACCGGCAACCTGGTCTCCACCGGCTTCGGCCGGGACATGTACATGGACAGCGAGATCGCGCTGCGCCGGGACGGCAAGATCCTCGCAGTCCGGTTCCACGCCGACACCGACCAGGGCGCCTTCTTCTCCGACGCCCAGCCGAGCAAGTTCAAGATCGGGCTGGTGCACTCGGCGTTCGCCTGCTACGACATCCCGTACGGGCACATCACGGCCCGTGGGGCGTACACGAACAAGGCACCCGGCGGGGTCGCTTACCGGTGCTCGTTCCGGGTCACCGAGGCGATGTTCTTCCAGGAGCGGATGATCCAGGCCGCAGCCGTGGACCTCGGCATGGACCAGGCCGAGTTGCGGCGGCGCAACCTGCGCCGCGACGAGGACTTCCCGGCGCGCACGCCGTTCGGGTTCCTCGTCGACTCCGGGCAGTACGGCAAATGCCTGCAGGTCGGCCTCGACGCGATAGGCTACGCCGACTTCCTGCGCGAGCAGGCCGAGGCCCGCACGCAGGGCCGCCGCCTCGGCATCGGGATCTCGGTCATGACCGAGCCGCTCGGAGCCGGCAACAGCCGCGAGTACGACATCCTCGGCATCAAGATGTTCGACTCCGCCGAGCTGCGGGTGCACCCCACCGGCAAGGCGATCCTGCGTACCGGCGCGAAGAGCCAGGGCCAGGGGCACGAGACGACCTGGGCCCAGATCGTCAGCCACGAACTCGGCATCCCGGCTGCCGACATCGCCGTCGAGGAGGGCGACACCGACACCGCGCCGTTCGGCATGGGCACCTACGCCTCCCGCAGCACACCGGTCGCGGGAGCGGCGGTCTCGATGGTCTCCCGCAAGATCCGCGCGAAGGCCCGCAAGCTCGCCGCGCATCTGCTCGAGGTGTCCGAGGAGGACGTCGAGTGGGAGCTCGGGCGGTTCTACGTGCGGGGCGCCCAGAGCCGAGGCGTGACGATCCAGGAATGCGCGGCGGCCGCGTACGCCAACATGCCCGACGGCATGGAGCCCGGCCTGGAGAACAACGCCTACTACGACCCGCCCAACCTGACCTGGCCGTTCGCCTGCTACATCGCGACGGTCGAGGTCGACCCGGAGACCGGGGTGTGGGATGTGCTCCGGGTGGTCGCCGTCGACGACTGCGGCGTCCGGATCAACCCCATGATCGTGGAGGGGCAGATCATGGGCGGGCTCACCGAGGCCTACGCGATGGCGAACATGCAGTTCCAGACCTATGACGCCGAGGGCAACATCGTCGGCGGGAACTACCTGGACTACCTGCTGCCGACGGCCTGGGAGACCCCGGGCTTCGAGCTGCACGAGGTGGTCACCCCGTGCCCGCACCATCCGATCGGCGCCAAGGGCGTGGGTGAATGCGCCACGGTCGGCGGGCCTGCCGCGTTCGTCAACGCGGTCATGAACGCGGTGGAGGACACCGGGGTGCGCAACATCGACATGCCGCTGCTGCCCGACCGGATCTGGGACGCCATCCGCACCGGCCAGGACATCTCCGGCGCACCGCCGGTCAAGAACGACTGAGGGCTCCTCAGATGCTGATCGAGAACGAGTTCGAGGTCGCCGCACCGGTCGACAAGGTGTGGACCTACCTGCTCGACGTCCCGAAGCTCGCGCCCTGCCTGCCGGGGGCCGAGCTCGTCGGGGACGACGGCAACGGCACCTACAAGGGCCGGGTCACCACCAAGATGGGGCCCGTGTCGATGCGCTTCGCCGGCACGGCGAAGATCCTCGAGACGGATGCCAAGGCCCGGCGGATCGTGATGGACGCGTCCGGCTCGGAGGAGAAGGGCAAGGGCACCGCCGTCATGAAGGTGACCTCGACGCTCGTCGCCTCGGGACGCGGCACGAAGGTCAAGGTGGTTCAGGACCTGCAGGTCTCCGGTGCCGCAGCCCAGTACGGCCGCGGGATGATCGCCGACGTCACCAGCGTGCTCATGAGGAGTTTTGCCGAGTGCCTCCAGCACAACATCGACGCCGAGAGCCGGGGCGAGTCCGCCAGCGCCCGGCACGCGAAGCCGGCCTCCGGGATCCGCATCGGCATCTCAGCCACCCTGTTGGCCCTCAAGCGGGTCTTCGGTCGGTTGTTCGGCGCCAGCAGCAAGCGATAACGGGAAGGGAACCAACATGATCCTCTGGTGGATCGGCAACGCCGTACTGCTGTTCGTGGTGCTGCCGGTCGTCATCGTCCTGCTCAACCGGGTGCTGTCGCCGGCGGAGCGCATCCGCGCCGCGACCGACGACATCCTCCGCAACGGCGTGACCCTCACGGGGACGCTGGACAACGTGCCGGCCCTGCTCGCCGAGACGGACAGCACCGTCAAGCAGGTGGCCGTCGGCGCGACCCGGTACGCGGGAAGCGTCGCGAAGTTGCTCGGCTGACGCGAGGCCTGGGCGAATGAGGACCGAGTAAGAGGAGACAGCACATGCCCCTGGTTGCCTGGGCCACCCTGGTGATCGCCGCCTTGATCATCGCGGTCATCGCCGTGGCCCTGATTCGAGTCATCCTGCATCTCAAGCACGTGAGCTACACCCTCGCCACCATCATCGTCGGGGTGCGGGCAATCAGCTATCAGACCCGGACGGTGCCGGTGGCCATTCCATCGGTCAACGCGAACCTCAAGCCGGTGCGGGACTTCTGTGAGTCGGTATGAGCCGGCCTAGTGATCGGGATAGGGAGTGACATGAAAGAGTTCCAATGCGGAAGTCCCGAGTGCAGTGCGCATTTCACCGCGACTGACCGGGATACGCTGCGCGCCGAGATCGCCGAGCACGTGAAGAAGGCGCACAACGTCGAGACGGCCACCGGGACGCTGGTGGACTACCTCGAGGCGACCTCGGCGCGGGACACGATCTCAAGCCCGACGGCTCGGTGACGACGATGACGATATCTCTCGCGGAGGCCGGGCCAGGGCCGAACCTGTTCGGCTGGTATCTGGGATTCGGAATCGGCCTGCTGGTCGTGGTCGTCGTCGCGGTACTGGTCGGCTGGATCTTGTTCCTCGCCCTGAAGATCGGCAAGTACGCGCCGATGATCGACGAGGCGCTGCAGCAGGCCGAGCACAACACGGCCGCGTTGGCCGGTCTTCGCACCACCATCGACCACGCCACGGTCATCGTCGGCGGGCTGCAGCGCGGTCGCGCGCGGCTGGGAGGCTGAGCAATGCCCAACAACGTCTCCGCTTCCCAGATCCCGTTCTGGTGGCTGGCCATCGGCGTCGGCTTCGCCGTCGTACTGGTGGTCGCCCTGTTGCTGAGCTTCCTGATCATCCTCGTCAAGATCATTGATCAGGGGGTCGTGGACGTCCGCAACACCCTGCTGCGGATCACCACGAACACCGAGCACACGAACCTGATCCCGAAGACCGCGGACGGGGTCGAAGCGGTGCTGGCCGAAGGCCTGCAGCATCACCTGTTCCTCGGCCGGGTGTTCGAGAAGGTGAAGGCATGATCACCCTGCTGGTCGTTCTCTCGGTCATCGCGATCGTCGCCCTGGTCGCGGTGCTCGCGGCGTACCTCTTCTGGGTCGGGGCGCTGCTCGCCCGCATCGCCGGCAACCTCGAGGAGGCCAACGACGCCGTCGCGACGATCGCCGGCCACGGTGCGCTGATCGGCCCCGGCGTCGAGCACATCAACCGCTCGGGCGGTTCGGTGGCCGGCGCGCTACCGCTGCTGTACGGGTTGGCCGAGCAGATCCTCGGAAAGGTCTCGCCGGTCCCGGAGCGGTCGAAGGTGGCCACACCTGCGTCCGGTCAGCGTCGTTCTCGCATGCACGAGAGCGTGGGATACGGTCCGACGTTCGCCACCCAGGCCTTCAACGAGCACCAGCCGCGCCACTAGCTGAACATTTTCCCTCCGCGACTCCGACTTCGCGCTCGTGCGCATTTCTTGGCACGGCTCGACGTCGGAGTCGTGGTGGTTCTTCGGGCTCACCGCTACTGGCGCGTTGCGTCCCCCAATGGGGTGGTGACCCCGCATCAGCGTTTGAGGTAAATTGCCCGAACCCTCGGTCGGGATGCCGAAAAGAGGGTGCCTCCCCAATCGGAAGGTGGGAGAATATGCGGGCCGTATGGTCGTGGTTCGTCGTGACGCTGGTCGGTGTGATCATCGTCGTACTCGTTCTCGGGCTGGGGATGTTCGGTCGTCTGGACGCCGGCCAGAAGGTGCTCAACGGCGCCGCTCCGATCTTCGATCGTACCCGGGTGGACGGCGCCGCGGCGGGTATCGGCATCGTGTCCAACGCCACCGACCTGCTCGACCCGGTCGTCCTGTCCGCCCGCAACACCGCGCCCGAGGTGGGCAAGCTCGTCGGCTTCGTGTCAGCCAAGACCGGTTTCACCAACAGCCAGGTGACCACGCTGCTGGCCCAGGACTACCCGCACGTGCTCGCGCTTCTCCAGACAGTTCCGTTCGAGGACGTCGCCAGGGAGCTGCCGAGGCTGGCGCCGTTCCTGGCCCAGACGCTCGGCCTGTCCCAAGACGCCGTCAACACCGCGCTGCCGCAGCTCTACCCGGGCATCACGCAGGCCACCACCGCACTGCCGGGCGTGGTCAGCGGCTGGGACAACGTGCCGGGCACCGCAGGCTTCACCCGCTTCGACGGGACCCCGATCAGGACCGTTCCGCAGGTCCGGGACTACTTCGCCCAGGACGTCATCCCCGTGCTGGACCGGCAGTCCGAGAACTTCACCGCGCTGACCCGGTCCGGTGGGGTGGGCTTCCTGCCACTGCTGCTGCTGGTCGCCGGGCTCGTGGTCATCGTGTTCGGCGTGCTCATGATGGTGCTGGCGTCCAAGGGCCTGCCGCGCGTCCTCGCCACCGCCGCCTGGTCGACGGTGATCGCGGTCGGCGCGCTGGTCGTCGTGCTGGTGTTCGCCCTCGGCCTGTTCCCTCGGCTGAACGGTGGTGCCAAGACCATCAACGACGTCGCCCCGATTCTCACCGCCGAGCGGGTCGCCGGCGCCAAGGCAGGCGTCGCCATGATCAGCACCATCGTCGACCTGGCCGACCCGGTGGCCCTGCAGACCAGCACGGGCACCCAGGAGGTGCCCAACGTCGTCAGCTTCGTGTCGCGGCAGGCCGACATCCCGCCGGAGGCGGTCATCCCCGCACTGGCGGCCAACGGGATGCCCCACATCGCCACCCTGCTGCAAGCCGTGTCCCTCCAACAGGTCGCGACCGAGCTCGACGCGTTGACCAAGTTCCTCGCCCAGCAGCTCAACCTCAGCCAGCAGCAGGTGATCGCGGCGGTCGGGCAGCAGGTGCCGCGGCTCGGTCAGGTCATCACCGCCCTGCCGAAGGTCACCGGCGTCTGGGACAACGTGGGAATCCAGGGCTTCACCCGCCTCGACGGCACCCCGATCACCACGGTTCCGCAGGTCCGGGACTACTTCCGCGATGACGTCATCCCGGTGCTGGAAGCTCAGCAGGCCAACTTCCAGCGGCTCAACAACGCCTTCCCCACGGTGAACATCTTCCCACCGCTGCTGCTGGTGATCGGGATCATCGTCATCATCTACGGGATCATCATGCTGCTGCTGGTCAGGCGGGGCGGTGGTGAGGGGCCGGACCGTCCGGCCCGGACCGGAGTCGACCAGGAGCTGACGAAGGTCTGAGGCTTGTTCCGCCCAGTCCACGTTAGGCGTATGTCAGACCCGCCCTGTTCCCGCTCCCACCACAACCGTTGGTGCCTGCGGGCCGGAAAGGCCAGGAGGTCACGTGCACAACAAGATCGATGAAGGCAGGTTCAGGGAGCTCATCGTCGAGTCCGGTGACCTGCAGTCGGACGCGATGCGGGACGCCAAAGCCGGTCTCGCCGACTACGTCGAGGCAGCCCGCGAAGCCCAGATCGGGCGCGAACGCTCCGGCTGGGCGCCTGCCGCGGTGGTCGGCGGGGCGGTCGGCGCGGCGATGTTGGCGAACGTCGCACCGGCGTTCGCCCAAGGCAACCAGGGCAACGAGATCAAGATCCTGCAGACCGCGGCCGGGCTCGAGAACCTCGCGGTGAACACCTACAAGAAGGCCCTCACCCTGCCCTTCATCGGCGGGTCGAGTGCCAACGGCGTGGTGAAGGCCTTCGCCACGATGACGATGGCGCAGCACGCCGAGCACTCGCAGGCGTTCAACGCGGCGGCGACCAAGCTCGGCGGCCCCCCGCAGAACGGGGTCCCGGCCAAGTACGCCCAGGTCGTCATGGCAGCCCTGCCGGGAATCACGGGACCCGACGACGTGGTCGGGCTGGCGCTCACCCTGGAGAACGTGGCCGCCGAGACCTACGTCAAAGACGTCAGCATGGTCAGCACCCCGGAGCTGCGGCAGTTGTTCGCCAGCGTGGCGGGCGTCGAAGCCCAGCACGTGGCGGTCCTGCTGGCTGTCCAGGCGCTGCTGGGCGCCGACTTGGCGGACCAGATCAAGCTACCGCCCGACGCGGAGAAGCTGCCAGCGGCGGCCGGCAAGGTCGGTTTCCCGAACGCGTTCTACAAGACCGATATGGCCGCTGGCGCCGAGGACGGAGCCGTCAAGTGAACCGCAGGCGAGCCGGCAAGACACCGGAGATGCAGATCAGCGAGCGTGAGCTGCGGGCGATGACACGCGAGCTCGACGATCTGCACTCCTCGACCTTCCCGCAGGTCCGAGAGACGCTCGACGAGCTGGCCGGCACCCTGGTGGAGGTGGTGCGGCGGCCGTCCTCGCGGCGCACCTTCTTCCTCGGCGCGGCGGGCGCGCTCACCCTGGGCGCTGCCGCGGCCTGCGGCGGCGGCAACGCGGCCGGCGGCTACGCGACGAGCGGCGGCAATGCGGCCGGCACGGGTGTGTACACCGGTGACCTGAAGGTGGTCGCGCTCGCGGCCGCCCTGGAGAACCTCGCGGTTACCGCCTACAACGGCGCACTGCACATGGCCGGTGCCGGCCAGCTCGGTTACGTGCCGCCCGCGGTGGCAGAGTTCGTCACGGTCGCGGTCCGCCAGCACGCCGACCACGCCGAGGCCTGGAACGCGGTGCTGTCCAAGGCCGGCAAGCCGGTGATCACCGGCGCTCCGCTGACCATCACCGCCGACCAGGTGGCCAAGCTCAACGCCGCCACCTCGGTGCCTGCCGTCGCCCAGGTCGCGCTCGACCTGGAGGACGCCGCCGCCGAGACCTACACCTTCGCCACCGCGAACGTGACCGACATCGGCGGTATCATGACGGCGGCCACGATCCAGCCGGTGGAGGCGATGCACGCGGCCATCCTGAGTTTCGTGCTGGGCAAGTACCCGGTGCCGGCCACCTTCATCGGGGTAAACAATGCCGTCAAGCCCGACATGCTCACGGCGTGACATGAGCAAGCGCCTGGTCTGCTGGCTGGCGACGGTGTTGCTGGCCGCCTTCGGCTTGCTCGCCTGCGGAGGCGGCACGGCTTCGACCGGGGGTGGCGGCTCATCGGCCGCCACCCCCGGTGGGGGCGGCTCCGCTGGCACGACCATTGTGATCAAGAACTTTTCCTTCGCCCCCGCCGACCTCGTGGTCCCACCCGGAGCGACGATCAGGATCGAGAACCAGGACGGGGCGACCCATACGGTGACCGCAGACGACAAGTCGTTCGACAGCGGCAACGTCGCAGGGGGACAGGCCGGACAGGTCACCGTTCCGAGCAAGCCGGGGAGCTACCCCTTCCACTGCACCCCGCACCCGTTCATGACGGCCACGCTCACCGTCCGGTAGCCACGACCGACTTCCGCCTCGGTACCCAGCGGACGCTGGGCTGCACCGTTGGGCAACCGATTGTTGCGTCGAAGTACATCATCAACCCGGGCGCTCCACCGGTGGCCGCGGCATCGGGGCGGTGTTCGGCGCATCGGAGTACTCCCCGATCCACTCGTCGCGCCAGGAGTTGTCGTACTTCTGCTCATTGCAGTGCGGCTCGTACACCGAGATCAGCTCGTGGGCCACCATCTCGCGGTGCCCGGGCCCACCACCGGGGATCTCCAGCGTCGCGATGTGCACCTTCCACTTCGACCCGGCGCGCTTCACCCAGCACGGGGACTGGCGGTGTTTGAAGGGGAAGCCCTCCGCGGCGAGGTCGTCGGTGTGCCCGACGTAGATCACCGCGTACCGCTCCCGGTCCGGGTCGGGCTTGTAGAGGATCACGTACACCGCGGGAGTGGCCGTTGGTGTCCAGCCACCGAGCAACCGCGGCCCGGAGAAGGCGTACCCGGCCAGCGACCCGAGCCGGATCACGCGAAGCCGTCCATGGCGTCCTCGTCCTCACTGCACGCCTCGACCCGCACGATCGGGAACACCGGCAGCCCGGCCCTGGCCGCCGCGTCGACGAACGTCGCGCGGCCGAGCTCGAGGGCCTCTTCGCGGGTGTCGGCGGCGACGACGACCTGGGCTCCAAAGCGGGGGGTGCCGATCCCGCTCGCGATGCCTGCGTGCGGCGCGACCGCGTCGGCCAGCTCAACCACCTCGTCGAGGGTCATCGCCCGGTCCCCCTCCGCCTCGATCGCCACGCTCCAGCGGATCGTCATCGGTCCTCCTTCGTGCGCTAACCCAGCTCGGGGAGCAGTGCGGCCAGCTCTTCCAGGCTGCTCAGGTCGTGACCGGACAGCAGCACGTCGATGTGCGGCTCGGCGACCATCATGCCCACCGTCTGCAGCCGGTAGTCGGCGTTGTTCCCCTTGTGCGGGTTCATCCACACCACCCGGTGACACAGCCGGGCGAGCCGCTCCATTGCGGTGGCGAGCACCTCGGGATCACCGCGGTCCAGCCCGTCGGAGCAGATCACGACGACGGCGCCGCGCGCCATCCCGCGGCGCCCGAAGCGGCGGATGAACTCGTCGAGGGACGCCCCGATCCGCGTCCCGCCCTCCCAGTCGACGACCAGCTCCGCGGCCCGGGCCAGCGCGTCGTCCGGCTTTCGGGTCTGTAGGGACTTCGTGAGGTAGGTGAGCCGGGTGCCGAAGCAGAACACCTCCACCCGGAACAGCGCCCGCGAACCCCGCTGCGCCGAATAGGCGAACTGCAGCAGGGCGCGCGAGTAGTCGGCCATCGAGCCGGAGATGTCGAGGATCAGCACCAGCGGGCGGAGCCGGATGCGGCGGCGGCGCCAGAACAGCTCGACCGGGTCGCCGTGCATCCGCAGGGACCGGCGCACCGTCGCGCGCAGGTCGGGCCTGCGCCCCGAGCGGGCCGGCCGGGTCCGGCGGGTGCGCCGCCGCGGGGGGGTCAGCCGGATCCGGGCCATGATCCGGCGCAGCGCCGCCAGCTCGTCGTCGGTGCACTCCGGGAACGACCTGGTCTTCAGCGTCTCGACGTTCGAGGCCATCAGCCCGAGCACGGTCTCCTCGTCGGGCTCCTCCACCCCCGGGTCCGCGGCCGGAACCTCGAACACCGTCTCGGCCTCCGGCTCGGCCTGCGACTCGATCCTGATGAGGTCGTCGACCGGGTTGCCGGCGTCGAGAAAGAAGTCCTTGAACACCCGGTCATAGATCAGGATGTCGTCGCGGCGGGCGACCAGCGAGACCCGGCCGCCCCAGTAGAGGTCAACGAGGTCGGTCGGGTCCAGCGGGGTCATCGCCGCGCAGAACGTGAGGATGTCCCCCGAACCGACGGACATCCCCTCCCCGCGCAGGGCCTGGCCGAAGTCGACGAGTACCCCGACCAGCCCGTGGGCCGCCGCCGCCCTCACCGTGGTGCGGTGATCTCGTCGAGCCTTGACCGCACCAGCTCGGCGTCGTCGCGCTCCTTCACGACCGCACCGAGCGTGAGGTCGGCCGCCTCGGCGTCGAGCTCGGTCTCACCGAGGAAGTCCAGCGTGCGGGCCCAGTCGATGGTCTCCGCGACGCCGGGTGGTTTGGCCAGGTCCATCTCGCGGAGCCGGTTGACCGCCTCGACGACCTTGCGCGCGAGCGCCTCGGAAATCCCTGGCTCGCGGACCTTGACGATCTCCACCTCGCGTTCCGGTGCGGGATAGCCGATCCAGTGGTAAAGGCAGCGGCGCTTGAGCGCGTCGTGCAGCTCACGGGTGCGGTTGGAGGTCAGCAGCACCAGCGGGGGATGCTCCGCGGAGATCGTGCCGACCTCCGGGATGCTGATCTGGAAGTCTGAGAGCACCTCGAGCAGGAAGGCCTCGAACTCGTCGTCGGCCCGGTCGACCTCGTCGATGAGCAGTACCGCGCCCGCACCGGCCCTGATCGCCTCCAGCAGCGGGCGTTCCAGCAGGAAGCGCGGCCCGAACAGGCGCTCGACGGTCTCCTCGTCGGCGACCCCGCGCTCGGACAGCGCCCGGATGTGCAACATCTGGCGGGCGTAGTCCCACTCGTACATCGCCTGGTTGGTGTCGATGCCCTCGTAGCACTGCAGCCGGATCAGCTTGCGGCCCAGCACCGTGGCGAGGGTCTTGGCGAGCTCCGTCTTGCCGACGCCCACCTCGCCCTCGAGCAACATGGGTCGCTGCAGCGCCAGCGCGACGTGCACCGCGGTGGCCAGCCCGCGATCGGCGAGATAGCCCCCGGCACGGAGCATCTCGGTCAGCTCGGTGACCGAGCCCGGTGGCTTCACGGAAGCGATCTCGTCTCAGTCGGTCGGGATCAGAGTCGGTCGGTCGATCGGGGTGGGTCGGTCGAGTCTGGTCAGGGCTCGGTCGGGTCGGGGCCGAGCACGAGTTCCCGGACGCTGACGCCGTTGGGGTGCAGCTTGCCCTCGCGTTCGAGCCGGGAGCGCCACGCCGCGCGCAGGTCGCTGTCCACCGGGGTGTTGGTTCCCGCCGGTCCTTCGGGGACGGAGTCGGGCACCAACCCGCCGAAACCGATGTCCTTCATGTTCCTGCAGACCTTCGGCTCTTCGGTACCGAAGGTCTCCTCGAGCTTCGCGCTGGTCTGCCCGGTCGCCGACCAGATCTCGCGCAGCACGCCCAGCGGCTGCTGCTCCTCGTGGTCAGGATTCTGCTGGTTGCTCATGACCGCCCTCCCGGTGACGTCCTTGCCGTCGAGTGTACTGGGTGCCGTCGGTCCTGGGTGCCGCCGATCCTGGCATCGATCCTGGCGGACTCGGCGATGGTCCCGCAGTACCCGGGCGGGCACAAAATACGGCTAACCGTTCACTTAGGTACCCCGGCCGTCCAGAATACTCCCATGACGTTGACGCAGCTGTCCGCGTTCGTGCTCGTCGCCCGCCTCGGTTCGGTGAAGGCGGCTGCCCATGCCCTGTCCGTCAGCGAGCCCGCCGTGTCCCAGGCGCTCGCCGCGCTGCGCAAGTACCTGGGCGACCCGTTGCTCACCCGCGGCGGCAACGGCATGACGATGACGGCCGGGGGCACCAGGCTGCTGACGATCGCCGCGCAGATGGTGGCGCTGGGCGCGGAGGCGGAGGCCGCCGTCCGGTCCGCCAAGGGCACCCCCGAGCAGCTACGGCTGGTGGCGCCCAGCTCAATCGTCGAGTTCCTCACCGGACCGCTGGCCGACGCGTTCACCGCCCGGTCGTCGGGGTCCATCGAGGTGTCGGCCGGGGTGGCGGCGACCGACGAGATGGCGGTGCTGGTCTCGCAGCGCCTCGCCGACCTCGCCCTCGGCCCGTACCTCGGCGGCGACCGGAGCCTCGGCCTGGTCAGCGAGCCGGTGTTCCGGTGCCGGATGGTCGTGCTCGGTGCGCCGGACGCGCGGTTCCGCGGCTTGCCCGCGCATTGGCCGTGGCTGGTGGAAGCCGCAGCCACGGACCCGGGCAGCGAGGTCAGCAGGATGCTGCGCGGACTCGGGGTGAACGACTCCCGGCTGAGCGTGTTCCCGAACCAGACCGCCGCCTGGGACGCTGCCGCCCGCGGGGCCGGCGTGGCTCCGGCGATCGCCCACCTGGCCGTGCATCAGCTGCGCCGCCGCGAGCTGCAGGTGATCGACGTACCGGGCACGCCACTGGAGGTCATCTGGCACGCGACGACACTGCCGACCGACCGCCGCTCGGCCGCCGCCGGCTCGTTGCGACACTTCCTGAGCACGCCGGAGGCGATGCGGCTGCTGCGGGCGCCCGGCGCCGGGGTGCCGCCGTCGCGCTTCCGCCCGCCGGTCTACGTGACGATCTGGAGCTGACGCCCCGGCCCGCGGCGGGACCCGGGACGGCCCGGCCCGGCGATCAAGGGCTTATCGTCGACCCGGGACGCGATCATGGCGCGAGTGCTGTCCGTGGAGATCAACAAGCGCCCTTCCGCCCGTGATCGTCGCCGGCGGACGATTCGGCCGTGATCGGCGCCGAGGCCTCGGCACCACCCGAATCGGAGGGAAACGAGATGGCACGTCAGATCGGCGCCGCCGAACGGCGCGCGCGGCTGGTGCGCGGGCACCGGCTGTCCCCGCCCACCTGGGCCGACGACTCGGTGGCCGGAGCGGTGGCGGTGGCGGGCTCGCTGGTCGCCCTGCACGCCACCGACCCGGCCACGGTGTTCCTCTCGGTGCTGGCCCGCACCCGCGACGGCTCGGTCGGCACCGTCGAGCGCGCCCTCTACGACGACCGGGCCCTGCTGCGGATGCTCGCCATGCGGCGCACGGTGTGGGTGCTGGACCGTGAGCTCGCGCCGATCGTGCAGGCCGGCGCCTCGGCGGCGGTCGCCATGGTGCAGCGGAAGCGGTTGGTGACGCACCTCGCCGAGTCCGGGGTGGACGACGCCGCGGCCTGGCTCGGCGGCGTCGAGGCGTCGGTGCTGCGCGCCCTGCGGGCCCATGGGCAGGCCACCGCCACGGAGCTCGCCGCAGACGAGCCGCGGCTGCGGACCCGGATCGAGGCCACCGGGCAGAACGCGACGGCCCGGGTGCTGCTGCTGCTCGCCGCCGACGGACACATCGTGCGCGGCCGTCCGCTGGGCACCTGGACCTCCACCCGGTACCGCTGGGCGCCGGCAGCGAACTGGCTCGGCGCACCACTGGCCGAGGTCGCGGTGCCGGTGGCGCAGGCCGAGCTGGCCCGGCGCTGGCTCGCCGCGTTCGGCCCGGCCCCGGCCTCGGACCTGCGCTGGTGGACCGGCTGGACCGGGCGGGAGACGAACCGGGCACTCGCCACGCTGGACACCGTCGAGGTCGACCTGGACGGTGTCCCCGGGCTGCTGCTCGCCGAGGCCGCCGACCCGGTGGCGGCACCGGAACCGGCCACCGCGCTGCTCCCGGCCCTGGACCCGACGCCGATGGGCTGGCAGGAACGCGGCTGGTTCCTCGGCGCGCACGGGCCCGCGCTCTTCGACCGCACCGGCAACATCGGCCCGACGGTGTGGTGGGGCGGCCGGATCGTCGGCGGCTGGGGGCAGCGGGCGAGCGGCGAGGTGGTGACCCGGCTGCTCTGCGATATCGGCACCGAGGCCCGGGACGCGGTGGACGCGGCGGCCGAGCGGGTCGCGGCGCAACTCGGAGCGACCCGGGTCACCCCGCGCTTCCGCACCCCGCTGGAACGCGAGCTCTCGAATCGACCCTGAACGCGCCGACGATCGATCGCACCCTGACCACCCGCGAGTCGGGGTATATGTGCGATCGAGTCGCGCCATCCGTGCGAATTCACTGCCGCCCGGCCGGGCCGACGGTGCAGCAGGATCGAGGGTGCCGGTCAGGAAGGGCTGTCCACCGAACCTGCCGGCATCGCCTCCAGCATCAGGTCCGGGTAGCGGCGGCGCACCGACTCGAGGCGCCACCTGCTGGCGAACACCGCCAGCAGCGCCCCGTCCGAGCGGGTGAGCACCTCGACCTCGGACTGCGCCGCCAGCACCGCGGCGCCCTCGGCGTCGGTCTGCCGGGCCACCGAGTAGCCCAGCGGCTCCAGGCTGACCGGGGCCCGGAACTCCGCCTCGAGCCGGGCGACGACCACGTCGAACTGCAGGGGCCCGACCGCGGCCAGCACCGGCGCCTGGTCCCCGCGCACATCAGATCGCAGCACCTGGATCACGCCCTCACCGTCGAGCTGGGAGATCCCCCGGCGGAACTGCTTGTGCTTGCCCGCATCCGCACTGCGGACGACGGCGAAGTGCTCGGGCGCGAAGCTCGGGATCGGCGGGAACTCCACCGGCTGCTCGGCGTACAGCGTGTCCCCCGGGCGCAGCGTCCCGGCGTTGACCAGGCCCACGATGTCGCCGGGGAACGCCTCCTCGACCGTGGTCCGCTGCTGGCCGAACATCGACTGCGCGTACTTCGTCGCGAACGGCTTCCCGGAACCGGCGTGGATGAGCACCATGCCGCGCTCGAACCGGCCCGAGCACAGCCGCAGGAACGCCATCCGGTCCCGGTGCGCCGGGTCCATCCCGGCCTGCACCTTGAACACGATCCCGGACACCGGCGCGTCCAGCGCCCGGGGGCGCCCGTCGGCGTCGACCCGCTCGCCGGGCGAGGGCGCCAACTCCACCAGCGCGTCGAGCAGCCGGGCCACCCCGATGTTGGACAACGCCGCCCCGAACAGCACCGGCGTCGCGGTGCCGGCCAGGAACTCCTTCTCGTCGAACCCCGCGCCGATCTCGGCCAGCAGCGCGAGCTCGTCCTGCGCGGCAGCCCAGTACCCGCCCTCCTGGGCGGCGGCATCCGGCGCGGAGACCAGCTCGGCCTCCGCCCGGGTCGCCCCGCCGGCGGTGCGGTGGAACCGGGTGAACTCCCCGGTCGCGGTCTCGATCAACCCGCGCAGCTCACCGGCCACCCCCACCGGCCAGGTCACCGGCATCGGCCGCAGCCCGATCGTCTGCTCCACCTCGTCGAGCAGCTCCAACGCCTCGCGGCCCGGCCGGTCCCACTTGTTGACGAAGGTGAGCACCGGGATCCGCCGCGACCGGCACACGTCGAACAGCTTGAGCGTCTGGGGCTCCAGCCCCTTCGCCGCATCCAGCAACATCACCGCCGCGTCCACCGCCGCGAGCACCCGGTAGGTGTCCTCGGAGAAGTCGCCGTGGCCGGGGGTGTCGAGCAAGTTGATCACCGCGTCGCCGTAGCGGAACTGCAACACCGCGGAGGTGATCGAGATGCCGCGGCTGCGCTCCATCTCCATCCAGTCCGACGTCACGCCGCGGCGGCCGGCCTTGCCGTGCACCGCGCCCGCGGAGTCGATCACTTGCGCATGCAGCGCGAGCGCCTCGGTCAACGTCGACTTGCCCGCGTCCGGATGGCTGATCACGGCGAAGGTCCGCCGCCGCGCGGCCTCATACCCGACGCCGGGCGATGTGGTGCTCACCGGTTCCCGCTCTCCCTCGACGTCGACCGGTACGCTGTGCACCGCCTGTGATCCAGGGTACGCGGCAGGGCTCAGCGCACCCGCCTGCGGTCGTGGTCGCGCAGCGGCTCGAGCTCGCCGCGCGCCTGTTCCGGGCGACGTTTCGGCGCCACCCTTGACCGAACTCGGCGTCCACAGCGTCGGAGTGCCCGACGGCGACCCCGGCCCGGGGTTGACCGGCTGGAGCACGCTCGGCGGTGGTGGTGCTGCTGCTCTGGCACGCATTGCGCGGCCAGTCGCTGGTGCACCCGGATGCGCTGACCGTCGCCGGGTTCGCGGCGATGGCCGCGGTTGCCGTCAGCGGGGCCACGGTGGTCGTCCTGTCGAACCGCCCGCCGACCGGCCCGGACGAGCGGTCGTGGCGGTGGGATCGGCCACGCGGTGCGGACACGGACGCCCCAGAGCCATGCCGGCGGCATGGACCCTGCGGGCCGCCCGTCGGCGGGACGGCGGCGACGGTCCATGGCGGTTACTGTGGCTCTCGTGGTGATCGTCATGCTCAGCTCGGCGGCGACTACCTGATGGCGGGCCGGATCGAGGACTACGGGCTGATCGGCGATCTGCAGACGGCGGCGCTCGTCGGCCGGGACGGGTCGATCGACTGGCTGTGCCTGCCCCGGTTCGACTCCCCCGCCTGCTTCGCCGCGCTACTCGACGACCGCGACGTCGGCAGGTGGCGGATCGCTCCGGCCGGTGCCGGTGGCTGCACCCGGCGCCGGTACCGCGGCGACTCGTTGATCCTGGAGACCGAGTGGGAGACCCCTGCGGGCGCGGTCCGGGTGGTGGACGCGATGCCGCCGCGCGGGGAGGCCGCCGATGTCGTCCGGGTCGTCGAGGGGCTGTCCGGGCGGGTGCCGATGCATCTGGAGCTGACGCTGCGCTTCGACTACGGCTCGGCGGTGCCTTGGGTGCGCCAGGTCGACGGCGAGCTCGCCGCGGTGGCCGGCCCGGACGCGGTCTGGGTGAGCTCCCCGGTGCCGCTGCGCCACGACGGCCGGACCACCTGCGCCGACTTCACCGTCGGCGCCGGCGAGCAGGTGCCGTTCGTGCTCACCTACTCCCCGTCACATCTGCCCCGGCCACAGCCGGTCGACGGCCTCGCCGCGATCGGTGACACCGAGACGTTCTGGGCCGATTGGATCGGCCGGTGCAGCTATACCGGGGAGTGGGCCGACGCGGTCCGCCGCTCCCTGGTGACGCTCAAGGCCCTGACCTACGCCCCGACCGGCGGGATCGTGGCGGCGGCGACGACGTCGCTGCCCGAGCAGCTGGGCGGCCCGCGCAACTGGGACTACCGCTACTGCTGGCTGCGCGACGCCACGTTCACCCTGCAGGCGCTGCTGGGCAGCGGGTACGTCGAGGAGGCCACCGCGTGACGGGACTGGCTGCTGCGCGCCGTCGCCGGCGACCCAGCCGACCTGCGGATCATGTACGGGCTCGACGGCACCCGCCGGATCCCCGAGTCCACGCTGGACTGGCTGGCCGGGTACGAGGGTTCCACGCCGGTGCGGATCGGCAACGCCGCGTCCGAGCAGCTCCAGCTCGACGTCTGGGGCGAGGTGCTCGACGGGTTGCACCTGGTCCGGGAGGCAGGCGTGGGCAGCTCCGACGACGCGTGGGACCTGCAGAAGGCGCTGCTGGACCATCTCGAGGGGCACTGGGACCAGCCGGACAACGGCCTGTGGGAGGTCCGCGGCGTCCGTCGCCAGTTCGTGCACTCCAAGGTGCTGGCCTGGGCCGGGGTGGACCGCGCCGTGCAGGCGGTCGAGCGCTTCGGGCTCGACGGCCCGGTGGGGCGCTGGCGAGCACTGCGGGCGCGGATCCACGACGAGGTCTGTGCAGCCGGGTTCGACACCGACCGCACCACGTTTACCCAGTTCTACGGCTCGAAGGGGCTGGACGCGGCCCTGCTGCTGATCCCACGGGTCGGTTTCCTGCCCTGGGACGACGAGCGGGTGGTCGGCACCGTCGAGGCCGTGCAGCGCGAGCTGTACGTCGACGGCTTCGTGCTGCGCTACGACACCGCGGCCGACGGCGGCGTCGACGGGCTGCCCGGCGCGGAGGGCGCGTTCCTGATCTGCTCGTTCTGGCTGGCCGACGCGCTGGCCGGGATCGGCCGGGAGCGCGACGCGCGGGAGCTGTTCGAGCGGTTGCTCACCCTGCGCAACGATCTCGGCATGCTCTCCGAGGAGTACGACCCGCAGGCCCGGCGCCAGCTCGGCAACACGCCGCAGGCGTTCAGCCACGTGGGGCTGGTGAATACCGCGGGCCATCTGGGTACCGCCGGGTCCGTCCCCACGACCGGAAGGACCGCATGATACGCGCGTTGACCGTGATCCCCGGCCAGGCCGGCTCGCTCGCCGTGAGCGACGTGCCCGACCCGCAACCCGGCAGCCAGGACCTGCTCGTCGACGGGTTGGCCATCGGGGTGTGCGGTACCGACAAGGAGATCGTCGCCGGTGGGTACGGCTGGGCGCCGCCGGATCGGGACCGCCTGGTGCTGGGCCACGAGTCGCTCGGCCGGGTCCGGCACGCCCCGGCGGGTTCGGAGTTCCACCCGGGGGACCTCGTCGTCGGTGTCGTCCGGCGCCCGGACCCGGTGCCCTGCGGGGCCTGCGCGCACGGCCAGTTCGACATGTGCCGCAACGGCCGATACTCCGAATGCGGCATCAAGGAGATCGACGGCTACGGCAGCCAGGCGTGGCGGGTCGAGACCGACTACGCGGTGAAGCTCGACCCGGGGCTGGCCGAGCTCGGCGTGCTGATGGAGCCCACCAGCGTGGTCGCGAAGGCGTGGGACCAGATCGAGCAGGTGGGGCGGCGGTCCTGGTTCGAGCCCCGCCGGGTGCTGGTCACCGGCGCCGGGCCGATCGGGCTGCTCGGGGCACTGCTCGGCGTGCAGCGCGGCTTGGACGTGCACGTTCTCGACGTGGTCACCGAGGGCCGCAAGCCCGCGCTCGTGCGCGAGCTCGGCGCGACCTACCACAGCGACGGGCTCGACGCGGCGGTCACGGGCTGCGAGCCCGACGTGGTGATCGAGGCCACCGGGGTGTCTGCGGTGGTGTTCGATGCGATCGGGCACACGGCGCCCTACGGCATCGTGTGTTTGACCGGGGTGTCCGGGCCCGGACGAACGATCAGCCTCGACGGCGGCGCCCTGAACCGGGAGCTGGTGCTGGAGAACGATGTCGTGCTCGGCTCGGTCAACGCCAACCTGGCGCACTACCGGCTCGCCTCGCAGGCGCTGGCCGGTGCCGATCCCGGCTGGCTGGACGGACTGATCAGCAGGCGGGTGCCGCTCGCCGAGCATGCCATGGCGTTCGAGCCGGAGCCCGACGACGTCAAGGTCGTGATCACCCTCGACGGCTAGCAAGGGCGGGCGGACCAGGGCTGCGCCAATCAGGAACCACTACCCCGGTCCGTCCGGACGGTCCGGTTGCGCGCGTCGGGTCGTAGCGTCAGGCGAAGGGGAGGGCCCGCTCCGGGGCCTCCATGAATGATCGGAGGTCCTGGAGTGCGGGTCACCCGGGCCGGCGTCGTTCGCGTCGTCGACGAGGTGGGAACCGGATCCTGACCGGCGCCGACCCCGTCCCGGGCGTCGGGTGGGATCGGGAGGTCAGCGGTCGGCCGAACCGGGTTCGGCCATCGAGCGGTGCATCTGGGCGGTGAGCTTGTCGGGCACGACCTGCGCCACCGCGGCCTGCACCTTGTTCTTCGTCGACCCGGCGACCACGGAGGCCGCCCCGGCCATCAGGGCTTCGAACCCCTGTCGCGCCACCTCGTACGCGCTGTCCTTGGACCCGGCGCCGACCTTCGTGTCCGCCATGTCCGCGCGCTCGAAGAAGTTCGTCTCCGTCGGGCCGGGCATCAGCACGGTCACCGTCACTCCGGTGTCCGACAGCTCGTTGCGCAGCGCTTCGGAGAACGAGCCGATGAATGCCTTCGACGCGGCGTATACGGCCTCGAATGGCCCGGGCATGGTTCCCGCAATCGAACCCGTGAACAGAATTCGCCCGCAGCCGCGCTCCACCATCGGCCCGCTCACCAGTTTGGCCAGATGTACCGCGGACCGGACATTGAGATCGACCAGGGTCAGCTCGGTGTCCAGGTCGGTCTGGCGTGCGAAGTCACCCCCCGACCCGATCCCGGCGTTGATTGCCACCGCATCCACCGGTCGCCCGCCGGCCTTGATGCGGTCGTTGAGCTCCTCGACGCCCACCCGGTCCGCCAGGTCGACCTGGGCGTGCTCGACGACCACGCCTTGTTGCTGCCACTCCGCACCGACGGTGTTGATACCGTCGTCCTCGGCGGCGATGAGCAGGTCGAACCCGTGCTCGGCGAACTGGCCGGCCAGCTCCCTGCCGATTCCGCTGGACGCGCCGGTCACCACCGCGAACGGTTTGCTGGATGCTTCAGTCATGAGGGCGGCGTACCCGGCGCGCCCGCCGAGATGCATCGCGGTGCGCCTTCTCCCGGGTGCTGCCCTGCTGAACCCCTCGGCCCAGGTCGAAACCACACCCGCGGACGATACCCACGCGACAACTTCGCTGCCGCTACCTCGCCCAGTTCGGGGGAACGGCCAGCGGCCACTCGAAGCGGGCACTCGCGCTAGTCCCCGTGGTGTACAGCCTCCACGTTGTGGCCGTCGAGGTCGCGGAGGAACACGCCGTAGTAGCCCGGGTGGTACTGGGGCCACTCACGAGGGGCATGCAGTACCTCCGCGCCCGCTGACACGGCGGCTTCGTGAACCGCGTCGACTGCGTGGCGGTCAGGCGCGCGGAAGGCCACATGCAGTTCCCGACTCTCGGGGCCAGCAGCGGGACCGAGCCAGAAGTGCGGAACGCCGTCCGGGCCGGACAGGCCGACGACGAACGTATCCCCGTACGGGAAGCGCATCACCTCGCGCATCCCGATCGGGGCGAAGGCGCGCAGATAGAAGGCGAGCGACGCCTCGACGTCAGCAACCTGAAGACCGATGTGATCAAGCATGGTCGAGAGGTTAGGGCGTGTCTGCGGGATCTTGATGTTCGGGTGCGGTAGATCTTGCTCATGCATGCTCGTCATGATCTGACTGATGTTGAGTGGGCGCGTCTGGAGCCGTTGTTGCCGGATCGCACGCCGTGTCGGGGTGGGCGGTG
>JBBSGM010000030.1:0-36733 GCA_038254065.1 Mycobacteriales bacterium | reverse complement strand
CCGCAACGACAACAGCACCCGCAACGACAACAGCACCCGCAACGACAACAGCACCCGCAACGACAACACCCGCGTCGACGACGAGGGCGACGACGAGGATGGGCGCGGGCGGCGCGGGCGTCGGTTCCGGGACCGTCGCCGGGGGCGGGACCGGGAGCGTCCTACGAGCGGTGCGAACAACGGTGCCGACACCGAGGTGCGCGACGACGACGTGCTGCTGCCCGTCGCCGGCATCGTCGACATCCTGGACAACTACGCGTTCGTCCGGACGACCGGCTACCTGGCCGGGCCGACCGACGTCTACGTGTCGCTGTCGATCGTCCGCAAGTACGGTCTACGCCGCGGTGACGCGATCACCGGCGCGGTCCGCCAGCCGCGGGACAACGAGCAGCAACGGGCCAAGTTCAACCCACTCGTCCGGGTGGACACGCTCAACGGGCGCGACCCGGAGATCGGCAGGCAGCGGCCCGAGTTCACCAAGCTCACCCCGCTCTACCCGAACGAGCGGCTGCGCCTGGAGACCGAGTCCAGCAAGCTCACCACCCGCGTCATCGACCTGGTCATGCCGATCGGCAAGGGTCAGCGCGCGCTCATCGTCTCCCCGCCCAAGGCCGGCAAGACGATGATCATGCAGGCCATCGCCAACGCGATCACCACGAACAACCCGGAATGTCACCTCATGGTCGTGCTCGTCGACGAGCGCCCCGAGGAGGTCACCGACATGCAGCGGTCGGTGAAGGGTGAGGTCATCGCGTCCACCTTCGACCGGCCGCCCGCCGACCACACCACGGTCGCCGAGCTGTCGATCGAGCGGGCGAAGCGGCTGGTCGAGATGGGCCACGACGTCGTCGTGCTGCTCGACTCGATCACTCGGCTGGGCCGGGCCTACAACCTGGCGGCACCTGCGTCGGGCCGGATCCTGTCCGGTGGTGTCGACTCCACCGCGCTCTACCCGCCCAAGCGGTTCCTCGGCGCGGCGCGCAACATCGAGGACGGCGGCTCGCTGACGATCTTCGCGACGGCGCTCGTCGAGACCGGTTCCACGATGGACACGGTGATCTTCGAGGAGTTCAAGGGCACCGGCAACGCCGAGCTCAAGCTCGACCGGCGCATCGCCGACAAGCGGGTGTTCCCGGCGATCGACATCGACGCCTCCGGCACCCGCAAGGAGGAGCTGTTGCTCTCACCCGACGAGCTGGCGGTCACCGTGAAGCTGCGCCGGGTACTCTCCGCCCTGGACGACCAGCAGGCCATCGACCTGGTGCTCGGCCAGCTCCGCAAGACGCGCACCAACATCGAGTTCCTGATGCAGGTCGCGAAGTCGACGCCGGGCGGGGACGACAACTGAGGATGTGTGGGCCGTCCCGGGCCCCTGCCGGCGCGGCGGCCCGTGGGAACAACGCGGCGGCGCGGATGGTTGAATGACACGTCATGCTCCGGCTCCGGTTCACCCTGGCGAGCTCACTCTGACGACAGGGACCCGGCGCCACGACGAGAGGAACCAGCGTGAAATCCGGTGTGCACCCCGAGTACGTCGAGACCCAGGTGACGTGCGGTTGCGGGAACCAGTTCAGCACCCGCAGCACGAAGCGCAGCGGCGCGATCACCGTCGAGGTCTGCTCTGCCTGCCACCCCTTCTACACCGGTAAGCAGAAGATCCTGGACTCCGGCGGCCGGGTCGCCCGGTTCGAGGCCCGCTACGGCAAGCGTCCGGCCCGCCCGGCGAAGTAGCTTTCACGACGGCGCTCACCGCATGCGGTGAGCGCCGTCGTTGCGTCCGGCGCCAGTCACAAGAGCCGGGTCGTCACCAAAGTCACCGAGAAGGAACCAGGAGAGATGAGCGCACCGGCCGGGTCGTCGACGCCGTCGCTTCGGGACCTGCTGGCCGAGCACGCAGACCTCGAGCTCATGCTCGCCGACCCGGCCGTGCACGCCGATGCCGCGCAGGCCCGCAAGCTGGCCCGCCGCTACGCCGAGCTCGGGCCGGTCGTGGCCGCCGCCCGCGAGCTCGGGACGGTCCGCGGGGATCGTGCCGCGGCCTGTGAGCTTGCCGCGGAGGACCCGGCGTTCGCCACCGAGGGAACCCAGCTGGCCGAGGAGCTGACCGGGCGGATCGGCGCGCTCGAGACCCGGCTCACGGAGCTGCTGGTGCCGCGCGACCCACACGACGGCGACGACGTCGTGCTGGAGGTCAAGTCGGGCGAGGGGGGCGAGGAGTCCGCGCTGTTCGCGGGCGACCTGGTGCGGATGTACCTGCGTTACGCCGAGCGTCGGGGCTGGCAGGTCGAGGTCCTCCACGCCACCGGGTCCGACCTGGGCGGCTACAAGGACATCACCGTGCTGGTCCGCTCCCGCACCCCCGGGGCCGACGGTGTGTGGTCGGCGCTGAAGTACGAGGGTGGGGTGCACCGGGTGCAGCGGGTACCGGTCACCGAGTCGCAGGGCCGGGTGCACACGTCCGCGGCCGGCGTCCTGGTCTATCCCGACACCGGCGCGGACACGGCCGTCGAGATCGACGAGAACGACCTGCGCGTCGACGTCTTCCGCTCATCGGGGCACGGCGGGCAGAGCGTGAACACCACCGACTCCGCGGTCCGGATCACCCACCTGCCCACCGGCACCGTGGTGTCCTGCCAGAACGAGCGCTCGCAGCTGCAGAACCGGGCGCGCGCCATGGAGGTGCTGCGCTCGCGGCTGCAGGCGCTCGCCGAGGAGCAGGAGGCGGCCCGCGCGTCGGCCGAGCGCAGGTCACAGGTGCGCACCGTCGACCGGTCCGAGCGGGTCCGGACCTACAACTTCCCGGAGAACCGGATCTCCGACCATCGCGTCGGCTACAAGGCGCACAACCTGTCCGCCGTGCTCGGCGGCGACCTCGACGACGTGGTGGCCGCGCTCGTCGCCGCCGACCGGGCGGAGTCGATGGGCTCGTGAGTCCACGCCACCGCCGACGAAGGGGCCGGGGGTGAGCCGCCAACTCCTCCGGGTGGTGGTCGGCGAGGCCGAGCGGATGCTCGCCGCCGCCGGTGTCGCGAGCCCGCGGGTGGATGCGGAGACCCTGGCCGCGCACGTCGTCGGGGTGGAACGCGGGCGGTTGATGATGGTGCCGCTGGTCGACCCGACTGTCGTCGAGGAGTACCGCAGGCTGGTGGTGCGCCGGGCCGCCCGCGAGCCGCTGCAGCACCTGTTGGGCAGCGCCGTGCTCGGCCGGGCCGAGGTGGCGGTCGGGCCCGGCGTGTTCACCCCGCGCCCGGAGACCGAGCTGCTGGCGGACTGGGGGCTGCGTGCGGTCGCCGACCTGGCGAACCCGTTGGTCGTGGACCTGTGCACCGGTAGCGGGGCGCTCGCGCTGGCGGTCGCGGCGTGCCGACCGGATGCGCGGGTGCACGCCGTCGAGGCCGATCCGGTGGCGTCGAGCTGGGCCGCCCGCAACATCGCCACCCACGTGGCGGCGGGTGGCACCCCCGTGACGCTGCACGCCGCCGACGTGTGCCGACCCGACCTGTTGGTCGAGTTCGAGTCCAGGGTCGACCTGGTGCTGTGCAACCCGCCCTACGTGCCCGACGGCACCCGGTTGCCCCCCGAGGTCGCCGACTGGGACCCGCCCGGCGCGGTGTTCGGCGGCCCCGACGGTCTCGAGGTCATCCGGGCGGTCATCGCCGCGTCGGCCGGGCTGCTGGCCTGCGGAGGGTGGCTGGGCATCGAGCACGACGACACCCACGGCGAGATCGTTCCCGGGCTGCTGCGCGCGGGCCTCACCGAGGTGACCGAGCATCATGACCTGGCCGGCCGGCCACGGTTCGCGACCGCGCGGCGGCGCCGTCGCGACGGGTCGTAGGCTTCTGGTCGTGGCCGACACCTACGACTGCTCCGACCCCGACGCCCGGCTCGCCGGCCTCGCCGCGGCGGCCCGCGCGGTCCGCAGCGGGCAGCTCGTCGTGCTGCCGACCGACACCGTGTACGGCCTGGGCTGTGACGCGTTCTCCGGTGCGGCGGTGCGCTCGTTGCTGGCGGCGAAGAACCGCGGGCCGGACATGCCGGTGTCGGTGCTCGTCGGGTCCTGGTCGACGATCGACGGCCTGGTCATGGGCGTGCCCGCCGCGGCGCGCGAGCTGATCGAGGCGTTCTGGCCGGGCGGGCTGTCGCTGGTGCTGCCGCACGCGCCGTCGCTGGCCTGGGACCTCGGCTCGACCAAGGGCACCGTGATGCTGCGGATGCCGCTGCACCCGGTGGCGCTCGAGCTGCTGCGCGACGTGGGCCCGATGGCGGTGTCCAGCGCGAACGTCTCCGGCTCGCCGCCCGCCGCGGACGCCGTCGACGCCCTGGCGCAGCTCGGCGAGTCGGTGGCCGTCTACCTCGACGGCGGTCCGGCGGGGGAGCCGGTGGCCTCCACGATCGTCGACCTCACCGGTGACGAGCCCCGGGTGCTGCGTGCGGGCGCGGTGAGCCCGGCCGAGGTCAGCGAGGTCCTCGGCCGCGAGGTCCTGACCCCCTGAACTGCTGCCAGGTTGGCATCGACGGGCCGAGTCCGGCGACAGCGGCGGCGCAGGTAGCCTCGGTGGCTGTGAGCACACCGTTCTGGGGCCCGAACTTCGACGCACTGCAGCAGCAGGATCCCGAGATCGCGGGGGTCGTGCTGGACGAACTCGATCGGCTGCGCGGCGGGCTGCAGCTCATCGCGAGTGAGAACCTCACCAGCCCGGCTGTGCTCGCCGCGCTCGGCTCGACGCTGTCCAACAAGTACGCCGAGGGCTATCCCGGCCGGCGCTACTACGGGGGTTGCCAGGTCGTCGACCGGGCCGAGGAGATCGGCAACGCGCGCGCGAAGGAGCTCTTCGGCGCCGACCACGCCAACCTGCAGCCGCACTCCGGTGCGAGCGCCAACCTGGCGGTGTACGCCGCGTTCGCCGAGCCGGGTGACACCGTGCTGGCCATGGACCTCAAGCAGGGCGGCCACCTCACCCACGGCAGCAAGGTCAACTTCTCCGGGCGGTGGTTCGACGCGGTGTCCTACACGGTCCGCGAGGACTCCGAGCTCATCGACTACGATCAGGTCCGCGATCTCGCCCGGCGGCACCAGCCGAAGATCATCATTGCCGGGGCGACCGCGTATCCGCGGCTGATCGATTTCAGGATCTTCCGGGAGATCGCCGACGAGGTCGGCGCCAAGCTCGTGGTCGACGCCGCGCACTTCATCGGCCTGGTGGCCGGCCGGGCGATCCCGTCCCCGGTGCCGTTCGCCGACGTCGTCACCGCGACCACGCACAAGGTGCTGCGCGGCCCTCGCGGCGGCATGATCCTGTGCCGCGCGGAGCATGCCGGCGCGATCGACAAGGCCGTTTTCCCGTTCACCCAGGGCGGCCCGCTGATGCACGCGGTCGCGGCCAAGGCCGTGGCGATGCGCGAGGCCGCGCAGCCGGCGTACCAGGCCTACGCCGGCCAGGTCGTCGCGAACGCGCAGGCATTGGCCAAGAGCCTGGAGGCCGAGGGAATGCGCGCGGTCTCCGGCGGTACCGACACCCATCTCGCGCTGGTCGACCTGCGGCCCATCGGAGTAACCGGCGGCGGCGCCGAAGCCCGCTGCGACGCCGCCCGGATCGCCCTGAACAAGAACTCGATCCCGTACGACCCGGCGCCGCCGATGAAGCCGTCGGGCATCCGGGTCGGTTCGCCGAGCGTCACGACGCAGGGGATGGTCGAGTCGGACATGGCCCAGGTGGGGGCGCTGCTGGCCCGCGCCGTCAAGGCGGAGCACGGCACCCCTGCCGGCGACACGGAACTGGCCGAGGTCGCCGAGGCGGTCGGCGCGCTCGTCGCCCGCGCTCCCGCGTACCCGCGGCCTTGACGGTCCGGTCGCCGCGGTGCCGACCCAGCCGCCTGGGCTCGACTTCGGGCTCCCGATCCGGGAGTACCTGCTCACCGGGCTGACCGCGGCGGTGGTGACATTCCTGCTCACCGGCGTGGTCCGGGTGCTGGCTCTCCGGTTCGGGGCGGTGGCCTGGCCGCGCGGCCGGGACGTGCACATCACGCCGACCCCGCGCTGGGGCGGCATCGCGATGCTCGCCGGGGTGCTCGCCGGGATCGGGCTCGCCGCCCAGCTCCCGGCGCTGCGGCTGGCCTTCGACTACTCGGCGGACGTCCCCGGGGTGGTGCTGGCCGCGGTGCTGCTCGTCGCCGTCGGCGTACTCGACGACCGCTACGACCTCGACGTCGTCACCAAGCTCGCCGGGCAGGTCACCGCCGCGGGTGTGGTCGTGCTGTACGGCGTGCAGTTCGCGGTGTTCTGGGTGCCGTGGGGCGGCGGCTCGCTGCTGATCCTGGGTCGGGAGCAGGGCGTGCTGCTCACCGTGCTGCTGACCGTCGCGCTGGTCAACGCGATGAACTTCGTCGACGGCCTCGACGGTCTCGCCGCCGGCATCGGGTTCATCGCCGCCGCGGCCACCTGCGTGTTCGCGATCGGCCTCGTGCACCAGAACGGCAACGACCCCGCAGCCTACTCGCCCGCCCTGATCGCCGCCGTGCTGGCCGGGGCCTGCCTGGGCTTCCTGCCGCACAACTTCAACCCGGCCCGGATCTTCATGGGTGACTCGGGGTCGATGCTCATCGGGCTGCTGCTGGCCGCCGCGACCACCAGCGCGTCGGGCCGCATCTCGATCACCACGACGACCCGCGGCACCGACGTCCTCGCGCTGTTCGCACCGCTCATCGTGCTGGCCGCGGTGGTCTTCGTGCCGCTGCTGGACCTGCTGATGGCCGTGGTGCGCCGCACCAGGGCGGGGACGAGCCTGTCCTCGCCCGACAAGATGCACCTGCACCACCGGCTGCTCGAGATCGGGCACAGCCACCGGCGGGCGGTGCTGCTGATCTACCTGTGGGCCGGGGTGCTGGCGTTCGGTGCGGTGGCGCTCGCACTCGTCGACGACCCGTTCGTCGTGCTGTGGGCGGTGGGGGTGGGTCTGGGCGTGGCCGTGCTCGCCACCGCCGTGCCGCGGCTGCTGCGCGCGCGGAGCGGGGTCGGGTGACTCCCGGGAACCGGACGAACCACCCCAAGTGATCTGGCCTACAGAGCTAAACCCCAGGTAAGGCGCGCAAGGGAGGGCGGTGGCGCTGTGGTAGCGTCACCATTGTCCCGCCGCTCGCGACGGGGACATGCGTACCAGCTGGGGGGTACGTGTATCAGCTTGGACTCGCCGGTGGGGTTCTGACAACCTCCCGCGGGCCTCGAGGAGGAGTTGTAGGTGATCGGAGTTCCCCCGCGCGCCGGATTTCAGACGAGGGCACGCGGGTAGCGGCGTGGACGACGGGCCGGCTCTCGGCGACCTGCTGACGATGGGCATGACGCTCGCGCTGTACCTTGTTAGCGGGTTCGGCTTGGGCTGGGTATTGGACCTGTCTCTCGGAACGTTTCCCGGGTTCGCCCTCGCAGGTTTTGCCCTCGGTGTCGCCGCGGCGTGCACCTACTTCTACAAACAGTGCAAGAGGTACTTGCGAGCGAGCTCACCATCGAGCACAGCAATGCCGTGGACGCGGCCGACGGGCGCCTGCGAGGAGGGCTCATGAACGAGAGGAGATCGCCATGGTGACCGCCGGGACGCCCTACACACCGCCGGTCACCCGGGCCACCTACCGACGATCGGTGTTCGGGGCCGTTGTCGCAGGGCTTCTCGCACTGGCGGTGCTGGTACCCGCGGGCCTGGGCAGGTACGGGCTCTTCGCCTGCGTCGGCCTCGCGCTCGGTGTGCTGAACTCCGGTCTCGTCGTGCGCTCGGTCGTGCGTTACGCCACGGTGCCCCACCCGTCCAAGGCGCGCTTCTCCGGTTCGGTGCTGGGCCGGCTCGCGGTGATCACGGCGCTCGCATTCGCTGTGGCGCTGCTGTTCCGCCCGGCCGGGATCGCCGTGTTCGCCGGTCTCGTGCTGTTCCAGTTCCTCGCCCTGGTGAGTTCGATGCTGCCGCTGATCAAGGAGATCCGACAGAGATGAGTACCGTCGTCCTTGCCCAGGGGACGCAGGACATCACCCCGGGCAAACACTGGACGGTGTCCCTCGGGGGCTTCGCCCTCAACCTGGACACGATCATCGGCACCGTGATCGCGGCGGCGATCGTGTGCGGGCTCGGCGTGTACATGGCCAGGGGCGCGACCAAGGGCCGGTCCACCAAGCTGCAACTGGCGTACGAGGCGCTGACCAGCTGGGTGCAGGGGCAGGTCAAGGAGGGCATGGGGATGCGCGCGCCCCGCGGCGTGGTCGCGTTGGCCGTCACGCTCTTCGCCTTCATCCTCATCGCGAACTGGCTGGCCGTGCTCCCCTCGGAGGAGTACATCCCGGCGCCCACCGCCGACGTGAACCTCGTCTACGCGATGACGCTGTTCGTGATCGTCTGGGTGAACGTGGCGTTTGTCCGCAAGCAGGGGGTCAAGCACTACTTCGGGCACATGGCGGAGCCCTACGCGTTCCTGGTGCCGATCGAGTTCGTCACCCGATACTTCTCGCGGCCGCTCTCGCTGGCCCTGCGGCTGTGGGGCAACATCTTCGCCGGCGGCCTCATGGTCTCGATCATCGCGCTGATGCCCACCTACATTCTCTGGGCGCCGAACGCGGCGTGGAAACTGTTCGACATGTTCATCGGCGCGATCCAGGCCCTGATCTTCGCGCTGCTCACCATCATCTACTTCAGCGAGGCCGTGGGCAGTGACGAGGACGAAGGTGCGAGGGCGCACTAGCGGGCGCGGTCCCGGTACTCCACAGCCCCGGCCCTCCATACAACAGCCCCCCAAACAGACAGTGTGGGACACGCGAAGCGCCGCGTACCACCAGGAAGAACGAGGAGCGACATGACTACAACGCAGATACTGGCCCAGGGTGCTGCCGGGGGTGGCATGACCGCCGTGCAGTACGGGCTGGCGTTCGTCGGCGGCGGTCTCGCGCTGGGCGGCGGCGCGATCGGTGCGGCCATCGGCGACGGTCTTGCCGGCTCCGCCGTCATCCAGGGGGTGGCGCGCCAGCCCGAGGCGGCCGGTCGGCTGAACACCACGATGTTCCTGATCATCGGCCTGGTCGAGGGCATGTACTTCATCAACCTGGCCATCGCGGCGCTGTTCGTGTTCGTCCTCGGCTCGCAGCCAGTGTAATGACCACCACGACACTGGCGGCTGCGAGCAACAACTTCCTGCTGCCCAACGCGACCTTCGTCGTCGAGTTGATCCTGTTCCTGCTGGTGCTGTGGATCTTCTACCGGTTCATCGTACCGCCGCTCGCGAAGGCGATGCGGGAGCGCGACGACATGGTCCGCAGGCAGGTCGAGGACAGCGAGGAGGCCGGCCGCAAGCTCAGGCAGGCCGAGGAGCGCTTCGACTCGGCGCTGGCCGAGGCGCGGGCCGAGGCCGGGCGGATTCGCGACGAAGCCCGAGCCGAGGCGAACCGGGTCCGCGAGGAGATGCGCGAGAAGGCCGACACCGAGGTCGAGCGGATTCGGCAGCAGGGCGCGGAGCAGCTGGCCGAGCAGCATGACCAGACGGTACGACAGCTCCGCACCGAGATCGGTGGGCTTTCCACGAAGCTGGCCGAGAGGATCATCGGCGAGCCGGTGTCCGGTGCGCGCAACCGCTCGACGGTGGACCGCTTCCTCGCCGACCTCGAGTCGAGAGAGACCGACGGGAGTACCGGCCGGAGCACCACGGCCGCCGGCGGAGGGACGAACTGATGCTCGGCACCCTCATCGCCGAACTGGTCGGGTTCGTGGTCATCGTGTTCGTGCTGTACCGCTACGTCTGGCCGACCGCGGCGCGGATGTTGCGGGAGCGGCAGGACGCGATCCAGAAACAGGTCGAGGAGAGCGAGGAGGCGAGCCGCAGGCTGAAGCAGGCCGAGGAGCGCTTCGAGGCGGCGGTGTCCGCGGCCCGCAGGGAGGCCGCCACCATCCGCGACGACGCCCGAGCCGATGCTCAACGGATCCGCGAGGAGCTGCAGCACCAGGCCGAGGCCGAGGTGACGCGGATCCGGCAGCGTGGTGAGGAGCAGCTGGTCGCGCAGCGGGAGCAGATGGTGCGTCGGCTCCGGGCCGAAATCGGCGGGCTGACCACGGCGCTGGCCGAGCAGATCATCGTCGAGTCGCTGTCCGACGACGACCGCAGGCGGACGAGCGTGGACCGCTTCCTCGACGGCCTCGACGAGATGGCCGGCCGGACAGCGGGCGACGCGACGGACAACCGCGACCCCGCACCGGCCGGCGGAGGGATGAGCTGATGGCGGCCTACTTGCAGGCGGCGAGCCGGGTCTCCCTCGGCGAGGCCACCGACCGGCTCGACAGCCATGTCGACGGTGCCTCGGGCGCCGACCTGGAGCGGCTGGGCAACGAGCTGTTCTCGGTGCTGCGGCTGCTGGTCGGGGAGCGGTCGCTGCGCAGGAACCTCGCCGACCCGTCCGTGCCGGCCGCCGCACGCTCGTCGCTGGTCGACCGACTGCTCGGCGAAAGGGTTGGCAGGCCGACCCTGGACGTCCTGTCCGATCTGGTCTCGGCGCGCTGGTCGGAGTCCGTCGACCTGCTGGCTGCGGTGGAGACGCTGGCCCGGCGGGCCACCCTCGGGCCGGCCGAGAAGGACGGCACCCTCGACGACGTCGAGGACGAACTGTTCCGCTTCGGGCGGATCCTGAACCGGGAGCCCGAGCTCAGCGTGCTGCTCGCCGACCGGGACACCCCCGAGGACAAGCGCGTGGAGCTGCTGCACAGCGTGCTCGCGGATAAGGTCTCCCCGGTCACCGAGGCACTCCTGGCCGAGACCGTGCGCACCCCACGTGGCCGCAGCCTCGACCTGGCTGCCGAGGAGCTCTCCGAGCTGGCCGCGGCGCGGCGTGACCGATATGTCGCGCACGTCCGCACCCCGGTTCGGCTCACCGCGGAGCAGGAGCAGCGCCTGACCGACTCGCTGAGCCGGCTCTACGGTCGCTCGATCTCCTTGCAGGCCGAGCTCGACCCCGATCTCCTCGGCGGTCTGGTTGTCCAGGTCGGCCGCGAGGTCATCGACGGCAGCGTGTCCGGCAAGATCGCCGCGGCCCGCCGTCAACTGCCGAGCTGAGCACCCACCCACGACACGCATCCGTACGCGACGACAGACGACAGAGGAAACGAACACACTCATGGCAGAGCTGACGATCTCCCCGGAGGAGATCCGGAGTGCGATCTCCAGCTACGTCTCCTCGCTGGAGACCGATACCTCCCGCGAGGAGGTGGGTACCGTCTCCGACACCGGCGACGGCATCGCCCACGTCGAGGGACTTCCTTCGGCCATGACCAACGAGCTGCTGGAGTTCGAGGGCGGCACGCTCGGGGTGGCGCTGAACCTGGACGTGCGCGACATCGGCGCGGTCATCCTCGGCGACTACGCGGGCATCGAGGAGGGGCAGTCGGTCAAGCGGACCGGCAACATCCTGTCGGTCCCGGTGGGCGACGGTTTCCTCGGCCGCGTCGTCGACCCGCTCGGCGCCCCGCTCGACGGCCTCGGTGAGATCGAGGCCGCGACCCAGCGCATCCTGGAGCTGCAGGCCGCGTCGGTGGTCGAGCGGCAGAGCGTGAGCGAGCCGCTGCAGACCGGGATCAAGGCGATCGACGCGATGACCCCGATCGGCCGCGGCCAGCGTCAGCTGGTGATCGGCGACCGCAAGACCGGGAAGACCGCCGTCTGCGTCGATACCATCATCAACCAGAAGCAGAACTGGGCGAGCGACGACCCGAAACAGCAGGTCCGCTGCATCTACGTCGCGATCGGCCAGAAGGGTTCCACCATCGCCGGGGTCCGCCAGGCCCTCGAGGACGCGGGCGCGCTGGAATACACCACGATCGTGGCCGCCCCCGCCTCGGACTCCGCGGGGTTCAAGTGGCTGGCGCCCTACACGGGCTCGGCGCTGGGCCAGCACTGGATGTACCAGGGCAAGCACGTGCTGATCGTCTTCGACGACCTGTCCAAGCAGGCCGAGGCGTACCGGGCGATCTCGCTGCTGCTGCGCCGCCCGCCAGGCCGCGAGGCCTACCCCGGGGACGTATTCTACCTGCATTCGAGGCTGCTCGAGCGCTGCGCGAAGCTCTCCGACGATCTGGGCGCGGGTTCGATGACCGGCCTGCCGATCATCGAGACCAAGGCCAACGACGTCTCGGCCTACATCCCCACCAACGTCATCTCGATCACCGACGGTCAGGTCTTCCTGGAGTCCGACCTGTTCAACCAGGGCGTCCGGCCGGCCATCAACGTCGGCATCTCGGTGTCCCGGGTCGGTGGGGCAGCGCAGATCAAGGCGATGAAGCGGGTCTCGGGCTCGCTGCGGCTCGACCTGTCGCAGTACCGCGAGCTCGAGGCGTTCGCGGCCTTCGGTTCCGACCTCGACGCGGCGTCGCGGCGCACCCTGGAGCGGGGCAGCCGGCTGGTGGAGTTGCTCAAGCAGGGCCAGTACGACCCGATGCCGATCGAGGAGCAGGTCGTCTCGATCTACCTCGGCACCCAGGGTGAGCTGGACTCGGTGCCGGTCGAGGACATCACCCGGTTCGAGTCGGAGCTCCTGGACTACGCGCGGCGCAATGCCGAGGGCATCCTTGACGAGATCCGCGACACCAAGGCGTTGTCCGACGAGAACGCCGAGCGGCTGGTTGACACGGTCAAGGAGTTCAAGGGGCAGTTCACCGCGACGGACGGGTCGTCCGTGGTGCCGAAGGAGGAGAAGGCCGAGGCGATGGACGACGACGAGGTCGATCGCGAGAAGGTCAAGACCAACCGGCCAGACCCGGCCAAGAGCTGACAGGTAGATATCGATGGCGGCACAGATTCGCGTGCTGCGGCGGCGGATCCGGTCGACGCAGTCCATCAAGAAGATCACCAGGGCCATGGAGCTGATCGCGACCTCGCGGATCGCCAGGGCCAGGGCGCGGGTGGAGGAGGCGAAGCCCTACGCCGAGGAGATGACCCGAGTCCTCACCGAACTGGCGAACAACTCCGCGCTCGACCACCCACTGCTCGTCGAGCGGGAGAACCCGCGGCGGGCGGCGGTACTGGTGGTCACCAGCGACCGCGGGCAGGCCGGCGGCTACAACGCGAACGTGCTCAAGGCCGCCGAGGAGCTGCAGTCGCTGCTCCGGGAGCAGGGCAAGGAACCCGTGCTCTACGTCATCGGACGCAAGGGAGTGAACTACTACCGGTTCCGCCGCCGCGAGGTGGCCGCGTCCTGGACCGGCTTCTCCGAGCAGCCGAGCTACTCCGACGCGGCCGAGGCGGCCAGGGTGCTGGTCGAGGCTTTCGTGGCTGGTCAGGACGACGAGACCGACGAGTCGGGGGAGCGGGCGGGCGGCGCCGACGAGACCGAGGGCGTCGACGAGCTGCACCTCGTCTTCACGCAGTTCCGCAACATGGTCAGCCAGGTGCCGCAGGCCCGTCGCATGGCCCCGATGGAGGTCGAGTACCTCGAGGCCGGGGAGCGGTCGGGCGGCGACTCCGACTCGGGTTCCGGCTCGGGTTCCGAGGAATCCGGGCCGCGGCCGCTCTACGAGTTCGAGCCCGACGCCGAGTCTCTGTTCGACGCACTGCTGCCCAAGTACGTCAGCGCCCGGCTGTTCGCCGCGCTGCTGGAGTCGGCGGCGTCGGAGTCGGCCAACCGGCAGCGGGCCATGAAGGCCGCGACCGACAATGCGAACGACCTGATCCGTACCCTGACATTGCAGGCCAACCAGGCCCGTCAGGCCCAGATCACCCAGGAGATCAGTGAGATCGTCGGTGGCGCCGACGCTCTCGTCAGCGCAGGGAGTGAGAACTGATGACCGCCACCGCTGAGCGCACCGGCTCTGGTGCCGCATCCGAGACCGCGACAGGTCGGGTGGTCCGGGTCACCGGGCCGGTCGTCGACGTCGAGTTCCCGCGCAACCAGGTACCGGCGCTCTACAACGCACTGACCGTCGACGTCGAGGTCGGTGAGATCGCCAGGACACTCACCCTCGAGGTCGCCCAGCACCTCGGCGACAACCTGGTGCGGACCATCGCCATGCAGCCCACCGACGGGCTGGTCCGGGCCCAGCCGGTGACCGACACCGGCGCGGCGATCTCGGTGCCGGTCGGCGACCAGGTCAAGGGCCACGTGTTCAACGCGCTGGGCGACTGCCTCGACGACCCCGAGCTCGAGTTCACCGGCGACCGCTGGCGGATCCACCGCAGTGCGCCGGCGTTCGACCAGCTCGAGGGCCGCACCGAGATGCTGGAGACCGGCATCAAGGTCATCGACCTGATGACCCCGTACGTGCAGGGCGGCAAGATCGGCCTGTTCGGCGGCGCCGGCGTCGGCAAGACGGTGCTCATCCTGGAGATGATCACCCGGGTCGCCAAGAACTTCGGCGGCACCTCGGTGTTCGCGGGGGTGGGCGAGCGCACCCGCGAGGGCAACGACCTCATCACCGAGATGACCGAGTCCGGCGTCATCAACGACACCGCCCTGGTCTTCGGGCAGATGGACGAGCCGCCGGGCACCCGGTTGCGGGTCGGGCTGTCCGCGCTGACGATGGCCGAGTACTTCCGCGACGAGCAGAACCAGGACGTGCTGCTGTTCATCGACAACATCTTCCGGTTCACCCAGGCCGGTTCCGAGGTGTCCACGCTGCTCGGGCGGATGCCGTCCGCGGTGGGCTACCAGCCGACGCTCGCCGACGAGATGGGCCAGCTCCAGGAGCGGATCACCTCCACCCGTGGCCGCTCGATCACCTCGATCCAGGCCATCTACGTGCCCGCCGACGACTACACCGACCCGGCGCCGGCCACGACGTTCGCCCACCTCGACGCCACCACCGAGCTGTCCCGGCCGATCTCCCAGCAGGGCATCTACCCGGCGGTGGACCCGTTGACGTCGACGTCGACCATCCTCGACCCGCAGTACGTCGGGGACGACCACTTCCGGGTGGCGAACGAGGTCAAGCGGATCCTGCAGCGCTACAACGACCTGCAGGACATCATCGCGATCCTCGGGATCGACGAGCTGTCCGAGGAGGACCGCCAGCTCGTCGGGCGGGCCCGGCGGACCCAGCGGTTCCTGTCGCAGAACCTGCTCGTCGCCGAGGCGTTCACCGGGCAGGCGGGCTCGACCGTCGCGCTCAAGGAGACCATCGAGGCGTTCGACAAGATCGCCAAGGGCGAGTTCGACGACGTGCCCGAGCAGGCGTTCTTCCTCTGTGGCGGCCTCGACGACCTCGACCGCAACCGCAAGAAGATCGAGGGCTGATCGCGTGGCGGAGATGACAGTCGACGTCGTCGCGGTCGAGCGGCACGTGTGGTCGGGGGCTGCGACGTTCGTCTTCGCCCGCACCACGGTGGGCGAGATCGGCATCCTTCCCGGCCACGAGCCGACGCTGGCCCAGCTGGAGGACGCCGGCGTGGTCCGCGTCGACACCGTCGACGGCGACTCGATCACCGTGGCGGTGCACGGCGGTTTCCTCTCGATCACGCCGGACGGGGTCACCGTGCTCGCCGAGAAGGCCGAGCTCGCGGACGAGATAGACGTCAACCGGGCACGCGATGCGCTCAACCGGGCAGACGAGTCGGAGCCCGAGGGCGCTGCGGCGCGGGCCCGGGCGCAGGCGCGGCTGAGGGCCGCCGACGCCGGCGAGTAGCGGGCAGCGCAGTGCTGAGGGCCGTCGCGTTCGTCGTCGTCGGGATCCTGCTGCTGCTCGCCGGTCTGCTGCTCGGCTGGCTCGCGGTACGGCGGGTCCGGCTGATGCGGGGCGGTGGCGTCGACCTCTGTCTGCGGCGGCGCTTCGGGGTGTCCGACTGGCACTTCGGGGTCGGCCGCTACCAGGGCGACGAGTTCGCTTGGTTCCGGCTCACCAGCCTGCGGTTCGGCCCGAGCCTCTTGATCGACCGAGCCGAGCTGCAGATCGTCAACCGGCGCGAGCCGCTACGTTCGGAGAGCTTCGCCATCCCGTACGCGGTGGCGGTGCTGCACTGCCGGGCCCGCGGGGCGGATGTCGAGCTCGCGATGGCCGCGGACGTACTCACCGGCTTCCTGTCCTGGCTGGAGGCCGGCCCCCCCGGCCGCCGCACCGGCTACCGCCAAGCCTCCTGACCCCCGCGAGTCGGGGTGTCCGTGCGACCGTGTCGGGTTATTCGTGCGACGCGCAGGTGGCCCGAGGCGCCGCCCCAGGTGGCTCGTCACGGTGGGCTCGGCACCCGGCACCCAGGACAGGCCCCTCCACGAGTTGCGCACGGAGAGCCGCGCGCTGGTCGCACAGATAGCCCGACACGGTCGCATGAATACCGCGACTCGCGGGGTGGGTCAGGGGTGGCCGCCGGGGTGCCAGAGGACGTCGCCGTCGGGATTGGCCACCCGGCCGAGGATGAACAGCAGGTCGGAGAGCCGGTTGAGGTACTTCGCGGTGAGCAGGTTCGTGCGCGCGGGGTCGACCTCCAGCAGCGCCCACACCGAGCGCTCGGCGCGTCGGGTCACCGTGCGCGCCACGTGCAGGTACGCACCGCCAGGGGTCCCGCCGGGCAGGATGAACGAGGCGAGCTTGGGTAGGGGACCGTTGAACTCGTCGCACCAGCCCTCCAGCCGCGTCACGTAGTCCTCGGTGATGCGCAGCGGCGGATATGCCGGATCCGGGACGATCGGCGCGCACAGGTCCGCGCCCACGTCGAACAGGTCGTTCTGCACCTGACGCAGCGGCCCCAGCACCGGCTCGGAAAGCCCGCCGACAGTCACCGCCACGCCCAACGCCGCGTTGCATTCGTCGGTGTCGGCGTAGGCGGCGAGCCGGACGTCGGTCTTCGGCACTCGGCTGAAGTCGCCGAGTGCCGTGGTGCCGTCGTCGCCGGTCCTGGTGTAGATCCTGGTCAGGTGTACGGCCATGGGTTGATCATAGGTCGCGACCCGACCGTCAGCGGAGCTTTGCCCCGACGCCGATGAGCTTCTCGCGGAAGTTCTCGTAGCCCCGGTCCAGCAGGGACACGCCGGTGACGGTGGAGTCGCCCTGGGCGGCCAGCGCCGCCAGCACATAGGAGAAACCCGCCCGGAGGTCCGGGACGTGAACCGTGGTTCCCTGCAGCTTCGTCGGTCCCACCACCACGGCCGAGTGCCGGTGGTTGCGCGAACCGAAGCGACACGGGGTCCGCCCCAGGCATTCGGTGAAGACCTGCATCTGCGCCCCGAGGGCTTGCAGCGCCTTCCCGTAGCCCAGCCGGTTCTCATGCACCGTCTCGTGGAGCACGGTGATCCCGTCCGCCTGGGTGAGCGCGGTGACCATGGGGGACTGCCAGTCCGTCATGAAGCCCGGGTGCACGTCGGTCTCGATGGTGAGCGGCCGCGGCATCGACTTCTCCCGCCGGAACGTCACCTCGCTGCCGTCGCTGGAGAAGTCGAACTCGCCCCCCGCCCGCCGGTACACGTTGAGATAGGTCCCCAGGTCGGCCTGCCGGACCCCACGGACGGTGATCTCGCCGTCCGTGGCCAGCGCCAGGCTCGCCCACGACGCGGCTTCGAGCCGGTCCGGGATGGCGGTGTAGGAGACCCCCCTGAGCCGGGAGACTCCGGTCACCTGGATGACCCGGCCGGGTTGCACCGTGATGAGCGCGCCCATCCGCTGCAGCATCGAGATCAGGTCGATGATCTCCGGTTCGGTGGCGGCGTTGCGCAGCTCGGAGTCACCGGCGGCGACGACCGCGCCGAACAGGAACTGTTCGGTCGCACCCACGCTCGGATATCGCAGGTCGACGACGGTGCCCCGCAGCCCGCCGATCTCGGTCGTCAGCTTGAAGCCGGTGTCGGTCCGCTCGCTCGACGCGCCGAACGCGCGGAGCACGTCCAGGTGCAGGTCGACCGGACGTTCGCCGATGCTGCATCCACCCGGCTTCCAGACCTCCGCGTGGCCGGTGCGATGCAACAACGGCGCGCAGGTGAGGACCGGGATCCGGCTCCGGGCATGGAAGTACTCGAGATCGCGCGATGCAGCGGTGTGGATCTGGCGCGCCTCGATCCGCAACCTGCCGTCCGCCGGCTGCGAGGTGCTGCAGCCCAGCATGTCGAGCAACTCACTCACGAGCCTGGTGTCGAAGATCTGCGAGACGTTGTGGATGACCACCGGCTCCTCCGTGAGGAGAGCCGCGACCATCAGCTTGGGGATCGCGTTCTTGGAACCACGGATCTTGACCGTCCCGCCGAGCGAGATGCCGCCGGTCAGGTGCAGCGCGTCGTCGTCGTCAGTCATATGACAGGGGAGCTCCTTGCGTCGACATCAGGTCCGACTCGGTGGACGCGCGGGGCGCCCGCCGGTTGTCCGGCCCGGCCACGGTACCGCGATCGGGTGGCCGCCCCGCTCGCGGCAGCGGCGGTCGAACGCCGGGCTACCTCACTCGCGCGCGCCGCGGCTGAGCACGACTCGCGCGTCGACGAGGTCGGCGGGGAAGACGAGCAACCGGTAGCAGCCGTCGACCCGACCGATGGTGGCCCGGATACCGGCGCCCCGCAGCCGGCTGCGGAGCTGCTGGGCGTCCGACTCGCTGCGCACGCGGGAGACCTCCTCGAGCAGTCCGTCGCCGGTGGTGTCGTCGGGGTCCGGCGGGCGTGGGACGGGCAGCGAGGCGCCGTTGCCGGAGCCCCAGCGCAGCACGAGCACGAGCAGGCCGATGCCCAGCAGGCCGCCCATGATCTCCCCGACCGGCATGCCCATCGGGACATTGTCGGGCACCGGTGGCCCGGGTGGCCACCGGAACCGGATCGAACAACCTGGCCAAGGGCCGGACCGCACTTTCAGTGGCGTTCGACCTGCCCACCCAGACCGGTTACGACCCCGACGACGAGCTGGTCAGGGGCGAGGTCGGTAAGGTCGGGGTGCCGGTCAGCCACCTCGGCGACATGCGCGCCCGTTCGACGGCATCCCGATGGTACAGGCCGACACGTCGGAGATCGGCTCCCGGCTGCGCATGCTGGTCGGCAAGCCCGGCCTCGACGGGCTGCGCGCTCAGCGCTCCTCGTTCTCGCGTCCGCGGCGGCGGAAGAACTCGAAACCCGGGATCCCGTTGATCGCCTGGCGGACCTCTTGGAGCTCCTCGAGCAGCGCGTGCACGTCGGGGCCGACCCGGTCCAGGGTGGCCAGGATCGGCATGATGTCGGTCTCCATCCGCTCGGTGAGCATCGGCAGCTGGTCGACCAGCCGGATCGCTGCGGACACCTCCTGCTCGGAGAGCTCGTCGATGAACCGGGCGGCCAGCGGGGCCGCCCGCTGGGCCAGCGGGGTATAGGTGGCGAGCAGGTCACGCGCCCCGGTGCTGGTGGTGGCCGCCTCCTCGACGACGGTCCGGGCGCGGGCGACGATGCACGCCGCGGACTCGGCGACGGTGCGCACCGAGCCGAGGAGCTCCTCGGCGCTCGTGGCGACGACGTCGACGCGCACGAGCAGCCCGTCCACCCGTTCCAGCACGGCGTCGACGCGGTCGGCGACCCCGCTGATCCGCTCGACCAGCCGGTCGAGGACGTCGAGCAGCCGCAGCACCCGCTCGGGCAGGGCCGCCGCCATCCAGACGGCCTCCCCGGTCCAGCCGGCGACCGCCCGGGCGCAGGCGAACAGGTCGGTGGGTCCGGGGACCGGCAGCCCGGCGATGCGCAGTGCCATGGTTCGGATTCTGGCGCATGAGCAAGGCGGAGGCTTGCTGGCAGGCCGCGTCGTTCAGTCCGGCCACACCGCCCGGCGCTTCTCCAGAAAGGCCGCCATGCCCTCCTTCGCCGCCGGCGACTGGGAGAGCGCCGCCATCACCTCGACGGCGATCGGGTACGCGTCGGCCTCGGGCCGGTCGAGCTGGGCGTAGAGGGTCTGCTTGCCGACGCCCTTGCCGAACCGGCTGCCCCGGGTGGCGCGACCGAGCAGCTCGTCGACGCACCGGTCGAGCTGGACGTCGGGCACCGCGTAATTGACCAGGCCCCATTGCGCCGCGGTGGCGGCGTCGATCGGGTCGCCGGTGAGTGCCAGCTCCATCAGCCGCTTGCGACCGATGTTGCGCGCCACCGGGACGGCGGGGGTGTGGCAGAACCAGCCCCCCTTGCCGCCGGGCAGCGCGAAGGCGGCGGACTCGGCGGCAACGGCCAGGTCGCAGGATGCGACGAGCTGGCAGCCGGCGGCGGTGGCCAGCGCCTGCACCCTGGCGACGACGACCTGGGGCACCGACTGGATCGTGCGCATGACCGTGGTGCACAGCGCGAGCAGGTCGCGCACGCCGGCCAGGTCGCGGGCGGCGACGTCGGCGAAGTCGTGCCCGGCAGAGAACGCCGTGCCCCGCGCGCCCAGCACGATGCCGGTCGCGTCGCCGCGGCCGGCGTCCTCGAAGGCGTCGAGCAGCTCACGCAGGTGCGCCTCGGACAGCGCGTTGCGGCGCTCGGGGCGGTTCATGGTGATCCGGACGGTGTCGCCGTCGTGTGTGACCAGCAGATGTTCGTAGTCGGTCATGCCCGCGACGCTAGCGCAGCCCCAGGCCAGCAGCCGCGATCAACACTCGCTCCCACCTCCGCTCCCCCGCGAGTCGGGGCATCTGTGCGAGCGAGTCGGCCTATCTGTGTGCGGGGAGTCGGGTCAGCCTGTGCGCGGGAGTCGGGTCAGCCCCGCGGTCCGGGCGGCGTCGGGTCGCCGCCACCTCCCGCGCCGTCGGCCCCCTAAGCTGCGCCGTGTGCGCCTCGTCATCGCCCGCTGCCAGGTGGACTACGTCGGCCGGCTCACCGCACACCTGCCGATGGCGCCGCGGTTACTGCTGGTCAAGGCAGACGGGTCGGTGAGCGTGCATGCCGACGACCGCGCCTACAAGCCGCTCAACTGGATGAGCCCGCCGTGCTGGCTGGAGGAGGCGCCGGGGGTCTGGACGGTGCGGAACAAGGCCGACGAGTCATTGGTGATCACCATCGACCAGGTGCTGCACGACACCAGCCACAGCCTCGGCGTCGACCCCGGGCTGGTGAAGGACGGCGTCGAGGCGCACCTGCAGGAACTGCTCGCCGCCCATCCGGGCGTCCTCGGCGAGGGCTACACGCTGGTGCGCCGCGAGTACATGACGGCGATCGGCCCGGTCGACCTGCTGTGCCGCGATGCCGCAGGCCGCAGCGTCGCAGTCGAGGTGAAACGCCGCGGCGAGATCGACGGCGTCGAGCAGCTCACCCGCTACCTCGCGCTGATGGAACGCGACCCGCTGCTGCGCCCGGTCACCGGGGTGTTCGCCGCCCAGCAGATCAAGCCGCAGGCTCGCACCCTCGCGCAGGACCGTGGGATCCGGTGCGTCGTGGTCGACTACGACGCGCTGCGCGGCGCGCAGTCCGCTGACCTGCGGCTGTTCTGAGACTCCGGCACGGTCGGTGATCCCCGGAGGTGTTCCGCCCGACATCGTCGGGCTCGCGGCGCGACCGAGTGGCAGGATCAAGCCAGGTCCGGCCCGTCGGGACAGCAGGAGGTGTCGGTGATGCGGCTGGTCCAGATGGTCTCGGTGATCGACGCCTCGCAAGGCCGGTACGGCTTCCGCGACGACGCCATGCGTTGACCCACGGAGCAGTCATGCCTCGATCGAACCGGCCTCGTCGATCGCAGCGGAGGCAACCCGACTACGTGCCGCTGCGCTCGGCCGCTGTCACTCGCACCGAGCGCGCCGCCGACGGTGAGTGGCTGGTTCGCAGCGTGCCGGGCTCGTCGTCGGTGAAGGACTACCGCTGTCCCGGCTGCGACCAGCTCATCCCCGCCGGGACCGGGCACCTGGTGACGTGGCCGGCCGGGGACTGGGGATCGGTCCAGGACCGGCGACACTGGCACGTGACGTGCTGGAACGCCCGGGACAGGCGACGGCCCGGCGGGCGCCGACGCTGAGCGTCGACCCACGAGCGGCACGTGGGGGAAGCAGCGGCGGATGCGCCGCGGCGCCGTCCGCGCTTCTCGCTGCCCGTCGGGCGCCGGGTATGGCTGTGAGGTCTGGGATCAGCGAGGTCTGGGATCAGCGGTGACCGGCCGGAGCGGTCCACGGCCGGAGGCGCAGACGTGGGCGGTTCTCCGGGCCGGTCTGGAGTCCGGTGGTCTCCAGGTCCCCGGGACTGGTGCCGTTGCTCGCCAGGACGTGGGCAGCTCCACGGGCCCCGAAGTCGCTTCCGGTGCTTCCATTGCCACCTGCCTCGATGGCGTTCCCGGCGCTCTCATGGCCGGCTGCTCCGCCGTCGTCACCGGCGCTGCGGTCGTCCTGCGCCGGCTCCACGTCGTCGGGCAGGATCGACACGCCGATCCTCGGCCCCAGCTTCGGGTACACGCCGTCGAAGGTCTCGCCCTGCTGAGCGGCGTCACCGGCCACCAGCTCCGCCAGGAGCTCCCCGATGCCCCGGTCGAGCAGCGAGTGAGTCGCACTGAGCTGCTCGAGAACCTGGCCACGCAGCTCGGTCAGCTCCGTGACCTTCCGCTGCGCCTCCGCGACGATCCGGCGTGCCGTCTCCTCGGCCTCGGCGATCTCCTGAGCGGCCCGGGCATCGGTGTCGGCACGGGTCTGCGCGGCGTGCCGGCGGCCCTGCTCGCGCTGGGCCTCCAACTCCGATCGGGCGGCCGCACGGCGCGCGTCGATCGTCATGGCGAAGTCCACCTCCACCTCGGCGCGCTGGGCCTCCGAGATGGACCACGCCCGGCTGCGCTCCCGCTCGGCGTCGGTCAAGATCCGGGTGAGCTCGGCCTCGGCCTCAGCCCGACGCTGCGCGATGGACAGCTCGGCCGCCTCCCGTTCGGCGGCGAGCTCGGCGTGCTGCGCCTTGACCCGAGTGGTGACCTGCGCGGCCTCCGCATCGGCGGCACCGAGGACCGCCGCAGCCTTCCGATCGGCTTCGCGCAGGCGCTCGGCGACCTGGAACTCGGCGCGGTTGTGCATCTCGGCGACCTCGTCCTCGGCCAGCCGGAGCATGTTGCGGACCCGATCGCTCATTCCCTGCGCACCAGGTGGGGGAGAGGCGAGCTTGCGAACCTGCAGGCGCAGGCTCTCTCCCCACGCCCGGGCATCGTCGAGCTCGCCTCGCAGCTGGGCGGCCTGGCCGAGAGCGGCGTCCCGGTCCGCGGCGAGGATGCGGATCTCGGTATCCAGACGGCGCAGGTGACCGTCTACCTGGGCCTGGTCGTAACCACGGCGCACGGTCCCGAAACCGGCATCGGACGAAGGCGTGCCCAAGGAGCCGACCATACCTGCACCGTACCCGGCGGCATCCGCGCCGGTCGGACCGGCCGCACCGGCGGCCGGCCGCCGGCGTGGTGGTGGTGACCGAGTGGTGCGTCCGGCGCGGCAGCCGGATCGTCACCTGCTGAGCAGTCGCCTGTCGAACGGTGAGCGTGGAGGCTCAGCTGGCGCGGATGCGGTTGATCGCGTCAAGGTGCCGCTCGCGCAGCCCTGGTCTGGTCACGCCGAGCCCCTCCCGGGGGGCGAGCACGAGCACCCCGACCTTGCCCTGGTGGACATTGGTGTGCATGTCGTGCGCGGCCTGGCCGGCCTCGGCCAGTGGGTAGACCCGGGACAGCGTCGGGTGCACGAAATCCTTGCTGATCAGCCGGTTGGCCTCCCACGCCTCACGGTGGTTCGCGAAGTGCGAACCATCCCGTCACGGTCAGTAGCGCCAACTCGGCACTGCGGTCGATGATGTGCTTGGCGCCCATCCGCGGCAGATCTCGACCTTCTCCGGGGAGGAGACGACGCAGACCGGGGATGGCGCCGCCGTTGAGGGTGAACCGGGTGCGTAGGAGCCGAGGCCGCCGGACGCCCCCCAGATCAGCACTGGGTCCCCTGCTTCATGCCGGCGCCGTCGCGGGAGATGAGCTGGCGGTGGGCGGTGGAGTGGACCAGGCCGGGGTTGCCCGCCTCCTCCCAGGTGAGGTGCTCGGGCTTGGACATCAGCTGGTTGGACTTGACCGGCGCCAGCTCCGCGAGGCCGCCGGTGCGCACGACCACGCCGGCGAGGTCGGAGCCGACCACGTGATAGGGCAGGTCGCGCCGCTTGGCCCGCGGCGAGGTGCGGCCGTAGCGCTTGAGGAAGCCGAACGTCGGCAGCGGTTCGAAGATCGACGTCCAGGCCGTGTTGTAGTTGATCGCGCTGGCCATCACGGCCACGAGCGCCTCGTCCGGACCGGGCTCCGGGATGGCGACCTCGTCGAGATGCAGGCTCTTGCGCGGGTCCTTGTCCCGGGTGGCGAGGCGAGGATGGCGTCGAGGATCTCCTGCACGGCTGCCCTCCGGGTGCTGAGTCATGAGGGGCCACTGGCGCCTGTCCGAGCGGCTCGCTCAGTGCGTCACGTCGGCGGGCTCGACGAGCTCGACCAGTACGCCACCCGCGTCCTTGGGATGCAGGAAGTTGATGCGCGAGCCTGCCGTGCCGCGACGTGGCTCGTCGTAGAGCAGCCGGACGCCCTTGCCCCGCAGCGTGGTCATCGCCGCCTCGATGTCTCGCACCCGGTAGGCCAACTGCTGTATTCCCGGGCCGTTGCGGTCGAGGAACTTGGCGATCGGAGAGTCGCGACGTAGCGGCGCGAGCAGTTGGATTGCGGCGCCCGCGTCGCCCGGCGGGGCGAGCATGGCCTCTCGGACCCCTTGGTCCGCATTCGTCTCCGTATGCGTGGACACCAGGCCGAAGATGTCGGCGTACCACGCGATGGCCTCATCGAGGTCGGCCACCGCGATGCCTACGTGGTCCACGGCGGTCACGAGCCCGCCCACCGCAGATGTGTCAGCTGTCATGAGTTGGCAATGTAGCCGCGATCAGGCCGTGTGCGTGGTCTCACTGCGCCGGTCCGGTCCGACGGATCGGAACCGGGCGATCGCGCAGGTAAGGTCGCGGTATTGCGCTGTTGCAGCCGCCGGGAGGTCGCAGTGTCCGGATCCGTTGTCGTCGCCGGTGCCCGTACACCGATGGGGCGGCTGTTGGGCTCGCTGAAGGACTTCTCGGGCGCGCAGCTCGGTGGGTTCGCGATCAAGGCCGCCCTGCAACGCGGTGGTGTCGCTCCGGCGTTGGTGCAGTATGTGATCATGGGCCAGGTACTCACCGCCGGAACCGGCCAGATCCCCGCCCGGCAGGCCGCTGCGGCCGGCGGGATCCCGATGGATGTCCCGGCACTGACCATCAACAAGGTCTGCCTGTCCGGCATCGACGCGATCGCGCTGGCTGACCAGCTGATCCGGGCCGGGGAGTTCGACCTCATCGTCGCGGGTGGCCAGGAGTCGATGACCCAGGCCCCCCATCTGCTGGCCAAGTCCCGCGAAGGCTACAAGTACGGTGACGTCGCCATGCAGGACCACATGGCCCACGACGGGCTGTTCTGTGCGTTCGACCAGATCTCGATGGGCGCGTCGACCGAGAAGTTCAACTCGCGCTACGGGCTGACCCGCGAGGAACAGGACCGCTTCGCGGCGGAGTCGCACCGGCGCGCCGGCGCGGCGGCCGCGGACGGCACCTTCGCCGAGGAGATCACCGCGATCAGCATTCCGCGGCGCAAGGGCGATCCGGTGGTGGTCGACTCCGACGAGGGCATCCGCCCGGACGCCACGACCGAGAGCATGGGCAAGCTTCGGCCCGCCTTCTCCTCCGACGGCACCATCACGGCGGGGTCGTCCTCGCCGATTTCCGACGGTGCCGCCGCCGTGGTGGTCATGAGCCGGGCCAGGGCCGAGGATCTCGGCCTGACCTGGCTGGCCGAGATCGGCGCGCACGGCGTCGTCGCCGGACCCGACTGCAGCCTGCACGAGCAGCCCGCCAATGCCATCGAGAAGGCCTGCGCCAAGGAGGGCGTCTCCCCGACCGACCTCGACCTGATCGAGATCAACGAGGCGTTCGCCGCCGTCGGCATCGTCTCGACGCGCAAGCTCGGGGTCGGTGCAGACAAGGTGAACGTCAACGGCGGGGCGATCGCGCTCGGCCACCCGATCGGCATGTCCGGTGCCCGCATCGTGCTGCACCTGGTCCTCGAGCTGCGCCGCCGGGGTGGCGGTGTCGGCGCGGCGGCGCTGTGCGGCGGCGGGGGTCAGGGTGACGCCCTCGTGCTGCGGGTCCCCGCCTGCCGGGAGCGACCGGAGCGGGGCGGACGGCGGATAGTGGGCACCGCCGATCCTGAAGACGGAGGCCGCCCGCGGCGCGGGTGTGCATGACGTCGTCGTCGCGGGCGAGCTCGACCCGTACCGCGCCTCCGACGAGCTGATCGACGCCGTCGGGGTCGGCTGAGCCCGTGCGCCCGGCCCGGATCTGGTCATTCCTGGTTCCCGACCTGATGGGCACCAGCGGCGGAGTCGAGCCGGGCGCGGACACGATGTGAGCCGATGCGCGCCGCGGTGAGCCGGGCCGACCGGGCGTGCGCGGCGGCGTCATCAGCGCCCTGTACCGCCAAGGCGATTGCAAGATCCGCCTCCAGCGCCGCCCGCTGTCGGACCGGTCGCTCCGCGGCGACGAGGTCACGCAGCCGGGCGGCCTCCTGCACGTCGCCCAGGGGCGCGAGGGCAGCACCTCGCCAGCGGTGTACCCCGTCGTAGTCGAGGTCCAGCCCGGGACTGGCCAGGTCGGGCCGCGAGCCCGGCGGCGCGGCGAGCCGCTCCGCGGCGTCGAACGCGTGTCGGGCCCCTTCGATGTCGCCACCTGCGGCCCGGGCCGCACCCAGGGCTGCGGCGACCCAGGCGGAGGCGACGAGGTGCGGACCGACGCAGCCCCCCGCATCCGGGCCTGCACCTTCGAGCAACTCCACCGCGGCGGCGGGGCGGCCCAACTCGAGCAGCACCGCGGCCTGACCGGCGAGCGCCTCGGCGTGCAGTCCGGGAACGTCGGCTTCCCGCGCGACGGCCCGAGCCTGGCCATGCCGGTCCCACGCCTCGTCGATGCGGTCCTGGTCGAGGGCCTGCCAACCGGCCAACAACGCTGTCTCGGCGAGCAGGCCGGCGACCGCGCGACGGCCCGGGACCGCGATGGTGTGGTCGAGGAGGCGGGTGAGCTGGCCGAGCTGGGCGCGCACGCTGTCGGCTGTTCCGGCCGCCCCCAACCGGTGGTCGAGCTCGCGGGTGACCGCGAGCTGCGCCCGCAGCAGCTCGAGGGCCGGCTCGTCGACGGCGGCGGCCTCGTCCAGCAGGTTTCGCAGGCCTTCACCGTCGGCGGGCGGGACACCGACCCGGGGGAGGTCGAGAGCGAGGTGGTCGTGTTCGTACAGCTCCCCGAGCAGCTTCCGGTATGGCTGCTCGGGCGCAGCGTGCCCGTTCTCCCATCGGGAGAGCTGCGCCTTCAGACTCGCCGGACTTGCCGTGGGTACGCCGCGCTCGGCACCGAGAGCCGCAAGGCGGCGGGCGGCTTCGGTCTGTGACCAGCCCTTCTCACGACGAGCGGCACGCAGGACGACGCCGATACCGGTCAGCCGGTTCGTGGTCATGTGGCCATCTTGTCGGTGCCGAGAGCTACTGTCAACTCTGTTGCTGCAACCGGTGTCAACAGTGGGGATGGAGGCTCGAAATGGATCTGGTGACGTGTTCGCTGTGTGTCGTGGCGGGGTCAACGGGGGGCGGGGTCACGGGGTACTGCGTGGCCCGGCGGCACCGTGGGGGGCGGTACGGTCGGGTCACCCGGCGTGGTGCCCGCCGAACCCGCCGCGGTCAGACGATGCGGCGGTGGCCCGGGGGTGGCGGAACGGGGCATCGGCGCGGTGGGGCGGATGGCGCCGGACGGCCGCCGGCCGGGCCGCCGCGAGATCCGGGCCGGGACGGCGAGTGAGCTCAGGCGAAGTCGCCGACAGCCCGGCGGACCAAGCCGAGCAGCCCGGTGAGCTGTGCCTCCTGGTCCGTGGTCAGCCCCTGCAGACCGAAGTCGACCTCGGTCACCGACTTCGTCGCCTGCTCCACCCGGTTCTGGCCGGCCTCGGTGATCTCCACGAGGGTCGCGCGGCGGTCGGTCGGATGCGGGATGCGGCGTACCAGCCCATCGCCCTCCAAGCGGTCGACGATGTTGGTGACGCTCGTCGGATGAAGTTGCAGCCGTTCGCCCATCACCCGCATCGGCAGCAGGCCGCGGCGGGAGAAGTCGAGCAGCACGAGGGCCTCGTACCGAGCGAAGGTCAACCCGTGCGGGCGCAGCGCGGCGTCCACGGCGGAGAGCAGGATCTGCTGCACCCGCATGACGCTCGTGACGGCGGCCATCGTGCCGGCCGGCCCGATCCGCTCGGTCCACAGGTCCGCCGCCCGGGAGATCGGGTCGAACGGGAGTGGGTCACGGCTCGCCATGGCAGGGACGCTAGCAGTGTGTGCGGGCCGGAGGCGCTGACGCGGGACGGATCGGGACGGCGGCCAGGACCGGCCGGCGGGGGGTCGCGGGCGACACCACCTGTGCGGCAGGCTGGTGGGCATGCTCGTGGCGTTCAGTGTGGCTCCCTCCGGGGGCGGGTCGGACAGTGTCGGGGATGCGGTCGCCGAGGCCGTGCGAGTGGTCCGGGAGTCCGGGCTGCCCAACGAGACCACCAGCATGTTCACCACGATCGAGGCCGAGACCTGGGACGAGGCCATGGACGTGGTGAAGCGCGCGGTCGAGGCCGTGCTGGCCCGCGCGCCCAGGGTCAGCCTGGTGCTGAAAGCCGACATCAGACCGGGGTACGGCGGGCAGTTGCAAGCCAAGGTCGACCGTGTCGACCGGGCACTCGACCGGTCCTGAGGTTCGGCCCAGCCATCCGTACGCGAGAAGGTCAGCTCACTGAACCACGAATCTCACGAAGTTCAGGGTGAAGAAGAACGTAGCGATCACCAGGGCGGCGAATCCGAGCACCAGGGCGATCTTCGCCTGCTTGGCCGAGACCGGCCGGCGGACGGCTACCGCACCCAGGACCAGCGCCACGACGCCCACGATCCACCCGGCGATCGAGACCGGGCTGACCAGCACCGCGACGATGCCGGTGATCATGGCTACCTTGCCGAGCTTCGCACGCTCCTGGCGCGCGGTCCTCTTCCGGGCGTCGGTGAGCAGGCGGTCAGCAACGGTCTTCTCCGTGCTCATGCGGGTCCTCCGGTGGACGGAAGCCGCTGGATGCGGCCGGGCGGTCAGAGCCGAGGCGTGCCGCCGGCACTGCCGCTGCGTCACGCTCATATCGTCAACGAGCGCGACCTCGGTCTGGTACTCCGTTGGTCCAGTGATCGATCTCGGGGGATCGAGCGCTCCGGAGACGGTGCTGGTCGGATGCGGATTGGGGTCGGTACGGGTGGGGCGGTGGGGGAGTCCGGCCTCCGCGGCGCGAACATGTCAGGATGGGCGGCGTGTCCCGACCCAATCCTCGGCAGGCAGCTCAGACGGCCGCGCTGTCCTCCGCGATGGCCGGCGCAGTCGATCTCTCCGCGCTCAAGGCCCGTTCCGAGTCGGCCGCCCGCCCGCAGCCCGCCGGTGCCGGCCCAGAGGATGGCAGCTGGGTGCTCGACGTCACCGAGGAGACGTTCCAGCGCGACGTCCTGGAGCTGTCCTTGCAGGTCCCGGTGGTCGTCGACCTGTGGGCCACCTGGTGCGAGCCGTGCAAGCAGCTCTCGCCGGTGCTGGAGCGGCTCGCCCTGGCGGGCGGCGGCACCTGGGTGCTTGCAAAGGTGGATGTCGACGCCAACCCACGCATCGCACAGGCGTTCGGCGTGCAGTCGATCCCGATGGTCCTCGCGGTGGTCAACGGCCAGCCATTGGAGCTGTTCAACGGTGCACTGCCCGAGCCGCAGGTCCGGCTGGCGATCGACTCCATGATCGACCAGCTGCGTGACCGGATGCCCGGCATCCGTGAGGCGCAGCTGCGGGCAGGGACCGAAACAGCGGAGGCCGAGGAGCCGGACGACCCACGGTTCGCCGCCGCCGAGGACGCCCTCGAGCTGGGCGACTATCCGGCCGCCGAGGCCGTCTACCAGCAGATCCTCGACGTCGAGCCGGCGAACGAGCAGGCTGCGGCCGCGTTGTCGCAGGTCCGGTTCCTGGCCAGGGCGCAGCGTGCCGACCCGTCCGCGATCGCGCGCGCCGACGCCGACCCCGACGACGTCGACGCCCAGCTCGCCGCGGCCGACGCCGAGGTCGCCGGTGATCGCGTGGAGGAGGCGTTCTCCCGGCTGGTGAGCACCGCCGGGCGGAGCGTCGGAGAGGACCGCGACCGGGTCCGCGAGCATCTGGTGGGTTTGTTCGAGCTGTTCCCGGCCGACGACCAGCGGGTCAGCTCGGCGCGCCGGGCGCTCGCCCGCGTGCTCTTCTGATTCTGCGGTCATCCACCGGCACCACCGCCCGACGATGACGCAGCTCGCGGTCCCGTGGGGCCGGGGGTCACCGGGGTGACGGTCGGCGCGGGAACGGCGGGTGCCGGCGGCTCGACCACCTCGGGTACTGATGCCTCCGGCGCCAGCCACAGCACCCCCGACGGCGGCAGCCGCAACGCCGCCGACGCCGACCGGCCGTGCCATGGCGTCTCGTCGGCCTCGACCAGGCCGAGGTTGCCCACGCCCGACCCGCCGTAGCTCGCGGCATCGGTGTTGAGCACCTCCCGCCACCGCCCGGCGAAGGGCAGCCCGACCCGGTAGTCCTCGTTCGGCCTCCCGGCGAAATGGGCGATGCACGCCAGCACGACCGGCCGACCTTCGGCGTCGATGCCGTGGCGCAGGAAACTGAGCACGTTGCCCGCGGCGTCGTTGGCATCGATCCAGGAGAAGCCTTCGGGTGTGGTGTCGAGCGTCCACAGCGCGGGGTGTGCGCGGTAGGCCCGGTTCAGGTCCCCGACCAGCGCCCTCAGTCCACCGTGCAGCGGGTCGGCGAGCAGGTCCCAGTCCAGCGACCGTTGCTCGGCCCACTCCCGGACCTGCCCGAACTCCCCACCCATGAACACCAGCTGCTTGCCGGGATGGGCCCACATGAACGCGAGCAGCGCCCGCACGCCTGCGGCCTTGTTCCAGTCGTCGCCGGGCATCCGGGCCCACAGCGAGCCCTTGCCGTGCACCACCTCGTCGTGGCTGAGTGGGAGCACGTAGTTCTCGCTGAACGCGTACATCAGCGAGAACGTCATCTGGTTGTGGTGATAGCCCCGGTAGATCGGGTCGCGCGCGGTGTAGTCGAGCGTGTCGTGCATCCAGCCCATGTTCCATTTGAAGCCGAAACCGAGACCGCCGAGGTGCGTGGGTCGGGTGACCCCGGGCCACGCGGTGGACTCTTCGGCGATGGTGATGACGCCGGGATGGTTCCGGTAAACCGTCGCGTTCATCTCCTGCAGAAACGCCACCGCGTCGAGGTTCTCCCGGCCGCCGTGCACATTGGGCAGCCACTGGCCCTCGGGGCGGGAGTAGTCGAGGTACAGCATCGAGGCGACGGCGTCGACCCGCAGCCCGTCGATGTGGAACTCCTCGAGCCAGTACAGCGCGTTGGCGACGAGGAAGTTGCGCACCTCGCGGCGGCCGAAGTCGAACACCAGCGTGCCCCAGTCGGGCTGCTCGCCACGGCGCGGGTCGGCGTGCTCGTAGAGTGGGCCGCCGTCGAAGCGGGCCAGCGCCCACTCGTCGCGCGGGAAATGCGCGGGCACCCAGTCGATGATCACGCCGTAGCCGGCGCGGTGCAGGTGATCGACGAAGTATCGGAAGTCGTCAGGATCCCCGAACCGCGCTGTCGGCGCGTAGTACGAGGTGACCTGGTAGCCCCACGAGCCGCCGAACGGGTGCTCGGCCACCGGCAGCAGCTCGAGGTGGGTGAAGGCGGTCTCGTCCAGGTAGTCGACGAGCTCGCGGGCAAGCTCTCGGTAGCCCAGGCCCTGTCGCCACGAACCGAGGTGCACCTCGTAGATGCTCATCGGCCGGGCATGTGGCGCATCGTGGGCCCGGGCGGTCATCCATTCCGCGTCTGCCCATTCGTGGCGCGACGCGTGGACGACCGAGGCGGTGGCCGGCGGGATCTCGGCGCGAAAGGCCAGCGGGTCGGCCTTGTCGCGCCAGCGGCCGTCCCTGCCGAGGATGCGGAACTTGTACCGGGCGCCTTCGGTCACTCCTGGCACGAAGATCTCCCATACCCCTGAACTGCCCAGGGACCGCATGGGATGGGCCCAGCCGGCCCAGCTGTCGAAGTCGCCGGTGAGGCGTACGCCCTGCGCGGTGGGCGCCCACACTGCGAAGCTGGTACCGGCGACCGGCCCTGACGGGGTGTCGTAGCGGCGCAGATGCGCACCCAGAACCTCCCACAGGCGCTCGTGGCGGCCCTCGCTGATCAGGTGCTGGTCGACCTCGCCGAGCGTGGGAAGCCAGCGGTAGGGGTCGTCGACGACGTGGATGTCCGTGCCGTAGCGCACGGCGAGCCGGTAGTCGCCGGGCCGCCCGGGGACGACGCCGGAGAACAGCCCGGCGTCGTGCACCTTGGTCAACGGGTACGACCGGTCCGGGTCTCCACCGAGCAGCACGTGCACCTCGTCAGCGTGCGGCCGCAGGGTGCGGACGACGGTGCCGTCCAGGTGTGGATGCGCGCCGAGCACGGCGTGCGGGTTGTGGTGGGCGCCCCCGAGCACCCGGTCGACGGTGTGCGGGTCAGGCGACCCCGGGTCGATCGTCGGGGACTGCGGCTCCTCGCGATCCACTCCGGCACCCTATGCCGCTGGGCGGCCGGTGGTGAAGTCCAGCCGGTTCGACGGGTCGTCGAGCCACCATCGGGGTTGTCCGTCGGGTCTCAGCGTGAGGCCGAACCGGTCCCAGCCGGGTTCGCCGTCCGCCCGCCACCGCGCGTGTGCCTGCTCGACGGCTGTCCAGATCGGGTGTGGCCCACCTTGTCGGACGGCTCGGATACCGTCAGGGTCCGCCTGGAGGCCCACCTCGCACCAGGAGCCGTCCTCGGCGGAGTAGGTGGCCCACTCCAGGCCGCCACCGTGATAACCGAACCCGGTGACGGGCGGGCCCTGCAGATGGGCGAGAAACCAAGGGACCAGCGCGTCCCAGGGTGTGGGCGGCAGCCGAGTCGTGGTCATGGCAGCCGGCCCGCGGTGCTCGACGCGCGTGCGCGCGGGCAACGCGCCGTCGCGCTCACGGATGCCCATGAAACCGGCCCACTTCGGCAGGAAGCGGCCTTCGAGGCGGTCCTCGTGACGGCGCAGCAGGATCGGGCTGCCGGCGTGTAAGCCGATCTTGTAGTCGACCAGGAGCAGGCCACTGACGGCGAGCTGTTCGGCCCACGCCCACGGCACCGCCGGGACCGAGCAGGTGGCGATGATGCGGTCGTAGGGCGCGTTCTCCGGGAAGCCGGCGGCGCCGTCGCGCGTCGCGAGCCCCGGTGTGTGGCCGCATCTCGCGAGCCGCTCCCTCGCCGCTGTGACGAGGTCGGCGCCGATGTCGACGGAGAACACCTGCGGTGAGCCGAGCCGGTGGCACAGCAGTGCGGCGTTGTAGCCGGTGCCGGTGCCGATCTCCAGGACACGGTGCCCGTCGTGGACATCGAGCGCTTCGAGCATGCGCAGCATGAGGGCGGGCGCCGTCGACGAGGACACGACCGTGGGTCGGCCGGCGCCGTCGGGCAGCAGGGCCGTGATGAGCGCGGTGTCGGTGTACACCGCGTCCCGCCAGATGGGGTCGGCGGCGTCGATCGAGACCCAGCCACCGTCGCGCTGGACGTGGAACCGGGGCACGAACGCGTGCCGTGGCGTCGACTCGACGGCGGCGCGCCACCGGTGGTCCTGGAGCGCACCCGCCGCCACCATGGCGGCGGCGAGGGCGCGAGCTTGCCGCGGCCAGTCCGGAATCGTCACGGCACCGCCCCCGCTGCCAGGACGTCGGCCAGTGCAGTCGTGATCGGTGCGTCAATGGCGTCCTCGATCCATCCGTACTGACCGCCGGCATTGCATTCGAGGAACACCCAGCAACCGTCGGGGCGTACGACGAAGTCGAAGGCACCGTAGACGAGTCCGAACTCGCGACAGTAACGCACCACCCCGTCGCGAACGGACTCGGGTGGGCACGGCCGGCTGTAGGCGAGATCGGAGTAGCTGTTGCGCCAGTCCACGTACGTCTCGGACGTGCCCGCATGGATTCCGGCGGCGAAGACCGCAGCACCCACGACGATCACGCGTGCTTCGTAGTCCTTGGGCACCCACCGCTGGAACTGGTGTGCCGTCGCTTCGACACCGCGCAGATCGTCGAGGTCGGCGTCGTCGAGAACATGGGTGAACGCCGTCATCCGGATGTTCTGCTCCCGGATGGACGGGGCTCCCAGAGCCTTGCTGACTGTCTCTCCGGTTCCGGCAAAGCACCGCACGGCGGTGTCGTCATTGGTGATCAGCGTTTCCGGGACGGCCAATCCACACATTGCGGCGACCCTGAGCTGAAGCGGCTTGAACGCGGCGTCGGCGACGCGCGACGGCTGGTTCACCCAGAGGACGGGCAACGCCGACAGTACGCCCCCGAGACCCAGCTTGGCTTCGCCTGCCGCCCAGTGCCGCTCGGCCGGGGACAACGCGGGCGGCAGCTCGAATGCCGACGGCGAGCGATACCAGATCGATCGCAGCTCATCCAGCGCGACGCAGCGCTCACCGAAGGTGAGCGTTCCCGCCCAGGCGCCGTCGTGCAGGGTCGCGGCGAGATGGGCGCGCTGCGGGAACCAGGCGGTGTCGAAGCGCGCCGCCGGCACCTCCCGACGCTGCAGGTGGGCCACCATCCGGTCGGCGGTGAGGTCGTGTTCGGGTGCCAGGATCAGCACCGTCATCAGTCGTTGTCCCAGTCCTCGGAGCTCGGTCGGTCCTCACCATCGGTGGTCGACGTCGTCTCGGCCGTCGGGTCACCGTGCACGGCCGAGTCAATCAGCGGCACGCCGTCGACATCCACCGCCAGCTGGCGGGACTCGTCGTAGGTCCACGGTGCCAAGGTCCGCCCGGCCCGGGCCGGGCGGGCCCGTCGCAGGCCCCACGGCCGAGTCCCGACCGGGGACGTCAGGCTCGTGCCGATGTCGGTTCCGGTGGTGAAGCCCGCGAGGGCGAATCGCGAGCCCGGGTTTCCGAAAGGATCGGACTCGAAGGCGACGGCGCTGGAGAGCAGGCCGCGTGCCGCCCGATCCGCATAGGTGAGCACAGGTTTCTCCTCGTTGTCGGTCAATTTCCTGCGCGACGCAGGAAAGCGCAGCGACGCGTTCGGCGAGCGTCTCACGATGCGGCGACTGACAAAGCCGGTTCCACGAATTTCCTCTCCGCGCAAGCGGGGCGGCCCGCAGGCTCCGCGTTTCGACCACCCGGCCGGCCACCGCGCAGGCGATGATCGACTACCGCGGACAAGCATGTATGTGGATATCCACGTCGTAAGACTGCAGTGTCACCCGCGTGTTCTCCTGCTGGACGAGGATGAGAGGATCCGCGCCGGAGGTGATGGCGATGATCCGGACCGACCCGTCCGCGCTGGCCTGGCTGGTCGGCAACGAGCTGCGCCAGGCCAGGGAGCGGCTCGGCGAGACCCAGGCCACGGGCGCGAAGATGATCGGCTGCAGCACGTCGCGGATGAACTACCTGGAGACCGGGCGGATCGTGCAGCAGCCCGACGACGTCCGGGCGCTGATGCGGTTCTACGGCGTGCCCGCGGCCGACGGGGAGCGACTCGCGTCCCTGGTCGAGAAGCCCGGCCGGCGGACCTGGTGGACGCCCTGGGGGCCGGTGATTCCGCAGGACATCCGGCTGTTCGTGGGCCTGGAGGGCTTCGCCAGCAGCGAGTTCGCCTACGGCCCGCTGGTCATCCCCGGTCTGCTGCAGATTGCCGGCTACGCCGCCGCTCTGGTCGCCGACGACCAGGTCTCGCCGTTGCACTACGGCCGGGTGGTGGACTTCCGGCTGGCCCGCCAGCAGCGCCTGTTCGCCGCCGACAACCCGCTGCAGTTGGCGGTGGTCATCGAGGAGGACGCGCTCGACCGGCCGGTCGGGGGCCCGGAGGTGATGCGAGGCCAGCTCGACCACCTGCTCGCAATGACGGAGCGGGACAACGTTACGGTGCAGGTGATGCCGCGGTCGGTCGCGGTGCACGACGGCATCGTCGGCGCCTTCACCTTGCTCGGCTTCGCTGCCACCCAGTCCATCGGCTACGTCGGCTATCCCGATGGCGCGGTCTACGTCCCCGAGTACCATCAGGTCGCGGGCTACCTCTACCGGCGGGACCGCCTGCAGTCGGATGCGCTGGGTGCGGCCGAGTCGCGCGAGATGATCACCGCCCGCCGGGCGGCACTGGACTGAACGGAGCACACCTATGGGTAAACACAGGTGGCGCACGTCCCGCTACTCCTGCAACAGGTTGGACTGCGTCGAAGTGGCTCCGGCCGAGCGGGGCATGTTGCTGCGGGACACCAAGGACGGTGGTGCGGGCCCGGTCATCGCCTTCACCCCCGACCAGTGGACCGGGTTCACCCAGGAGGTGGCCACCGGTGCACCCAGCGCCAACGGCGCCGTGACCGTGCGCACCGTGGGCGCCGAGACTCACGTGCACGCTGTCAAGTCGGGGGTGACGCTGCGGTTCACCGCGTCGGAGTGGGCGGCGTTCCACGCCGGAGTTCGCGACGGCGAGTTCGACCTGCTGGCGCGGAGCTGACCGGCCGCAGCAACGCGGTCTGCTCGCGCTGCTGCGGTACTGGAGTGTGCCAATGCGGGAGTTCGTGGCCACTAGGGCGTGTCTGGTGGATCTTCCTTGGTTGGGGTGCGGAGCCAGATCTTGATGGAGGCGACGTCGACGGTGCCGCGGAAGACGAACTCGCGCTTGTCGGTGCGCATGGCCACCGCACGGAAGCCTTTGAGCCTGT
>JBBSGM010000029.1:0-36939 GCA_038254065.1 Mycobacteriales bacterium | reverse complement strand
CACCGCCCACCCCGACACGGCGTGCGATCCGGCAACAACGGCTCCAGACGCGCCCACTCAACATCAGTCAGATCATGACGAGCATGCATGAGCAAGATCTACCGCACCCGAACATCAAGATCCCGCAGACACGCCCTAGTGTCATGTTGGATCCAAGGGGGCCGAGGCGCGGTTTTTGCGCCTGACCACGGAGGCTGTGAACAGCGTCTTGCACCTCCCCGCCACTTGGCCGACCGATTCAAGGGCGGCGCGGCGCGTGGAGGGCGTGAACCGGTGATTCACCATTCCCACTGGAACCCGACGCATGCGCTGGATCGGGACGACTCCCCGAGGCTCAGCTTCGTGCTGTCCGAGTCGTGCGTGCGCCGGATGGTGGGCGGCCGAGAGGTGATGGCCGAGCAGCTTGAACACCTGGCTACTGCGAGGATCTCGACGACGCCCGCTACGTCGACGACAAGCAGACCGTCCGCGCTTACGACGCGCTGTGGGGTGCCATGCAGGCAGCCGCGCTCGGCCCGGTCGAGACCGAGAGTAGGCTCCGCGCGTTGGCACGACGGCTCACGGAAGGCCCTCCGGATGACCCCCGCTGAACCGGACTTCACCGGCGCCACCTGGTTCACCAGCAGCTACACGGGCGGGGACAACAACTCCCAGTGCGTCGAGGTGGCGTTCACCCCCGGCTGGATCGGTGTCCGCGACACCAAGCAGCACGGCACCGGCCCCGTCCTGGCCTTCACCGACGCCGAGTGGGACGCCTTCCTGGCTGGTGCGCGTGACGGCGAGTTCACCCGCCCGCAGCGGTAGGTCGCCCGCGCCGAGCAGCTCGGCTCGGGTGAGCTCCGGGACCGTTGGTCGTCACGTCGCAGCCGCTGGCGCGTCCCGCCGGTCGGCTAGAACCAACGCTCCAGCACCAGCGCCACCCCGTCGTCAATGTTCGACGCCGTGACCTCGTCGGCGACCTGGACGAGTGCGGGGTGCGCGTTGCCCATCGCCACCCCGTGCCCTGCCCAGCGCAGCATCTCCAGGTCGTTGGGCATGTCACCGAACGCGACGACGTCGGCGGCGTCGACGCCGAACCGTCGGGCCACCTCGGCCAGCCCGGTCGCCTTGGTCACCCCCGGCGAGGCCGCCTCGACCAGCCCGTGCCGGTTCGAGAACGTGAGGTCCGCCGCGTCGCCGACGAGCGGGCGAAGCGCGGCCACCATCGCGTCGCTGGTCAGCTCCGGTGCCCGGATGAGCAGCTTCACCGCGGGCCTGGCCAGCAGCTCCGAGCGGGGGGCGTTGCTGTTGTCGGGGTTGGGCCAGGCGTGCTGGTAGTCGGGTTCGGCGACGAACTGCGCGGCACCGCCGTCGAACGCCCCGACGCCGATCCGCTCCACGGCCAACCCGCACCCGGGAAGCGCCTCGGCGGCGGCAGTCGCGAGGTGGGCCAGCGTCTCGATGGCCAGCGCGCACGCCCACACCACCTCGTCGGTGACCGCGTCGTAGAGCACGGCACCGTTCGCGCACACGGCCAGCCCGGCCACCCCGAGCTGCATCGCCACCGGCGGGATCCAGCGCGGCGGCCGGCCCGTCACGAGCACGAAGCCGACACCTGCGGCGGCCAACCTGCCGATCACGGCCGCCGCCCGTGGGCTGACCCGTTCGTCGTCGTCGAGCAGCGTTCCGTCCACGTCCGTGGCGACCAGTCGGGGTGCCTGCACGCTGCTCAGGGTATGCGCGTCGGACCTGGCCGTGCCCACGGTGGTCACGTGCTCACACCGGAACCGACGGCCGTCCAGCTCATCGATGACGACCCTGGACTACGTGGTTCTGGCCGAGTACGCCCGCGTCGACCCGGCCGGGTTGCGCACCCTCGTGAGCAGCTTCGACCGCGTCCAGCTCGGTCCCGGCGGGGGCCGCCCAACAGATACCTGGCAGATCTACGTGACGCTGCACATCGTCTTCGACGCGACAGAGATCAAGTAGGGTCGAGGTCAAAGGTGCAGGCTCACCCGGGTCAAGGTGGTCGTAGCAGCCGACCGCGACAACGACGTCGAGAAGTTCATCGTGACCGTGATCCTGGACGGGGCGTGACGATGGCGACGGCGGCCGGCAGGTCGCTTCAGATCGAGCCGGAGCGGGTGCCGCGTACCTCCGGCTCGGTTCGAGTCGGGTGGCACGCGCTCCCCCGCTGGACCTCATGATCAATGCGTGGGGGACATGAGCCGCACCAGCGCGGTTCATGTCCCGCTATCGTCGATCATGTTGGCCGTGGCCGGCGTGTTCGTGCTCGCAGGCATCGAGTTGCTAGTCATCGGCGTGTGCCAGGTCCTGTGCATCGTCGCGGAAATGTCCCGATCGGTTCACCCGTCGGTCATCCTCCGGCCGCATGCCGGCCAGCCTCGTCACGCAGCGTTTATAACAGCCGTTAGTCAGGTTGCGCAACCGACCCGAACGAGGGAGAGGATCATGACTTGCCGTCATCGCCGGCGGGCGCTCGTCGGCGCCGTGCTGGGCACGGTGACCGCGACGGTCCTCGCGGGCTGCGGTAGCTCAGCAAGCTCTGCCCCGCCACTGGTGATCTACTCGGCGCAGGGTTATGACGCACCGGTCACCAAGGCGTTCAGCGCGGCGACCGGGATCCCGGTCGACCTCGTCGATGACAGCACGGGCCCGCTGCTCACGAAGGTGGCGGCGGAGAAGAACAACCCGCAGTGGGGCGCGCTGTGGGTCGACGGTGACACTGCGTTCGCCACCCTTGATCAGCAGGGTCAGCTGCTCGACTACACCTCGCCGACGGCGCTGAACCAGGTCGGGCAGGCGCTGGTACCCGCCGATCACTCCGCTGTCCCGGTGAGCACGACGGTGATGGCCGCGGTGATCTACAACGCGGCGAAGGCCACGAACGTACCGACGTCGTATCAGGATCTTCTCGGGCCGGCCTACCAGGACCTGGTCGGCATGAACGACCCGTCCCAGTCGGGGCCGACGTACCCGTTCATCGCGGGGCTGATGAACCAGCTGGGCGGGCAGAGCGGCGGCGTTGCCGCCGGGGAGAACTACCTGCGTCAGCTCAAGGGCAACGGGCTGCACGTGTTCCCCACCAACGGCGACACCCTGCACGCCCTGGAGACCGGCCAGATCGCCTACGGGCTGATCCAGAGCTCGGCGGCGACCGGCGAGGTCGCGAAGGCACCCAAGAGCGCCACCTTCGATCCGAAGATCGTCTATCTGCCGAAGTCGACGCTGCTGCCCGGGGTCATCGGGATCGACAAGGCCGCTCCGCCCGCGGTGCAGGACGAGGCGAAGAAGTTCGTCGAGTTCGTGTTGTCCCCGGCCGGGCAGCAGGCGATGCAGCAGGGCGACCCCACCGGCGACTCCCTGTTCTGGCCGGTCGTGCCCGGGGTGAACGCGTTGCCGGCCCTGCCGGCGTTCCCCACCGCCTACCAGAAGCTCGACCCGTACTTCTGGGGACCGCTCGAAGGTGAGGTCAACACCTTCTTCGACACGACGATCAAGTAGTGTCGATCATGGGGAGCACCACCGTCGCGGCGCCGGTGCCGGCCGGCGTGGGACCGCGCGACGGGATCGGGGGCACCGACCCCCGGCTGCGGCTGAACCTGTCGCGGCTGCGGGGGACGCCGTTCCTGGTGTTCTGGGTGCTCATCGTCGCGATCCTGGTCCTGCCGATCCTGCTGTTCCTGCTGGTCGCGTTCTCCCCCCGGCTGTTCGAACAGGGACCGCAATGGTTCACCCTGTCGAGCTTCTCGCAGGCGCTGCAAGGACCGTTGCTGCAGGGGCTGCTCAACTCGCTGGTGGTCGGGGTGGCCACCGCGGTGATCGCCGCGGGACTCGGGTTCGCCGTCGCGTGGGCAGTGCTGCGCACGAACGTCCGTGGCCGCGCGGTGTGGACCGCGGCGATGTTCGCGTTGCTGCTCGCGCCGTCCTACCTCGTCGCGTTGGGCTGGGAACGGCTGCTGGAGCCCGCCGGTGTGCTGGAGCTGCTCGGACTGGACGTGTCCGGGTTCCGCCGCACGTTCTACGGGCCGTTCGGGGTGATCGTGGTGCTCACGGTGAAAGGTCTGCCCTTCGCGTATCTGGCGATCTCGGCTGCGCTGCGCGGCCTCGGCGAGGAGTTCGAGTCCGCGGCCCGGGTGCACGGCGGGGGCCGGCTGGCGGCGCTGCGGGTGGTGGTGGCGCTGCTGGGGCCAGCAGTCTGGTCGGCACTGGCGATCGTGTTCGCCGAGTCGGTCAGCGACTTCGGGGTGGCCGCCACGCTGGCCAACGACGCGCACTTCCCGGTCGCGACGTTCACCTTGTACAACGCGGTGGACAGCTTCCCGATCCGGTTCCCGGTGGCCGCCGCGGTCGGCTGGATGTTGATGGCCCTGGCCGGGTTGGCGTTGCTGGCCCAGTCCCGGGCGCTGCGCGGGCGCAGCTACCGGGTGCTGGGCGGACGCAGCCGCCCAGCACGCCGCTACCGGCTCTCGGCACCGGCACAGATGCTGACCGTGGCCGCGCTGCTCGGCCTGGTCGTCGCCGGCCTGGGGGTGCCCACCCTCGGGGCGATCTCGGCGTCGGTGATCAACGGGCTCGGCTCGCTGGTCGGCAACCACGGCGTCACCCTGGCGAACTACCAGCGCGTCCTGGCCAGCTCCGCACTGCGCGAACCGCTGCTGTACTCCGCGCGCCTGGCCGCCATCACCGCCACCGCCACCGCAGTGCTGGGGGTGGCCGTCGCCCGGATCCTGACCACCCGCGGTGGCAGGCTCAGCTCCCGGCTGCTGGATCTGCTGCTGCTGACCGCGGTGGCGCTGCCGGGCATCGTGTTCGCGGCCGGCTACATCTTCACCTACAACCTTCCGCTGACCAACCGGCTGGGGATCCACCTCTACGAGACAACCACGCTGCTGGTGCTGGGCTACTTAGCCACTGCGCTGCCCTCCACCTCACGGGTGCTACTGGGCAGCGTCGGACAGGTCCAGGAGTCCCTGCGCGAAGCCGGACGGGTGCACGGCGCCGGGGCGACCAGCTCCTGGATCCGCACCGTGCTCCCGCTGCTGGCCCGGCCCGTGCTCGCGGCCTGGGTCCTCACCTTCGCCAGCACGCTGCTCGAGCTCCCGGTATCCCAGCTGCTCTACCCGCCGGACCACCCACCGGTCTCCGTCGGCATCACCAAGGCATTGGCCAACTACGACTACGGCGGCGGCACCGCGATGGAGGTCAGCGCCGTGGGACTCGCCCTCGCCGTCGTCGCCCTGGCCTGGGGCGGGTTCTACCTGCTGGCCCCCGCCGGCTGGCGTCACCTCGGGAGAGCACGTGACTGACCACGGCATCGGACACCCCGGCGACGCCACCGCCGACCACCCCGGCCACCCGGTGCAGATCCGGGGCGCGACCAAACGCTACGGCCAGGTGCACGCCCTGGCCGGGATCGACCTCGACGTCGCCGCCGGCCAGTTCCTCGTGCTGCTCGGACCCTCCGGGTCGGGCAAGTCGACCCTCATACGATCGCTGGCCGGGGTGGAACGCCTTGACGGTGGGCGGCTGCGGCTCGGAGGGTGCCTGGTCAGCGACGGGCGCCGGCACGTGGCGCCCGAGCGACGCGACCTCGCGATGGTGTTTCAGGACTACGCCCTGTGGCCACACCTGACCGTGCAGGGCAACGTCGGGTACGCCCTGCGCCGTCGCCGCCTTCCCGGCCCGGAGGCAACGCGGCGGACCAGGGAGGTTCTGGACCAGGTCGGGCTGGGTGCGCTGGCGGCGCGCTATCCCCACGAGCTCTCCGGCGGTGAGCAGCAACGGGTCGCACTCGCCCGTGCGGTGGTCGCCCGACCCGGGTTGTTGCTGTTCGACGAGCCGCTGTCCAACCTCGATGCCGACCTGCGCGAGCGGCTGCGTGTGCAGATCGCCACCCTCACCCGGGAGAGCGGCGCGACCGCGGTCTACATCACCCACGACCAATCCGAAGCCTTCGCCCTGGCCGACCTCATCGGGGTCCTCGACCACGGATCTCTCGTCCAGCTCGACCGCCCGGAGAACATCTACGCCCGTCCGGCCACCCCGTTCGTGGCCCGCTTCACCGGCCTGGCCGGGGAGCTACCCGGGTGCGTCGTCGCCACCGAGGACGACACCGCGGTGATCGGGGTCGCCGGGCGTCCCCTGCGTGGCCGCGCCGTCGGTGACCTCACCGTCGGGGACCCGGTCACCCTCGCCGTGCGGCCCGCCGCCACCCGGATCCTGCCTGCAGGCGCGGTGGCCCCGCACGGCTCGCTGCCGGGCACCGTCACCGATGTGGCCTACCGCGGCCGCGGCTACGACCACGTCATGACCTGTCCGGTCGGCACGCTCACCGCCGTGTTCGACCAGCAACCACGGCCGCGGGGCACGAGCCTCGAGATCGCCCTGGATCCCGACGGCTGTGTCGCCTACAGGAAAGCCGCCACTCAATCCACTGGTAGCCGTCACGGAGATGACGTAACAGCTGTTAGTATTGCCAGCTAGAGAACTCGAGGGGGCGGGACACCGCCGAGGAGGTGGCGATGAGTAGCGGTGCGTTGTTCATAGCGGTGTTCCTGGCCTGCGTGGTCGAGGCGGTCGAGGCGTTGACGATCGTGCTGGCCGCGGGTACCGGCCGGGACTGGCGCTCGGCGATCACCGGCGTCCTCGCGGGTGTCGGGGTACTGGCCGTGGTGGTGGCCGTGCTGGGCCCGGCGCTGACCGTGGTCCCGCTGGGCGGGTTGCGCCTGGTCGTCGGCGGGCTGCTGCTGATCTTCGGGCTGCAGTGGCTGCGCAAGGCGATCCTGCGGGCCGGCGGGCTCAAGGCCCTGCACGACGAGGATGCCATCTTCCGCACGCAGCTCGCCGCCGCCCGGGCAGCCCCGGCCGGCCGACGGGGCATGGTCGCCGACTGGTACTCCTTCACCTTGTCGTTCAAGGGGGTGCTGCTCGAAGGGCTCGAGGTCGCGTTCATCGCGCTGACCTTCGGCGCCAACCAGCAGAACATCCCGCTGGCCGCGGTCGCCGCCCTGGCCGCGGTCCTGGTCGTCACCGTCGCCGGGGTCGCGGTCCGGGCCCCGCTGGCCCGGGTGCCGGAGAACACCATGAAGTTCGTCGTCGGGATCATGCTGACCTCGTTCGGCCTGTTCTGGGGTGCTGAGGGCGCGGGCGCGTACTGGCCCGGGGCGGACGCCGCGCTGCTCGTCGTGGTCCCCGCCGTCGCGCTGTTCGCCCTCGCCCTGGTCGCCGTGCTGCGCGGGGTGAGCGACCCCTCCGTGGCCGCGACCTCCTCGAACACCCAGGTGGCCCAGTCATGACCACACGGATCACCGCGTTCCTCATGTTCTGGTACGACTTCGTCGTCGGCGACGACTGGCGCGTCGCCGTCGGGGTGGTCGCAGCGCTGGTGCTGACCTACGGCATCAGCACGACCACGGTTGCCGCGTGGTGGGTCCTGCCCGCCACCGTGGTGATCCTGCTGCCGTTGAGCCTGTGGCGAGTTGTCCGCCGACGTCGACCCAGCACGACACCCACCACCGAGTGACCGCCCCGGGCGACGGGCGGGCGCGGGACACTGCGCCGGTGAGCGGATCTGAGGAAGTGGCTGTGCCGGCGCCGGGTGCGGGGTCAGCGGGGTGGTTGCTACTGGTGTACCGGGTTCCCTCCGAGCCGACCCGGCTACGCGCCGCGGTCTGGCGACGGCTGAAGGGCCTCGGCGCGATCTACCTGCAGAACTCGGCGGCCGCGCTGCCCGCCGGACCGGCCGCCGAGCGGGCGCTGCGCCTGCTGCGCCGCGACATCCTCGACATGTCGGGCAGCGCGTCGCTGCTGGCCTGCTCGGTGATCGCCGGCGAGCCCGAGATCCGGGCCGCCTTCCAGGCGGCCCGCGACGACGAGTACGACGAGATCCTCGACAAGGGCCGGGACTTCGTCGCCGGGCTGCGCAAGGAGTACCGGGAAGAGCACTTCACCTACGCCGAGCTCGAGGAGAACGACGAGGACCTGATCAAGCTCCGGAACTGGTTCGCCAAGGTCAAGAACCGCGACGTGTTCGGCGCGCCCGGCCGAGAAGCCTGCGTGGCGGCGCTCGCAGTCTGCGAACGTGAGCTCGAGGCCTATGCGGCGTGGGTGTACGCCGGAGAGTACGACGACGCCTGATCCCGACTCAGCAGCAGCGCTCAGTGGCCGCCACGAGGGCGGGTCAGGGTGAAGTGGTCGATCGGGGTGAGGTCGCCGTATGGCCCGCTGACGGCGTAGTAGGTGACCTGGATGGAGGTGGTTCCACCGGGCGTCCCGGGATCCACGTCGAAGGCGGCGAAACCGTAGGCGTGCTCCGGGTCGCGGACGGCCGACCACGGTGCGTCCTCGGTGAGGTAGATCGGTGGCCGCTTCCCGGTGGCGGCGTCGGCCGGGCCGACGCCGGTGATCACCCGGCAGCGGGACGGGCTGAAGAACAGCGCGTTGGATGGTGCGGAGGTGCCACCACCGCCGATCACCATATGCACGGTGCCCTTGCTCGTCTCCACGACGTCCGTGGTGGTCGAGGTCGGGATCGGGGTGAGCGTGTCGTTGGGCTGCTGGCCGCGGATCGGGTGCGAGCGCTCGTAGTGGTGCTCGTGCCCGCAGACCACCAGGTCGACCCCGTGACGATCGAACAGCGGGACCCACGCCTCGCGAATGCCGCGGTCGGCGCCGTTGAACTTGTCCACCGTGGACACCACGACCTGGTGCATGCACACCACGACCCAGTCGATGTCGGGGTTGGCACGGGTCGACTTGAGCTCGGCCTCCAGCCAGCGCTGCTGCGCACCGCCGGAGTAACCGCGCACGTAGGAGTTGCCGCCGTCCTGGTAGCAGACGTCGTCGTTGTTGAGGCTGATGATGCGCACCGCGCCGGCGGTGAAGGCGTACCAGAGCCCGCGCAGCGGGGCATCGGCGCCGGCGTCGGGAACAGTGAAGTAGGTCTGGTAGGCGCCGTAGCCGATCGGGCCGTTGCCCAGTTCGTTCTCGTGGTTGCCCGCTGCAGGCATCCACGGCCGGTATCGCGCCGAGCGGCTGTTGTTCTCGAACCAGTCCGACCACGTGCGGATCCGGTCAGTGGCCAGGTTGGCGTAACACAGGTCGCCGTTGACCAGGTGGAACAGCGGCGCAATGCGCTCCACGCCGGCCGTCACGTCACCGCCCGCCGGGCTGCCGAGGTTGTCGTTGACGTACGTCGTGCCGTTGCGCTTGCCCAGGGTCGGCGTCCCCTGGTCGCCGAAGCTGGTGAAAGTGAACGCGGCGCGCCCGCGGGGTGCGGTGCGCACCGTGCCGAGTTCGGGGGCGGCTCCCTCGTGCTCGGCGGCGTAGACATAGTCGGTGTCCGGGCACAGGTTGCGCAGCCGAGCACGGTGGACCTGCACCTCGGTGCCGGACCTGGCGTCGCGGTAGGTCATCGTCTCCGCCGCCACGGTATGCCCGAAACCACCACCCGGGCTGCCCAGCAGGACCCGGGGCTTGGACACCGAAGCGGAGGTGTGCCACGACACCACCACCTCCCGCGAGGCGTCTGCTCCGAACTGCAGGTGCAGCCCCGCCACCCGCGGCCTCCCGGACCGATCCGGCCGCTGCCACAACACGGGTGAGCGCTGCGCTGCCGCCGCTGACGGCGTCCCGACCAGTACCGCGCCACCCAGGCTCGCCGCGCTGGTCAACAGTCCGCGCCGACCGAACACCCCAGCGGGAAGACGGAGCTCGAAAGGGCCACCCACAGTCGCAGCATCCCCGTCGCGGATGGCCGGCGACTGCGCAACGGATGACGGCAGCAGATCGCCTGGATGTACGGCGCCCATCAGCGCCATCGGCAACGGTCCACCAGGCGTGATCAGTTTCCGTCCGGACACCGGGTCAGATGATCGCGACCGCCACCACCAACCCCAGCGCCACATGCGCGGCGGCGACGACGATCGCCTGCGGCTTCAGGTCGGGTGCGGCCAGCACGGCGCCGATGTCGATCCCGGTCACCCACTCCAGCAGCCGGACCGCGACCGCCTGCGCCACGATCCCGGCCAGGCCGAAGATCAGCGCGGCGAGCAGGCCCGCGCCCAGCGCGCCGGAGGCCCCGTAGATCGCGGTCACGACGATGAACGCCATGCTGACCATCCCGGCGGCGGTCACCGCGACCGAGTTCGGCAGCCCGTCGCGGACCATCCGGTTGAGCTTGCCCGGGGTGGTCAGGTCGATGGCGTAGAAGCCGAGCAGCATCAGCAGCAGCCCGACCAGCGCGTACAGCAGGATCGCGCCGACGCCACGACCGATGAGCGGCCAGAATCCCGACTCGAGCGCCAGCAGGGTCGTCACGTCGTCCTCCAGAGGATGAGGTGGAGCTCAGGAACCCGCGATGCGGTGCGGGACGAAGGCGGCGCCGTCGTCGGTGACCAGCCCGACGGTCTCCCGGATGCCCAGCCCCGCGGCGCCGTCGCCGACGATCCACGCCCCCAGCGCCGGGCGGAAGCCGTCGAACTCGGGCAGCGGGTCGAACAGCTGGTAGACGTAACCCTCCTCGCCGTAGATTCCCCCGGTGGACACCTCGCTGCCCGGGGAGACGATCGAGATGTTGGCTCCCTCCCGACCCAGCCGCGGCTTGCGCACGTACTCGGTGAGCAGCCCGGGATTGTCGAGGTAGGCGGGCAGCAGGTTCGGGTGCCCGGGGTACATCTCCCAGAGCACCGCGAGCAGCGCCTTGTTCGACAGCAGCGTCTTCCACAGCGGCTCGACCCACAACGTCTCGGGCAGGCTGCGCAGCACGTGCTTGCCGAACTCGTCGGTGAGCACCCATTCCCACGGGTAGAGCTTGAAGACCCCCGACATCGGGGCCTCCTCGAGGTCGACGAAGCGGTCCAGCGCGGCGTCCCAGCCGATGTCCTCGATGGCCAGCCCGACGGTGTTCAGGCCCGCCTCGGCGGCGGTCTCCTGCAGGTAGCCGACGGTCACGTGGTCCTCGCCGGTGGCGTCGCCGCCCGACCAGGTGAAGTGCACCTCGGCGGACGGCAGCCCGTCCTTGATCTCCGCCCAACGCTGCACCAGCCGCTCGTGCAGCGAGTTCCACTGGTCGTCCCCGGCGTGGGTGTCCTGCAGCCAGTGCCACTGCAGGATCGACGCCTCCAGCAGCGTGGTGGGGGTGTCGGCGTTGTACTCCAGCAGCTTGGCCGGGCCGGTGCCGTCGTAGCGCAGGTCGAACCGGCCGTAGACGTGCGGGTCGTGCCGGCGCCAGGACGCCGCGACGGCCGCCCAGGACCACTCGGGCAGCGCGAAGCCGGCGAACCGCTCGGTGAGCACGACCTGCTCGACGGCGTCGAGGCACATCGAGTGCAGCAGCTCGACGTCGGCCTCGAGCGCGAGCACCTCGTCCATCGAGAACACGTAGTGCACCGACTCGTCCCAGTACGGGCGCTCGGCGCCGCCCTTGCCGCGGCCCGGCGTGCCGAACACCATGCCCTGCTCGGCGACCCGGGCGCGCCAGTCCGGGCGCGGCCGGCCCGTCTCGCGGTGCATCAGCTGCCGCTGCTGGAGCCGCTGCCGGAGACCCCGAGGCCCCCGCGCGAGATCGACTTGCCCGACGGGGTGGACACGTTCCCGTTCCTCGGCGCCGCGGTGGTGCCGCCGCTGGCCACCTGCCCGATGCCACCGCTGCCGCCGTAGTTGTAGTGGTACTGCCGGCCGAAACCACCGATGAAGATCGGGAAGAAGCCGCCGCCGGAGTGGTAGCCGCTCTCCGCCGGGGTGGCGCAGTTGTTGTCACTGACGACGACGTTGTTCTTGTCGACGCAGCGCGCCTCGACGTTCTGGTCGGCGTTGGCCACCGAGTAGCCGACCGCGATGAGCGCGACGACCCCGACCGTCACCCCGGTGCCGATGAGGATCCGCTTGCGCTTCTTGCGCGACGCCTCGTCGGCGACGTACTTCGCGGCCGCCTCCTCGCGCTCACGCCGGGCGGCCTGCTGGCGGGACCGGCGTTCGGCCAGCGAGGGCTCGCGCGCCACGGTGGTCTCGTCCTGGAAACGCATCCGGCCGGGCCGGGTCCCGCCGTCCCCCTGGTCGGGCGGTTCGGCCGGCTCCGGTGTCGGGCCGCCGCCGGAACCGCCCACCCCGCCGGGGGGCAGCTCACCGCCCGGCCGCCCGCGCTCGTCGTTCTCGCTCATCATCACCCCCTGCACCGTACAACCCGGGCGATCACAGCGGAACGCCGCGCGTTCGCAGCACCCCGACGACCGATGGCCGCCCCGGATCGCCACCCGCCCTGGGAACCCGCAGGAGATCACGGCATGATGACGACCGCCATGACCGACCTCTTCACCGCGCGCGAGGCGCAGCGCTCCGGCGCCGCTCCGACCGGTGACCGTCCGCGACCCACGTCCCCGGGACGGTCGCAGCGCGTTCCGGTGCAGCCGCTGCGCCGGGTCGTCGTCGGGGTACTGGTGGGCGCACTGACGATGTTCGGCGTTGCCACCCTGGACAGCCTCACCGGCGCCACCGTTCCGGTGCTCGGGTCCTTTGCGGCGCTGCCCGACCCGGCTCCGCGCGAGACGCGGAAGATCGCCGAGGTCCCGCCACCGCCCGCCACTCCGGGCACGTGCCTGAACTGGACCCGGGCCGACGCCGCGGACAGCCGGGTCGTCGACTGCACGCAACCGCACCTGTTCGAGCAGGCCGGGTCCGTGCAGCTCACCGACCAGGCCGAGCTGCCCGACGACCGGCGCTGGCGCCAGCTCGTGCACGACCGCTGCACCCCGCTCGTGCTGGCCTACCTTGGCGGCAAGTTCGACCCCAACGGCCGGTTCCGGATCGGCGCGCTGCGGCCCTCGCCCGGCAAGTGGGCCTCGGGTGACCGGGAGCTGCGCTGCGGACTGCAGAGCGCCTCGCGTTCCGGGGCGCTCTACCCGATGACGGGCAAGGTGGCCGACCAGGACCAGGCCGCCGTGCACGACCCCGGCACCTGCCTGGGCATCGACGGCCGCACGGTCGGCGATCCCGTGGACTGCGCGGACCCGCACGCGGTGGAGACGGTCGGCATCGTCGACCTGTCGAAGAAGTTCCCCGACAAGTTCCCCGCCGTCGACGGCCAGGACTCGTTCCTGCAGCCCGAGTGCACCCGGATCGCCACCGAGTACGCCGGCAGCGCCGACGTGATCAGCAAGAAGGGTCTGACCGTCTACTGGGACAACCTCACCGAGGACTCCTGGGCCGCGGGCACCCGGCGGGTGAACTGCAACCTGGCCGCGCTGCTGCCCGACCGCAGCGGGTTCGCCCCGGTCACCGGCTCGGTGAAGGGCGACGTCAGCATCGGCGCGTCTGCGGCCCCGCCGGCCGCGGACAACCCGCAGCCCGGCGCGCCGGCGCCGGACAACCCGCAGCCGGCGAACCCGCGGCCCACCAGCCCGCCATCGTCCGGAGCGCCCGTCCCGGCGCCGGCCGAGCCGCCACCGCCCGCACCCAGCAGCGTCCCCGTCCTCCCGGTACCCAGCTCGGTGCCCGACCCGGTGCCCACCAACCCGTTGCACCTGCCGACCCCCGAGATCCAGCTGCCCCTCCGGGGCGCCTGACCGCGAGGTCACCCGTGGCTGTCGAGATGACCCGTCGCCGGTTCGAGGAGCTGGTGTCCGACGCGCTGGACCTCCTCCCGGCCGGGCTCACCGCGGCGATGGACAACGTGGTGGTGCTCGTCGAGGACCGCAACGACACCGATCCCGACCTGCTCGGGCTGTACGAGGGCGTCGCACTCACCGAACGGACGTCGTCCTACGGCGGCGTGCTGCCCGACCGGATCAGTGTCTACCGGTACCCGATCCTGGAGCTCTGCGCCGACGAGGACGAGGTCGTGCACGAGGTCGCAATCACCGTGGTGCACGAAGTCGCCCACCACTTCGGCATCGACGAGCAGACCCTCCACCACCTGGGCTGGGGGTGAACCGCATTTCGGAGCCACACTGCTCCCGCGGGACCCCTGCTGGCAGCATTGTGGCTCCGAAGTGCGGTTCGCTCACGTCGGCCGCCCGTCGCGCAGCGCGGTCAGCCACGTTTGGGCGGCGGTGAACTCCGCGGTTCCCGGGCCGGGCGGGACCTCGGGGTCCGCGGGGGTGGCCGGCAGCGTCGCGCGCGGATAGGAACCCAGGAAGCGGACCTCGTCGCAGCGCCGGTGCAGGGCGGCGAGCGCCTCACCCATCGCGGGGTCGGCGACGTGACCGCTGCAGTCGAGGTGGAACCAGTACTCCGCATGCCGGTCCTTGATCGGGCGCGACTCGATCCGGGTCAGGTCGATCCGGCGCACCGCAAGCTCGGTGAGCAGCCCGAGCAGCGAGCCGGGACGGTTCTGCGTGGTCGCGGCGAGCGTGGTGCGGTCGTGTCCGGTCGGTGCCGGCGGCGGTCCGGGCGGGGCGACGAGCACGAACCGGGTGACCGCGCCGGGATTGTCGGCGATGTCGTCGGCCAGCGCGACCAGCCCGCGCCGGCGCGCCGCGACCGGTGCGGACACCGCGGCGTCGAGCTCGCCCCTGGCCACCTGTGCGGCCGCCTCGGAGGTCGAAGTGGCGATCAGCACCTCGGCGGCCGGCAGGTTCCGCGCGAGCCAGCCGCGGGTCTGCGCGATCCCGTGCGGATGCGAGGCGACGGTGCGGATGTCACCTGCCGTGGTGCCCGGCCGGACCAGCAACGCGAAGCGCACCGCGAGCACGGCTTCCCGCACGATGACCAGCGGTGGGTCCGCAACCAGGCCGTCGAGCACCGGGGGCACCGCGCCCTCGACGCTGTTCTCGATCGGTACGCAGCCGGCGTCGGTGCGGCCGTCGCGGACCGCGGCGAGCACGGCCGGGCTGTCCGGGCATGGCACCAGCTCGGCACCGGCGGACTCCGGCAGCGACCGCAGCGCCTGCTCGGTGAAGGTCCCGGGCGGACCGAGGAACGCCAGTCTGGGCACGGGACGCGAGCTTATAGCCTGGGTCCGCTCAGGCCAGCAGGCCCAACCCCGCCAGCGCCGTGACCGGCTCCGCATCGACCCCGCATCGGGACAGCAGACCGCGCACGCCGTGCACAGCCCGAGCGGACAGCTGCTCGGTCTCCCGGACCAGCGCCTCGACGTCGGTGCTGCGCAACGCGCCCGTCACGTCCGCTGCCGCGAGCGCGCGGGCCACCGCGACGAGCAGGTTGAGTACGCCGTGCTGGGTGACCGGCTCCCCGCGCTCCCCCGGATCTTCGCGCACGAGCCGGCGCAGGCCGAGTGCGGTGAACCCGCAGCCCTCCTCCACCGCTACCCGGAGGAAGCGCTCGACCTCGGCGACCGAGGGCACGTCGGACGGTCGGGGACCGCCACAGCGCAGCTTGGGCGCACAGCCGTGCTCGGCGACCCGGCGGACCGCGTCGAGCCAGGCGTCGACCTCTTCGGGGGTGCCCTCGAGCGGGCGCCTCGGCTCGACCACCGGCGACACGTCCTCGGGCACGAACTCCGCGACCCGCTCCAGCCACACCGAGTCGACGTCCGGTGGCGCCGACGTCTCCACGGCCCGCGGGGTGAGCAGGCGGGGCCGGGAGAGGACCGTCGACAACGCCTTGGGTACCGCACCCAGACCGGTGTCCACGACGAGCGCGAGGTCGACCGGTCGGCTCGGTGCGGCCCGGGCCAGCTCGGCGACGAGGAAGGGCAGCCGGGAGACCGGGCACATGAGCTGACCGACGAGCCCGCCGTGCTCGCCGTCCCGGGCCGCGAGGAAGCGCGCGACCACGGCGTCGACCCCCGGAGCGACCATGCGGGGTTGCAGGAGGCTGGTGTCGTCGACCAGCTCGGCGAGCAGCGGGTGGACCGACCACGGCTGCGCTGCACTCCCCGCCGGCACCGTCACAGACCGAGACGCTAACCCCTGCCGGTCCGGCAGACCGCATCGGGTGAAGGGAGGCCACTCCACCGCCACGTCGGCTACCGAGAGTGTCGGGATGCGCCGTTCCGGGCCGAACTCGATCAGGCGACAGAACGTGGTGGGCCCGCGACGGCCGACCGCTCGCGGACATTCCGCGTCACCTTGCGCTCCGCCACGAACGATGCCAGCGGGATGGTGCCCGCGAGCAACACGAGCACCGCGTACAGCGGCTTCCAGCGGCAGCGCTCCGCGAGGATGAGCGTGGCCAGGATGTAGCCCATGTAGAGGAAGCCGTGCAGCATGCCGAGCACCGCGACCGGCTGGTGGTCACCGGCGAACCAGTCGATCGGGATCGCGACGAAGACGAGCAGGAAGAGCATCACCCCGGTGAGGTAGGCGAAGGCCCGATAGGCCAGCAGCCTGACCGCCACCGAGCGGCTCGGCTCCACGCCGTCCTGGGTAGGTCCCACGGATCGAGTGTAACGGCGGTGCCGGTCGGGCCGAGCTAGGGAACTACCGACGTCGATGGTGTATCACCGCCGCGCCGCGGCGGCTCCTACTCCTCTGACGCCGCCGCATCGATCCGATCAATCGGACGTGCGGGTCGACCCGATCCAGAGGGAGTCACCCCATGACCAGCCCAGCCCCCCCGCAAGATCGAGCGCTACGGATGGGTACCCGACCTGCCCGACCACCGTGACCACCTGTTCGCCGCGCCGCCCCGCTACCTGTCGGCGCTCCCCGCCCGCGTCGACCTGCGGGAGCACTGCCCCGAGGAGATCTACGACCAGGGCCGGCTCGGCAGCTGCACGGCGAACGCCATCGGATGCGCGTTCGAGTTCGACCTGCTCAAGCAGCAGCTGACCGACTTCATGCCGGCCCGGTTGTTCATCTACTACAACGAGCGCGCCATGGAAGGTACGGTCGGCACCGACAGCGGGGCGATGATCCGGGACGGTATCAAGAGCGTCGCCACCCAGGGCGTGTGCTCGGAGGACTCCTGGTGCTACGACACCGGCCGGTTCGCAGAGAAGCCGCCGAAGGAGTGCTACACCGAGGCGCTGACCCATCAGGGCACCTCCTACCAGCGGGTGACCCGGGTGCCCAACCAGCTCAAGGGTTGCCTCGGGAGTGGATACCCGTTCGTGTTCGGCTTCACCGTGTACGAGAGCTTCGAGAGCGACGAGGTCGCGCGCACCGGGGTGGTCCCGATGCCGGCGGCGGACGAGAAGCCGCTGGGTGGGCACGCCGTGCTCGCGGTCGGCTACGACGACGCGTCGCAGCGATTCCTCGTCCGAAACTCCTGGGGCAGCGGCTGGGGCGACGGCGGCCACTTCACGATGCCGTACGCGTACCTGACCGACCGCGGACTGGCCTCGGACTTCTGGACGATCCGGCAGGTCGCATAGGTGCTCGAGCTCGACCAGGGGGATGTTCCCCGAGAGCACACCGTGCGCGTCGGCGAGGAGGTCGTGCTCCGGCTCCCGGAGAACCCCACCACCGGGTTCCGCTGGACGCTTTCCACCGGAACCTGCGGCGTGCTGTCGTGGGAGTCCGACAGCTACACCGCGTCCGGGGCCAAGCTCGGCAGCCCCGGCGTCCGGGTCTTCCGGATCCGGGTGGTGGGCGGCCGCTGAGGCGTGGTGGGAGCTCCGGGCGCCGCGGAGGTGCACCGCCCACGAACCCGCCGACCGACGTCGGCCATGATCAGCAAAAGTGGGACATGGACCGCTCTGGTGCGGCTCATGTCCCTCGGGCGGCGATCATCAGGCGGCTGCGGACCTCGAGCTCAGCTCGGCCGTCAGCGGGCTCGGGGCTCCTCGGCGCGCGCGGCCAGCTGGGCCAGCATCCGGTTGTACGCGGCCAGCTCCGGGTCCTCGGCATCGGTCACCGGGGCCACCGCCGCGCGGCGCACCCCGAACGGCGACGGCGAGGTGTCCCCGACCCGGGGCGGCTGTCCGGCCGGCGGGGCTGGGGGCTCCGCGGACCCGCCGTCCCGCAGGCCGCGCAGCTCGCGGATCTCCAACCGGAGGAACCGCCACCACATGAACCCGAAGAACACCGCGAAAAGCGGCCATTGCAGCCCGTAGCCCACGTTGAGCGCGGACCCCATCGCCGAACCCGCCCGGTGCCACTGCCACATCGACAGCAGCACGCAGGACACCATCGCACCGAGGGTCAGCAGATGCCAGGCGATCCACCGGGGGGAGAGGACCAGCCGCGCCACGCTGCCAGCCTACGCCGCGGGTAGCGTCAACGAACGTGGCGGACGTTCTGCGGCGTTGGCTGGTTCCGTCTCCCGCCACGGTCCGGGTGGTCGAGGACCCGGGGCAGCGACGGACCGTCGGTACCGAGATCCTCGTCGTGCTCACCGTGACGCTCGGGCTCTCGGCCCTGCGCAGCGGGCTCTCGCTGATCGACGCGTTGCTGGCCCCCACCCCGCTGTCCGACCAGCAGGTCGCGCTGAACGCACCCGCCGCCCAGGCCGGGCTCGTCGACCTGGCCCTGCAGCTCACCCGGGTGCTGCAGCTCGTCGGCTGGGGGGCGCTCGGGGCGTACCTGCTCATCCGGGCCGGCGTCGCATTGCGCATGGTCGGGCTGGACGCGCGCCGGCCCGGCCGGGACGCGGCCGCGGCGGCCGGGCTGGCCGCGCTGATCGGGCTGCCCGGCCTCGGGCTCTACCTGGTGGCGCGGGCGATCGGGGTGAGCGTGACCATCGCGCCGTCGACGTTGGGCGACACCTGGTGGCGGCTGCCCGTGCTGGTGGCATCCGCCGCGGCCAACGGGTGGGCCGAGGAGGTGGTCATGATCGGGTACCTGCTGACCCGGCTACGCCAGCTCGGCTGGTCGGAGAACCGCTCACTGCTGGCCTCAGCGGTGCTGCGCGGGAGCTATCACCTCTACCAGGGGCTCGGCGGCTTCGTCGGCAACCTGGTGATGGGGCTGGTGTTCGGCCGGGGGTGGCAGCGCTCGAACCGGCTGTGGCCGCTGGTCGGTGCGCACACCCTCATCGACATCGTCGCGTTCGTCGGGTACGCGCTACTCCGCGGGCGCGTGCCCTGGCTGCCGTGAGCTCGACGCTGCCGTGAGCTCGACGCTGCCGTGAGCTCGCCGTCCCGACGCCACGGGGCGCCAGGGGTGGGTCAGCGCAGGGTGACGTGGGTGCCGGCCAGGGCGTCGCGGGAACGGCGTTCGACGTCGGTGAGCGGCTCGTCGGCCAGCCCGGCCAGGGTGGCGTCGAGCCGCACGGCGAACGCGGCCGCCGGCGCCGCCCACTCCTTGGCGTGCTGCTCCCGGTCGAGGTCCCAGACCGGGACGAGCAGGCCGTGCGCGCGGAACGCGCCCGCGTAGCGGGTCCCTTCGCCCAGCCCGAGCTCGCCGCGGGCCTGCAGCCGGGCCAGCGCGGCGATCAGCTGCTCCTCGGGCTCCGGCCGGACCCAGCGCAGATGCGCCTTGCTGCCGGTATCCACCCAGTACGCGGCGCGCACGCCGTCGGCGAGGACCGGCTCGGTGGCCATGATCAGGGAGTTGGCCCGCTCCAGCGTCGCCTTGACCTCCGCGGAGGGCGCACCGCCCGCCGGGTCGAACACCCACCAGGCAAAGTCCCGGTGCATCGTCACGTCCAGCGCGGCGTCGACGTCGAGCAGATCCTGCAGCCGGACCGGCTCGGCACCGCCGAGGCCCGGGCCGACGACCGGCAGTGCGCTGCCCGGCTCGGACTCGCGGGCCCAGCGCAGCGCCTTCGCCAGGTCGGCCGAGAGGTCACCCGAACGCGTCTGCACCTGCATCCCGAGCATGATCTCGCCGTCCGGACGGACCAGCGCGGCCGACGCCCCGGGCAGCACCGTGGCCAGCGTGACAGGCACCCCCGCAGGCTCGCGCAGCGGCAGCGGCGCGAGAGCCGAGGGCACGAACTCCCGCATCGCCACCAGGTCGGGCTCAGCCGCGAGACCGGCGAACGGCCGGATGACGATCACGTCGTCACCCGCGCCGTGGCAGGCCTTGTAGCGCTTGCCCGACCCGCACGGACACCGGCGGCGGGCGGGATCTCCGGTGGCGTCGCCCCGGTGGGGTGTCTTCTTGGTCATCAGGGCGTGAACGCTACCGAACGCGGCACCGGATCAGGCCACCGCCCGGGGCACGGCGCGCTCGGCACCCGTGCCGGTGAGCGACCGGATCTCCATCTCGGCGTAGCGCCGGACGTCGCCCGCGTCGCGTCGCCCGTAGTACGTGCCGACCGCGCCGAGCAGGAACGACAGCGGGATCGAGACGATGCCCGGGTTGGCCAGCGGGAAAAACGCGAAGTCGACACCGGGCAGCATCGAGGTCTTCGTCCCGGACACCGCCGGCGAGAACACGATCAGCAGGGACGCGACGGCCATGCCGCCGTACATGCTCCACAGCGCACCGGTGGTGTTGAACCTGCGCCAGAACAGCGAGTAGATCAGGGCCGGCATGTTCGCCGACGCCGCCACCGCGAAGGCGATCGCGACCAGCACCGCGACGTTCTGCCCGTTGGCCAGGATGCCGCCGCCGATCGCGAGGATGCCGACCACGACCGCGGTCCGGCGGGCGACCCGCACCTCCTCGGCGGGCTCGGCGCTGCCATGCTTGAGCACGTTGGCGTAGACGTCGTGGGCGAACGAGGCCGACGCCGTGATCGTCAGTCCGGCGACCACCGCGAGAATCGTGGCGAACGCGACGGCCGCGGTGATACCCAGCAGCAGCTCACCGCCGAGCCGGTAGGCCAGCAGCGGCGCCGCGGAGTTGGATGACCCCGGCGCGCTGAGGATGGCCTCGGGGCCGACCAGCGCCGCCGCACCGTAGCCGATCACGAGCACCATCAGGAAGAACGCACCGATCATCCAGATCGCCCAGACCACCGAGCGACGGGCCTGGATGGAGTCGGGAACGGTGTAGAAGCGCATCAGGATGTGCGGGAGGCTGGCCGGGCCGAGGATCGCCGCCAGTGACAGCGAGATGAAGTCGATCTTCGAGAGGTTGTTGCGGCCGAACTGCAGACCCGGGGCGAGCAGTTTCTCGCCGAACTTCGGGCTGTTGTGGACGGCGTTGCCGAGCAACGCGGAGAAGTTGAAGCCGAACCGGCCGAGCACCCACGACGCGAGCACCAGCCCGGTCACCATCAGCATGTTCGCCTTGAGGATCTGCACCCAGGTGGTGCCCATCATCCCGCCGACCAGCACGTAGACGAGCATCAGCACACCGACCGCGGCGATCACCACGGACTGCCCCACCCGGTTGCTGTTCGGGATGCCCAGCAGCAGCGCGATGAGCCCACCGGCTCCCGCGATCTGCGCGATGAGGTAGAGCAGCGAGACGAGCAGGGTCGACGTCGCGGCGGCGCAGCGGACCGGTCGCTGGCGCAGCCGGAACGCCAGCACGTCACCCATCGTGAAACGTCCGGTGTTGCGCAGCCATTCGGCGATCAGCAGCAGTGCGACCAGCCAGGCGACGAACGACCCGATCGCGTAGAGCAGGCCGTCGTAACCGAAGACCGCGACGGCGCCCGCGATCCCGAGGAACGCCGCCGCGGAGAGATAGTCCCCGGCCAGCGCGACACCGTTCTGGGACCCGGTGAACCCTCGACCCGCGGTGTAGTAGTCCGAAGCCGTCCGGTTCCCGCGGCCGGTGCGGAACACCACCACCAGGGTGAGCAGCGCGAACGCGCCGAACACGGTGATGTTGAGGACGGGGCTCCCGACCGCGGTCTGGGCAAGAGACACTGCCACCTTCGACTCCTCCCGAACCGTCTGGCGGTCGTACGGAGCACAGGCGTTACTCCGAATGGCCAGACAGGCCCTGCTGGGGTCTCAACGAGGGCGGCCCCGGAAGGTCACGAGTTGGTTGCGACGCGCCGTCCCCGGCCGCACCGCCATGACCACCTCGCGGGCCACCGGCCGGGGTGGTGACAGCAATCGGGTCAACCGTGTGACGAGGACCGCGGACACGGCGGCGGTCGCGGCGGCGAGCAGGTCGAGGACGCCGTGCAACACCACCCCGTCGGCCTGCGCCTGGGTCCCCGTGCGCAGCGACCACAGCAGCACCACCGCCGTGAGCAGCACCCCGGCGGCCCACAGCACCCACCAGACCACCACCAACCGGGAGGGGCGCGGGCGCCGGCAGGCCGGCCGGTCCAGCGCGCCGTGCTCGATCTCGGCCAGCACCGACCCCGGCACCGAGAGGTTCACCCCGGGCACCAGCCAGCCGAGCAGCACCGCCCACGACGAGCGGGACGCCACCCGCCCGCCACGTTCCGCCGCGGCCGTCGACGCGCGCATCGACCACGCCACCAGGGCAGCGCCCGCGACGAGGCCCAGCACGGCGGCGAACCAGCCGGCGCTCGTCACCAGCGCATCGGACGCCGCGACCGCCTCCGCCGCCAGCGTGTCGTGGCGGCTCGCGAGCAGCAGCACGTAGCGCCAGGCCTCGGCACCGGCCGCGACGAGGGCGACCGCCGCGGTGACCCCCAACACCATCACCGGCGGCTGTCCCGGCGCGCGCACCGCCGCGGACCCCGGCGGTGCCGCGGTGGGCTGCTCGACCGGCCATGGGCCCACCGGGAACCCCCACCGCGGCGGGAACCGGTACCGCGGCGGACCGACGTAGCGCACCCGGACGGCCACCTCGCTCACGCGATCTCGGGCACGCGTCCACCTTCGGCGACGAGCTCGCGGCCCTGGCCGGCCCAGGCCGTCATCCCGCCGTCGACGTTGACGGCCGGGTAGCCCTGCCCGACGAGGTAGCCGACCACCCTGGCCGACCGGCCACCGGAGCGGCACACCACATAGAGCGGGTCGTCGGCAGGCAGCTCGGCGATCCGCGCGGTCAGCTCGGACATCGCGAGGTGTCGGGCCGTGGGCGCGTGTCCCGCGGCCCATTCGTCGGCCTCGCGGACGTCGAGCATCGGGGCATCGGTGGGCAGGTCGGCCACCTGGACGGAGGGCACCGCAGTCATGGCGGTCATCCTGCCACGGCCGGGCGTCAGTACCCGGTGAACCGGCACCAGGACCTCCCGGTGCCGGACCTCACTGGCCTTGGGACACGGTTCGCTCTGCACCGGCGCCGGTCAGCGACCGAACCTCCATCTCGGCGTACTTCTCCCGGTTGAACCGCTCCTTGCGCCCGACATAGGTGCCGATCGCGCCGAGCAGGAACGAGGCCGGGATCGACACCAGGCCGGGGTTGGACAGCGGGAAGATCGCGAAGTCGACGCCCCTGAGCATCGAGGTCGGCTTTCCGGACACCGCGGGCGAGAAGACGATCAGTACCACGCAGGTCACCAGGCCGCCGTAGATGCTGAACAGCGCGCCCATGGTGTTGAACGGCCGCCAGAACAACGAGTACAGGATCGTGGGCAGGTTCGCCGAGGCCGCCACCGCGAACGCCAGCGCGACCAGGAACGCAACGTTCTGGTTGCGGGCCAGGATGCCCGCGGCGATCGCGACGAAGCCGATGACCGCCGCGGTCCGGCGGGCGACCCTGACCTCCTCGTCCGGCGTCGCCCGACCCTTCTTGAGCATGCTGGCGTACACGTCGTGCGCGAAGGACGCCGACGCCGTGATCGTCAGACCGGCGACCACCGCGAGGATGGTGGCGAACGCCACCGCGGAGATGAGCCCGAGCAGGACCTCCCCGCCCAGCTCGAAGGCCAGCAACGGGGCTGCCGAGTTCGTCCCACCCGGTGCGGTCCCGATCCGCTGCGCGCCGCCGGGCACCAGGGCCGCTGCACCGTAGCCGAGCACCAGCGAGAACAGGTAGAAGACGCCGATCAGCCAGATCGCCCAGACCACCGAACTACGGGCTTGCTTGGCCGTGGGAACGGTGTAGAAGCGCATCAGGATGTGCGGCAGGCCCGCGGTGCCCAGCACCAGCGCCAGACCGAGGGAGATGAAGTCGATCTTCGCGGTGGCACTGGACCCGTACTGTAGGCCAGGGCCCAGCAGCCGCTCACCCAGGACGGTCGTCGTGGTGCCGGACACCTTCTGCGGGCTGTTTATGACCGCCTGGCCGAGCAGCGCGGACACGTTGAAACCGAACCGGCCGACCACCCACGCCGTCATCACCGCGGCACCGAGCAGGAGCAGGCCGGCCTTGATGATCTGGACCCAGGTGGTGCCCTTCATCCCCCCGACGAGCACATAAGTGATCATCAAGACACCGACGACGGCGATCACGATGCCCTGTCCGACGACGTTGCTGTTCGGGATCTGCAACAACAGCGCGATCAGTGCGCCCGCACCGGCCATCTGGGCCAGCAGGTAGAAGAACGACACGATGAGCGTCGACGTGGCCGCGGCCGCGCGCACCGGGCGCTGCCGCATCCGGAACGCGAGTACATCACCCATGGTGAACTTGCCGGTGTTGCGCAGCAGCTCCGCGACCAGCAGGAGCGCCACCAGCCAGGCCACCAGGAAGCCGATGGAGTAGAGGAAACCGTCGTAACCGCTCGTCGCGATCAGGCCCGCGATGCCGAGGAACGACGCCGCGGACAGGTAGTCACCGGCGATCGCCACGCCGTTCTGCGGACCGGTGAACGAGCGGCCTGCGGCGTAGTAGTCCGAGGCGGTCCGGTTGGTGCGGCCGACCAGGAGGACCACGACGAGGGTGATGACCATGAAACCCGCGAAGAAAGCGATGTTGAGCCTGGGGCTGCCCACCCCCGCAGCGGCCTGTGCGAGGAGCACCTTCACCGCGGCCCCTCGATCTGCTCCCGGATCCGCTCCGCCGCCGGGTCGAGGTTCCGGTTGGCGAACCGGACGTAGATCGTGGTGATCATGAATGTCGTCACGAACTGCAGCAGCCCGATGACCAGCCCGATGTTGATGTTTCCGAGCACCTTGACCGACATGAAGGCGGGCGCGTACGACGCCAGCAGCACGTAGGCCAGATACCACACCAGGAATGCCACGCTCATCGGAAAGACGAACCGGCGCAGCCGCCGCCGCAGGTCGGCGAACTCGAGACTGTCCTGTACCTGCTCGTAGTCGGTGCCCACAGACCGTTCCTCGATGGTGCTCACAGCGCCTCTCCGTCCTGCTCTGTCGGCTGCCGCCGCTGCGTCCGGCGCCTGCCCCCGTGGGGGACCTGCTCCACCCGATCGGCATCCGGCAGCTGAATCTCGGTATCAGGCTGATAACGGCACGCCCGGCACTGCGCAGCGCCGGATACGCCGAGCGGTCCATGCGAACGACAAGCGGTATCTGCGGCGCAGCGTAGCGCCAATCAGCCCCGGAAGCGCGCCGGACGGGCGTCGAGTCGGTCGAGGCTCAACCCCAGCCGCTCCGGCGCGTGCAGCTGCAGCATCGTGCGGTCGACATCAGCGGGTATCTGCGAGCGGGTCAGCCTGCTGACCACGATCATGGTGAGGAACGCGGCGGGCACCGTCACGGCGGCAGGTCGGTAGAGGAGCACCCCGAGCAGGCCCGCCGGCACCACCGCGGACAGGCTCACCGCCACCGAGACCACCGACAATCCGCCGCCGACCAGCAGGCCGGCCACCGCACCGACCGCGGTGAGCCCGCGCCACCAGATGCCGAGCACGAGCAGCGGGCAGAACGTCGAGGCCGCGACGGCGAACACCAGCGGCACGGTCAGCGAGAAGTCCAGCCGGTCGACCGTCAGCGCCAACGCGATCGGGACCACCGACGAGATGACGGCGGCCACCCGGAAGTCTCGGAGCCGACCGGTGAGCACGTCGGTGAACAGCACGCCCGCGAGGCTCACCACGAGACCCGAGGACGTGGCCAGGAACGCCGCCGCCACACCCGCCGCGACCAGCCCGCCGAGCAGCCAACCCGCCCAGCCGCCACCCAGCGCGGCAGTGGGCAGCAGCAGTACCGCGGCGTCGGTCTGCCCCCGGACCAGCAGCTGCGGGGTGTAGAGCCGGGACAGCGCGCCGACCAGGGTCACCACCAGGTAGAAACCGCCGATCATGGCGAGCACGACGATCGTGGTGCGCCGCGCGGCCCGGCCGTCAGGGTTGGTGTAGAAACGCACCAACACATGCGGGAGGCCCATCGTGCCGAGGAAACCGGCGATGAGGATCGAGTAGATCTCCAGCAGCTGGTCGGGCGCGGAGCCCGACATCGGGACCAGCCAGTCCCGGTCGGTGGCCGGGGTGCCCGCCGGGGTGGGCACCGAGGTGCCCGCCTCGAAGCGCAGCTCGGCGTGGGCCGCCACGACGTGCGTGCCCGCCTCCCAGCGGACCGGCCCGTCGACCCGCCGGCCGTCGACGACTCCGGCGGCCGTCAGGGTGACCGGTGCCGGCACCTGCAGGATCACGTCGGTGCGGACATCGACCTTGGTGGCGGCCGGGAACTGCGGCGCGGTGGGCCGGTCGAACGTGCGGCTGTCGGACAGGAACAGTCCGAGCACGACCAGCGCCGGGACCGCGAGGGCGGTCAGCTTGAGCCAGAACTGGAAAGCCTGCACGAAGGTAATCGAGCGCATCCCGCCGCCGATGACCGTGAGCAGCACGACCACCCCGGCTCCCGCGACACCGACCCCGGCGGGCAGCTGGGTGAGCGTGGTCAGCGACAGCCCGGCGCCCTGCAGCTGGGGAAGCAGGTAGAGCCAGCCGATGAGCAGCACGAACAGGGTGCACACCCGGCGCAACTTGGGAGAGCCCAGCCGGGCGTCGGCGAAGTCGGGTACGGTGTAGGCGCCGGAGCGACGCAGCGGGGCGGCGGCGAACAGCAACAGCGCCAGGTAGCCCGTGCAGAAGGCGACCGGATACCACAGCGCGTCGGCACCCTCCCGCAGGATCAGGCCCGCGATCCCGAGGAACGACGCCGCGGACAGGTACTCCCCGGAGATCGCGCTGGCGTTCACGGTGGGCCCGACGGTGCGGGAGGCCACCAGGAAGTCCGACGTGCTGCGGGCGATCCGCACCCCTATCGACCCGATCACGGTCGAGGCCAGCCCGACGAGGGCGAAGGCGACGAGGGCGATGATGGCGGGGGGGCTCACGCGGTCACCGCCCTAGCTCTGCACGACGTCGGCGAACTCCTGCTCGATCTTCTCCGCCGAGCGGACGTGCCACCAGCCGAGGCCGAGCAGGAAAGGGTAGACCAGCACGCCGAGCAGTAACCACGGCAGCCGCAAGCCCAGCACCTCGACCAGGCCGAGCTGCGGGAACAGCGCGAACAACACCGGCAGCACGCCCAGGGACAGCGCGGCGACCGCGGCCACCCGCACCGCCACCCCGAGCTGGTTGCCGATGAGGTTGGTACGCAGCAGGTCGCCGACCGGGGTGAGCTCGGTGACGTCGACGACGGTGCGCACCGAGTGGGCGACCCGCTTGCGTTCGGACAGCACCACCCGGATCCGCCCGCTCTCGGTCTCCGGGTCGGTGAGACAGTACTCGTCGTCGGCGCACTGTAGGTCTGCCGGCGCCGGCTCGCCGCCCCGGTGGTCGACGTCCTCAGCGCGCGCGTGCCGCCCCCCGCCCGGGGAGCGGTTCGCCGCCATCCGGCGGTTCAGCTCCGCCCACAGCCAGGACGCGTCAGGATCGGGAGCGCCGCGCGCAGGGTCGTCCCCCAGCGCACCGCCCTCCGGGCCACCCTCGCCGGCCGGGGGGCCGGTGCCGTCCGGTCGCCCCGGCGACACCGGCGGCGGAACACCGCCGGCGGGAGCGCTCACCGTTGGCTCCAGGCCTGCTTCGTTGCCCGGACCAGGCGGTCCTTCAGCTCACGGGTGTGCCGCCTGCTGACCGGCAGCTCGGCACACTCCGGCCCGGCGCCGACCCGGACCACATAGCCCGATCCGGACAGCCGCAGCTCGGTGACCAGTGGCAGCGACACCAGGAACGACCGGTGGATACGCACGAAGCCGACGTCGCGCCACCGGTCCTCGAGCACCGAGAGCGGGATCCGCACCAGGTGGCTGCCCTCGTGGGTGTGCAGCCTGGCGTAGTCCCCCTGAGCCTCGACATAGCGCACGGCCGAACGCGGCACCAGCTTGGTGGTGCCAGCCAGCTCGACCGGGATGACCTCGTCCTCACCGTTCTCCTCGCGCACCGGCTCGGCGACACCGGCGGCCCGGCCGGCGAGGATGCGGTCGAGCGCGGCGGACAGCCGCTCGAAGCGCAGCGGCTTGAGCAGGTAGTCGGTGGCACCGATCTCGTAGGACTCGACGGCGCGGTCGTCGTGGGCGGTCACGAACACCACCGCGGGAGGCTCGATCATCCAGGAGAACACCTTCGCGAGCTCGAGTCCGTCGAGACCGGGCATCCGGATGTCGAGGAACACGACCGCGACGTCGGTGCGCTCGGCGACCCGGATACCGGTGGCCGGGTGCACCCTTCCCCGGGGCGGGACCTGCGCCAGCGCCCCGTCGCGGACAATTTGCCGGCTGTTCAGGACACGCAGCACCTCATCGGCATTACCGGCCTTCAGCACCACGCCGACCCTGGGGTCCTCGGCGAGCAGGTAGGCCAGTTCTTCGAGGGCCGGCACCTCGTCGTCCACCGCGAGAACGACCAGGCCCCCGGAACTGTCGCTACTGTCCACGATCTCCTCATCCTGCAGGTCCGTGCTCACGCGGCGCGGCAACGTCGACGACGGTCACGTCCGCGCTCCACGCACTATGGTGGCGGTGAATCAACCCGAGTGCCAGGGGAACGACCGGATACGTCCCGCCCACACCGCGCTGCCGACCGTACCGTGCCACGGTCGCCCGCATCCGCTCAGACCCGGATCCCCGCCCGGAACTTCGGCACCCGCAGCGTGATCTTCATGCCGGCCCCGATGTTGGTGTCCACGACCAGGCCGAAGTCGGCGCCGAACGCCGAACGCATCCGGTCGTCCACGTTGCCCAGCCCGACGTGCGCGCCGGACAGATGCGCGTCGGCGAGATCCTCGGTGAGCCGGGCCGGGTCCATGCCCACTCCGTCGTCCTCGATGATGATCACGCATTCGGAGCCCGCGTTCTCCGCGGTGATCGTGATCGTGCCGCCGTTCGGCTTGCCGGACAACCCGTGCCGCACCGCGTTCTCCACCAGCGGCTGCAGCGCCAGGAAGGGCAGCACCACGGCGAGCACCTCGGGCGCGATCTCCAACTTGATGTTGAGCCGATCGCCGAACCGCGCCTTCTCCAGCGCGATGTAGCGCTCGATGTTGGTCAGCTCGTCGGTGAGCGTCGTGAACTCCCCGGCGGCGCGGAACGAGTAACGGGTGAAGTCGGCGAACTCGAGGAGCAGCTCGCGGGCCCGGGTCGGGTCGGTGCGGATGAACGAGGCGATCGTGGTGAGCGCGTTGTAGACGAAATGCGGCGAGATCTGGGCCCGCAGCGCGCGTACCTCGGCGCGGGCCAACCGGGCGCGGGACTCGTCGAGCTCGGCGAGCTCCAGCTGGCTGGAGACGTAGCGCGCGACCTCGGCGGTGGCCCGGAGCAGCACCGGACCTGCCGTCGTCGTCGTGAGCGCGGCCAGGGTGCCGACGATCGCACCCTCGGTCTCCAGCGGCACCACGACGATGCCACGGACGTCGCAGATCGGATGGTCACACGAGATCGAGGTATGCGACGCGACCTGCTGGCGGCCGGTCTGGATCACCTGGTCGGCCAGCCATCGGACATCGGGCTCGTGCTGGTCGGCGTCGCCGTCCCAGGCCAGCATCACCCCGCGTGGGTCGGTCATGGTCAGGGCGCAGGTGTCCAGCAGGGTGCGCAGGTAGGGCAGGGCGAACGCCGCCGAGCTCGGGGACAACCCCTCCCGCAGCGCGGGCGCGGCCAGTGCGACCGTGTGCAGGGTGGCGAAGGTGGCCCGCTCCAGGGGGGTGGCGAACGTGTTGCGCCGGGCCCGGCGCAACTGCACGCCCAGGATGCCGACGACGACCGCGACGACGATCCCGACCAGTACCAGCAGGGCGGTCGAGGAGCCGAGCAGCTCACCCACGGGAGACCTCTACCTCACCAGCCTGGACAGGCGCCGGTCGGCGAGCGGCTTGCCGCCGGTTTGACAGCCGGGACAGTACTGGAAGGACCTGGTCGCGAAGGACACCTCCCGGACGGTGTCGCCGCACACGGGACACGGCAGCCCGGTCCGCGCGTGCACTCGCAGCCCGGCGCGCTTCTCCCCCTTGAGCTGCGCGGCCCGCTGGCCCACCGACCGGTCGACCGCGTCGGTGAGGACAGCGCGCAGCGCGGCGTACAGCTCGTCGACCTGGTCGGGTGTCAGCCGACCCGCCACGGCGTAGGGCGAGAGCTTGGCGGTGTGCAGGATCTCGTCACTGTAGGCATTGCCCACGCCCGCGATGACCGGCTGTTCGACGAGCAACGTCTTGATCCGCTCGGTCCGCCCGGCGAAGAGCGCCCCGAGCTCGTCACGGTCGAGGGAGAGCGCGTCGGGTCCCAGCCGCGCGATCCCCGGAACCTGCTGCGGGTCGCGCACCAGGTAGATCGCGAGGCGCTTCTGGGTACCCTGCTCGGTGAGGTCGAAGCCAGGGCCGCCGACGGCGTTGAGGTGGCAGCGCAGCGCCAGTGGACCGCGGCCGGGCTTGGGCGGGGTCGGCGACGCGGTGTCGTGCCAGCGCAGCCAGCCGGCCCGCGACAGATGGGCGACGAGATGCAGCGCTCCCCCGGACCCACTGCCCTCCCCGTCGCCGAGCTCGACGGCGAGGAACTTGCCGTACCGGGCTGCCCCGGTGATCACCCGCCCGACCAGCGCCGACATCGGCGGGTCGAAGGTCTTGAGCGCGCTCATGCTGGCCAGGTCGACGCGCGCGACGCGACGGTGGACGCCGTGCTCGCGCAGGTGACCGGCGAGCGCCTCGACCTCGGGGAGCTCGGGCATCTAGTTGACCTGCTGGAGCGGACTGTCGGAGTGCCCAGGGGTGGCCCGGGTACGCAGGCTGCGCTGCGCCACCCGCATCTCCTCGCGGGCCCTGGAGCCGCCGCGCACCAGACCCGTCCAGCGCTCGGCGGGAAGCTCGTCCTGGTAGCTGCCCTCGGTCTCGGCGACCACCGTCCACGGCCTGCGCAGGTACCAGCGCACCGGGAAGAACCCGACGACCACCAGGGCGACCAACCACAGGAACCACGGTATGTGCACGTGGCTGCCCAGCCAGGCGAGGAGGGCAACCCAGAACAGGGACAGCCCGGAGAAGACGATCCAGGTGCCCCCGCGACCGCTGTCCACGTCGTGCTCGAACTCCTCCCCGACGGCCGGAGTGGACCATTCGATGTTCCGGCGCAGCTCCCAGCTCCGTCCATCGGCACCGGCGACCGTCTTCGTCCGCATCATCTCCGCCGTTCTCGTTCCAGTACGCCACTTTCTCACACCCCGCGAGTCGGGGTATCCGGGTGACCGAGTCGGGGTGTCCGGGTGATCCCCTCGCGGCCGGTCCGACTTGCGTCTGCGTCTCCTCGGGTGCATGGTTGGTGCCAGCAACTTCTTGCGTGATACATGCAAGATCATAGTAGAGATTGTGTGGCGAAGACATGGCCAGCGAGACGGTCACCACCTCGACCGACGAGCTCACCGTCGCGGACGCGGTCGCCCGAAAGCTGGGGCTGCTGATCCGGCTGATCCAGCGTTCCTCCCGCTATCCGGGTGCCGAGGGCCTGGACCGGGCGAGCTTCCAGGTGCTCGTGCACCTGGCGCTGGAGGGCCCGCAGCGCGCAGGCGAGCTCGCCGGGGCCGTCTGCTCCGACCCGTCGACCGTCAGCAGGCGGGTCGCCGCGCTGGTCACGGCAGGTCTGGTCGAGCGCCGCCCCGACCCGGACGACGGCCGCGCCCAGCTGCTCGCCGCCACCGTGGAGGGCACCGCGGCGCTCGAGCTGGGCCGGCAGCACCGGGCGACGATCATCGCCACCACCATGGCCGACTGGCCGCCGGAGAACCGCCGCTGCCTGGCCGAGCTGCTCGATCGCTTCGTGACCGACTTCCAGCGCCACGAGATGCCGGCCACCACCGTGCGCAGGCCCGGAGGGGGAACCTGATGTCCACCGAGGCCGCCGCCCTGCAGGCTCGCGCCCCCACCTCGCCGCAACCGGGGTCCGGGGAGCTGAGTCACCGCCAGATCCTCACGATCCTGCTCGGACTCACGCTGGGCATGTTCCTGGCCGCGCTGGATCAGACGGTCGTCGCCACCGCCATCCGGGTGATCGCCGACGACCTCGGCGGGCTCAGCCAGCAGGCCTGGGCGACCACCGCGTTCCTCATCACCGGGTCGATCACCACCCCGCTCTACGGCAAGCTCTCCGACATCTACGGGCGCAAGCCGCTCTTCCTCTTCGCGATCTCAATCTTCCTGATCGGGTCTGTGCTGTGCACGTTCTCGACGTCGATGTACGAGCTCGCGGGCTTCCGTGCCGTGCAGGGCCTCGGTGCGGGCGGGCTGTTCACCCTGGCGCTGACCATCCTCGGCGACATCGTGCCGCCCCGGGAGCGGGCGCGCTACCAGGGCTACATCCTCGCTGTGTTCGGCACCTCCAGCGTGCTGGGCCCGGTCATCGGTGGCGTGCTGTCCGGTCAGGCGACGATCGCCGGCATCGCGGGCTGGCGGTGGATCTTCCTGGTCAACGTGCCGATCGGCGCGGTCGCGCTGTTCGTCGTGGCCAGGGTGCTCAACATCCCGCACACCCCGCGCCGGCACCGGGTCGACTGGCCCGGCGCCGTCGCGCTGGCCGTGTTCCTGGTGCCGCTGCTGATCGTCGCCGAGCAGGGCCGCGAATGGGGCTGGGACTCCACCAGGGCGCTGGTGAGCTACCTGATCGGGGCGGTCGGGCTGGTGGCGTTCCTGCTCGCCGAACGAGCCTACGGCGACGACGCGCTGCTGCCGCTGCGGCTGTTTCGCAACCGGATGTTCGCACTGACCAGCGCGGCCGGGATCTTCATCGGCATGGGCATGTTCGGCGGCATCGTCCTGCTGCCGCTGTTCCTGCAGATCGTGCACGGCGTGACGCCGACCGAGTCGGGCTTCCTCATGGTGCCGCTGGTCGGCGGCATCATGGTCGGCTCGGTGGTGTCCGGCCAGATCACCGCGCGCACCGGACGGTACAAGGTCTTTCCCATCTTCGGCGCCGGGTTGATGGTCGGCGCGCTGCTGCTCATGCACTTCCGGGTCGCCGTCCACATCCCGCTGTGGGAGCTCGACCTCTACATGGTGATCTTCGGTGTCGGGCTCGGCAACTGCATGCAGACCCTCGTACTGGCCGTGCAGAACGCCGTGTCGCCCCGCGACCTCGGCGTCGCGACGGCGTCGTCGACCTTCTTCCGGCAGATCGGCGGCACGCTGGGCACCGCGATCTTCCTGTCCATCGTGTTCAGCACGGTGGGCGACAAGATCGGTAACGCGTTCCAGGCGGCCGCGGGCACGCCAGAGCTCCAGTCCGCGCTGGCCGACCCCGCGGTGACGGCGAACCCGGCCAACCAGCAGGTCATCGCGGGCCTCAACAGCGGCGGCGGGGTCAGTAACAGCTCCGGGGTGCTGAACGACTCGTCGTTCCTCAAGACCATCGACGACCGGCTGGCCGAGCCGTTCCGCGTCGGGTTCTCCGATTCGATGACCTTGACCTTCCTCGTCGCCGCGTGCGTGCTGGCGGTGGCGTTCGTGCTGGTGCTGTTCATCAAGGAGCTCCCGCTGCGCACGATGTCGGGTATGCAGGCCAGGGCCGCCGAGGAGGCGGAGACTCCTCCCGCCCCCGGCGTGGTGACGAGCGCTGCCGGAGTGATCACGAGCGCGGACGCCGAGTCCCGGGACCACGAGCAGCAGCGCGGACCGCGGACCGGGCACACCGGCGCCACGGTCCCCGCCATGAGCAACGGCCATCTCGGCAACCGGCCACCGCCCGTCGCCGCGGACGTCCCGGTGCCCACCCCGCCGGGTTCCGGGCCGCTGATCTTCGGCACCGTCCAGCGGGCGGACGCCCGCGGGCTCGCCGACGCGGTGGTCACGGTGACCGACCCGGCGGGGCAGCAGGAGGCGCGCACCGCCACCGGCGGGGACGGCGACTACCAGCTGCCCGTCCCGCACGGCGGCACCTACCTGGTCGTGGCCGCGTCCGGCACGTTCCAGCCGCACGCCGCGATGGTGGCGGTGGCCGACCGGTCGGTCCGCCACGACATCACGCTGACCGGGGCCAGCGGGGTGTACGGCATCATCCGCACGGTGCTCCCCGGAGGCGGCAGCCGCCCGGTGGCCGGCATCGCCGTCACCCTGATCGACGCGCGGGGCAGCGTCGCGGCGACGGTCGTCTCGGACCAGTACGGTCGCTACCACGTCGTCGGGGTGCCCGACGACGGGCAGTACACGCTGACTGCGGCGGGGCCGTCGTTCCAGCCGGTCGCGGTCAGCGTGGTGCTGTCCAGCGGCGCCACGACCGAGCGCGACGTCGAGCTGCCCGGTCGGGCCCGACTGCTCGGCACGGTGGTCGCGGAGAGCACCGGTTACGGTGTCGCCGAGGCGCTGGCCACGCTGATCGGTCCGAACGGGGCGGTCGTGGGCTCGGCGGTCACCGAGGCAGACGGTTCCTTCGTCTTCGACGATCTGGCCGAGGGTGGCTACACGCTCACCGCCAGCGGGTACGCGCCGGTGGCGACGCTCGTGCAGGTCACCGCGGGTGGGACGACGACGACGGAGGTCGCGCTGGTGGCACCCACCGACGGCGGGACCGCTCCCCCGGCGGGCCCGGATGCCCGACTGTCCGCACCCAGCGGCGACCCGGTCGACATCGGGAGCGTCCGGTGACCACCGGGGCTGTCAGCGGCAGGCTGACCACACCCGACGGCTGGCCACTGCCCGGCGCCACGCTCACCGCCGTGGACGTGTCCGGCATCCAGCGCGGGCTGGTCGCCGCGCGCAACGACGGCGGTTTCATGCTCGCCGGGCTGGTCACCGGCACATACACCCTGATCGTCGCGGCACCCGGCCACGACCCCTCGGCCCGCACCGTCACGGTGCGCGACGGCGCGTCGACGGCACTCGGCGTGCTCGAGCTGGCCCGGGCGGGCGGGCGGGTGCTGCCGGCCCCGGGCAGCTGGCAGATCGACCCGGCGCACTCCAGCATCCGGGCCACCGCACTACACCTGGGGATGAGCCGCATCCACGGCAGCCTGCGCACGTTCTCCGGGCGGATCCAGGTGGCCGACCCGCTGGAGAACAGCTCGGTGGAGGTGGTGATCGACCCGACGAGCGTCGACTCCGAGGAACCGGCACGTGACGAGCACCTGCGCAGCCCGGATTTCCTCGACGTCACCCGGTACCCGGAGATCCGTTACAAGAGCGACGGCCTGCGGCGGATCGACGCCACCCACTGGCGGGTCGACGGCGTGCTCTCGCTCAAGGGGGCCAGCGCCCCCGTCGCGCTGGACGTGACCTACCGGAGTAGCGGACCGGACCTCTGGGGCGGCACCCGGGTCGGGTTCTCGGCCACCACCGAGATCTGCCGGGACGACTTCGCGATCAGCTGGAACCAGTCGGTGCTGGCCGGGGTGCTCGCCGTCGGGCGGACGTTGCGGATCGACATCGACATCCAAGCCGTGCGTTCCTGAGGCCCCTCCCTCTTGTCCGTCACGACTGCCGCCGGTCCGCCGTCGTGAAATGCGCACATCAGCCCGTCACCCGAACGGTCCTTCGCGCGTTAACGGGATGTCCGCTCCCCAGCGAACGGGTTTCCCCCGGATGTGGCACAGGATCACATCCGGGGTCCGCTCAGCTCTTTCGGCGAGCTCCTCCCGTCGCGGTGGCGGTCGCTCTCACGCTTTTGCGAGCCGCACCACCGCCAGCGCCGTAGCCGGCACGCCGCGGCTGATCATCTCTGTGACATAGATCAACGCGTTGTGCGTGTTCTCGATCTCCACATAGTCGAACCGCGGATCCCAGGCGCACCGCCAGTCGTTGCGCTCCACCTCGTAGTCCGCCGGCGGGTGCCACGACCCCGCCAGCGCCTTCTCCACCCGGATGTGCACCGGCCCATCCCCATAGCGACCCGGCGGTGACACCACCCTTGCCGCCGCCACCCGACCGGTCACCCTGTCGCACCTCGCACAACGACCCCTTCTTCCTGGACCACGGCGAGGCCGGAGGACGAATACACTCCGACCCCGCCGTGCAGCTGCCTGCCGCTTGCTCTCGGGCCGTGACGATTCCAGCGGATCGCCTCAACACCGAACCGGTATGTGCATGTCAGACTCGGTGGATATGCGAGTTGCGCATATCGGCTTGATCACCGGTAGGCTCCGACCCTGGTCCTCACTGTGGGAGATGGATGGGCGAGCGAACGAACCGGCGAACGTGCGACCGCTGCGGGAGCGTGCTCGCCCGAGACAACCCAGGGTCGCTGTGCAACCCGTGCGCTCGGACCGTCGTGGGGGACAGCGCGGCAGTACCTGCACACTCAACGATCTTCTGGGAGCACCCGAACATCAAGGCGGCACTGGGAGCGCGGCATTTCGGCCACCTGATGTACGCGTACAGGCTGGCGCATGACCCACCTGTCACGCAGGCCGAACTCGGCCACTGGCTGGGCTTGACACAGGGCCAAGTGAGCCGCATCGAACGGAGCGCTTCGCCGGTACGCGACCTCGAACGTCTCGATCGTTGGGCGCGGGTGATGCGTGTTCCGTCCGACAAGCTGTGGTTCCAGCCCGATCCGCATGCGGCCGACGTACCGGAGGAGACAGCGTGCGCGTCTGACCCTCATATCTGGTGTAGACACGGAAGGCGAGGACGTGCGGCGACGCGAGCTACTCAGAACTGTGGCGCTGGGCGTCATCACGCTCGGTGCGTCGGTGGGGCATCTTGGCCCCTCAACGATCGGCAGCACAGAGGTCGCGGTCATCCGGGAGATGACCGACACTTGGCGCCGTCTCGACAATCGTTACGGAGGCGGGCACACTCGTTCGACGGTTGCTCACTATCTCGCTCATGAGGTCGAACCCATGATCCGTAATGGCCGAGCGGCAAGCTTGGTGGTAACTGGTCAGGTCCTTGGCGGCGTGGCTGCTTGATCTTCGCGTCGTGGTGTTGATGATGGCGGTGTGTCCGAGGAGTCATCCACTGTAGAGCTGCGTGAGCGGCTTGCGGTCGTGGTGGCGTCGTTGGCGGAGCGT
>JBBSGM010000028.1:0-36962 GCA_038254065.1 Mycobacteriales bacterium | reverse complement strand
TCTACCTCGGCGCGCCGGTCGCGACGCCGCTGGACCCGCGGCACCGCCTCGTGACGACCAAGTACAACCCGGCCCGTACCTGGACCCCGGAGAACGCGGTCGGGATCGGCGGGGCCTACCTGTGCATCTACGGGATGGAGGACCCCGGCGGCTACCAGCTCGTCGGCCGGACGACCCAGGTGTGGTCGCGGTACTCCCACGCTCCACCGTTCGAGCCCGGCTCACCCTGGTTGCTGCGCTTCTTCGACCGGATCTCCTGGTACCCGGTGAGCCCCGAGGAGCTGCTCGAGCTGCGGGCGGACCTGGCCGCGGGGCGCGGGCACCTCGACATCTCCGGCGGGACGTTCTCCCTCGCTGAGCACGAGGCGTTCCTCGCCGCGACCACCGACCCGATCGCCGCCTTCCGCGCGTCGCAGGCGGCGGCGTTCGCCGCCGAGCGGGCGGCGTGGGCGGCAGCGGGCGAGCTCGACCGCGACGATGCGCGTTCCTCCGGCGTGACGCGCGACGTCGATGCGCGCTCCGCCGGCGCGACACGCGCCGTGGTCGTCCCGCCCGACGCCCGCGCCGAGGTCACCGTCCCCGAGGGTGGGAGGCTGGTCGAGGCGCCGTTCGTCGCCGGCGTGTGGCGGGTCGACGTCATCCCCGGGCAGGCCGTCGTCGCGGGGCAGACGCTGCTCGCGATGGAGGCGATGAAGATGGAGACCGCCGTTGTGGCCCCATGTGACGGGGTCGTCGACCGGGTCCTCGTCGGTGCCGGCAGCCAGGTGCTGGCGGGCGAGCCGCTGGTCGTCCTGGCGGGCGCGGGGCAGCTCGCGGCGAGCGGGCGGGCGAGTCGGCCGTCCGCGGTCACATGAGTGCCGTCGCGCGCGCGCGGACGGCCCGGCCGGCCGGCACCGCCGTCGACCGCCCGGAGATCTGGATCTCGCTGCTCCCCGAGGCGGAGGTGCTGGCCGAGGCGGAGACAATCGACGCACGCGTCGCCGCGGGCGAGCACCTCCCGCTGGCCGGCCTGCTCGCAGCGGTCAAGGACAACATCGCCGTTCGTGGCGTCCGCACGACCGCGGGCTGTCCCGGCTTCGGATCGGTGGCCGAGGCCGACGCACCCGCCGTGGCCCGGCTGCGGGCGGCGGGCGCCGTCGTCGTCGGCACCACCAACCTCGACCAGTTCGCCACCGGGCTGGTCGGCACCCGCAGCCCGTACGGCGCGGTGCGTGACTCCCGCCGGCCGGACCGGATCGCCGGTGGCTCGAGTTCCGGTTCCGCGGTGGCCGTCGCGCTCGGCCTGGTCGACATCGCGCTCGGCACCGACACCGCGGGCTCCGGACGGGTCCCGGCGGCGCTCCAGGGCATCGTCGGGATCAAGCCGACGATCGGGGTGGTGCCGACCGCGGGCGTCATACCGGCCTGCCGGTCCTGGGACTGCGTGAGCGTCTTCGCGCGGGACCTCCCGACCGCCGAGGTGGCGATGGGCGTGCTGGCCGGAGGTGCCCGCCCGTGGCCCGCCGACACGCCGCTGGCCGTACCCCCGGCGCCGCGGGTCGCGGTCCCGCACGGGCTTCCCGGGCTGGCGCCGCCGTGGGCGGAGGCTTTCGCCGAGGCCGTCGAACGGCTTCGGGCCGGCGGGGCGGAGCCCGTGCCGATCGACCTGGCTCCCTTCCTGGAGGCCGGGCGGCTGCTCTACGACGGTGGATTGGTCGCCGAGCGACACGCTGCCGTCGGCGGGTTCGTCGACGCGCATCCGGACACCGTCGACCCGGTCGTCGGCGCGATCATCAGGGCGGCCGGCACCGTGCCGGCGTCGCGCTACGTCACCGACATCGCGCGGCTCGCCGAGCTGCGCACCGCCGCGCTCGCCGCGCTGGACGGGATCGACGCGCTGCTCGTGCCGACCGTCACCGAGCACCCGACGATCGCCGAGGTCGCCGCCGACCCGGTCGCCGTCAACTCCCGGCTGGGTCTCTACCCCAACTTCTGCAACCTGCTGGACCTGTGCGCCGTCGCCGTTCCGGCGGGGACGGCGGGGGAGTCCCAGTTCGGCGTGACGGTACTGGGACGACCGTTCGCCGACGCGCTGGTGGCCGACATCGCCGGGCGGGTCACGGTCGCGCCCGCGCCGCCACCATCGCGAGGGGAGAACCTGCCGGCCCCGCTCGTCCCGGGACGGCCCTGGCCGGTGACCGCAGGAGCGGGCGCGGTCTCCCTCGTAGTGGTGGGGGCGCACCGGCGGGGCCAGCCGCTCGCCCACCAGCTCGAGCGGCACGGGGCGCGCTGGGCGGGCCTGGTACGGACAGCGCCGGCCTACCGGCTGTTCGCGCTCGACACGACGCCGGCCAAGCCGGGGCTGGTGCGGTCGGCCGACGGGGCACAGATCGTGGGCGAGCGCTGGCTGATCTCCCCGGCCGCCCTCGGGACCTTCCTCGCGCACCTCCCGCCACCGATGCTGCTCGGGCCCGTCGAGCTCGCCGACGGCACCTGGTCGGTCGGCTTCGGCTGCGACGCCGAGGCGGCGAGCAGCGGACGGGACGTGACCGCCGCCGGCGACTGGCTGGTGGCGGTGGCTGCGGGAAGCGCGGTGAGCTGAAGCGATCCTGAGGATCTGACGCGCCGGCCGCGGTCCTCAGCCTGCTCTCAGAACGGCGTCGCACCGTGGGGGAGCGTTCAGCCAGTCACGAGCGCGACCGACGCAACGGAGGAACCATGCCCGAACCGCGCACCTCGCCCGGCGATCCCAGCCCGAACCGCCCACGACGGGTGAGCCGGACCCTGCTCACCGTGATGCTCACCGGCGGACTGGCCGTCGGTGGCGCCGGCATCGCCTACGCCGCCTCGGCCACCCCGACGGCCCCGAGCCCGTCTGCTTCCGCCGATACCCCGATGGGCCCGCCGGCCGGCCACGGGAACGGTGGCCCTGGCAAGCACGGGCATGGTCCGCATGCCAACCCCGCCACCGACAGCGACGGCCGCATCACCGCCGTCGACGGGTCGAGCCTGACCGTCGCCGACGAGTTCGGTCAGATCCACGCCTACACCCTCAGCTCCACGACCCGGGTCCACCAGGGACCCGGCCAGCAGCTCGCCGCCGCCGACCTGAGCGTGGGCGAGCATGTCCATGTCCGCGGGCAGAGCGCCGCCACCAGCGTCGGCACCCTGCAGGCCGTCGACGTCGATGTTCACCCCGCGCACATCGACGGGGTCGTGACCGCGGTCGACGGCGCCGGCCTCACGGTCACCGACCGGGACGGGTTCACCCGCCACCTCACCACCAGCAGCAGCACCCGCTACGACACGGCCGGGCAGCACAGCACCGCGGACAGCATCCACCCCGGCAGTGTCCTCCACGCCGAGGGCCGAGTGGACAGCGACGGCACCACCCTCGACGCCACCACCGTCACCATCCGCACGGCGCCGAGCACCGCCGGCAGCTCACCGCCGGCCGCACCGAACATCCAGCCACCCACCCCGTCCTCCGGTGCGCCTGCGCCGCCCAGCGCGGGATCGACCGATCAGGCGCCGGCGCCGCAGTCCGGCCAGCCGTCGCGGTGAACCCGACCGCTCCGTGAACGGGTAGCCCGACCGCCACCCCGCCGGGCCGACCCAGCCGACCCGTCGGCCTGGTGGGCGTGGTGGCAGTCATCGGGATGAGCCGCCGAGCGAGTTGTAGACGTCGATGATCAAGGCGGTCAGCAGGTCGTCCCGGCTCGGGAAGTACCGGTACGGGCCGAGGATGCCATGCCCAGTTCGCGGGCGACGGCCCGCCGGGACAGGCGCGCGGCACCGTCGGTGGCCAGCATCACCACGATGCGTGAACGCTGGCGCCGTGACACCCGACCCCGCTCCCCCGGCGGGTACCGCCATACGGCCGGGTTGCGGACGGGGCGAGGCAGGTTCACCGTGGGACACCACTGCCGACACGAACGTGGGGAAAGGGGTCGTCATGGTGACTGCGTCGAGCGCGCCAGCACCCGGAGTGGTGCGCAGCTTGATTCCGGCCCGGATCGACCGGTTGCCGTGGTCGCCGTTTCACACCCGGATGGTCGTCGCGCTCGGGGTGGCGTGGATCCTGGACGGGCTGGAGATCACGGTTGCGAGCTCGGTGGCCGACGCGCTGAACAAGCCGGAGACCCTCGGTCTGTCCTCGGCCGCGGTCGGGCTGATCGCCACGGTCTACCTCGCCGGCGAGGTGGTCGGCGCGTTGTTCTTCGGGCGGTTGTCCGACAAGCTCGGGCGCCGCAAGCTGTTCATGATCACGTTGGGGGTCTACCTGTTCGGCAGCGCGCTGACCGCGCTCACGCTGGGCAACAGCACCGGCTGGATCGTGTTCCTGTACGTCACGAGGTTCATCGCCGGGACCGGCATCGGCGGTGAGTACGCCGCGATCAACTCGGCGATCGACGAGCTGATCCCGGCCCGGTTCCGCGGCCGGGTCGACATCGCGGTCAACGGCACGTACTGGGCCGGAGCCGTCCTGGGCACGCTGGGCAGCCTGCTCTTCCTCAACGTCCTGGACCCGAGCCTGGGCTGGCGACTCGCCTTCCTCATCGGCCCGGTGCTCGGCCTGGTCATCCTGCTCGTCCGGCGCAACCTGCCCGAGAGCCCGCGCTGGCAGGTCATGAACGGGCGCGCGCGGGCCGCCGAGGAGTCGATCTCCTACATCGAGCACGAGGTGGCCGAGTCGGGCCGGGCACTGCCCCCGGTGGAGGAGAGCAGGGCGATCGACCTGCAGCCCACGGAGAAGATCGGGTACCTCGCCCTGACCCGGGTGCTGTTCCGTGACTACCCGTCCCGTTCGGTGCTCGGCGCATCGCTCATGATCAGCCAGTCGTTCCTCTACAACTCGATCTTCTTCACCTACACGCTGGTGCTGGGCAAGTTCTACGGCGTGTCCGCCAACTCGGCGCCGGTGTTCCTCATCGCGTTCGCCGTCGGGAACCTGGCCGGACCGCTGACGATCGGGCATCTCTTCGACACCGTCGGCCGCAAGAAGATGATCTCCGGTACCTACGTCCTTTCCGGGCTGCTGCTCGCGGTGACCGCGTACCTGTTCAACGCCGGTGCCCTCAACGCGGTGACCCAGACGATCGCCTGGTGCGTGATCTTCTACTTCGCCTCGGCCGGGGCCAGCGCGGCCTACCTCACGGTCAGCGAGATCTTCCCGCTGGAGGTGCGGTCCAAGGCCATCGCGGTGTTCTTCGCCATCGCGCAGTGCTTCGGAGCGCTGGGCCCGGTCGTCTACGGCGCTCTCATCGGGGACGGGTCGCAGCCCTTCCTGCTGTTCCTGGGCTACCTGCTCGGTGCGGCGGTGATGGTCGCCGGCGGCCTGGTTGCGTTCTTCCTCGGCGTCGACGCCGAGGGCAGGTCACTCGAGGAGGTCGCGACCCCGCTGTCCGCGGGCGGGCGCGGTCGCACCGGGTTCACCCGCGCCGAAGGATCGGCCGCACCAGCCTGACGGCGGCGTGGAGCTCGGCCCGGGCGAGGACCGCGATGTCGGGCTGGTCGGTGAACAGCCCGTCGACCCCCGCGTGCAGGTACGCGAGCTGCTCGTCGACGGCGCGTCCGTAGTCGTTCGGGATCGTGCCCCGGGTGTGTTCCGCGGGCAGGAAGGTGTTCTCCGCGCGGAACGTGTAGGGGTGCACCAGCAGGCCCGCGGCGTGCGCGGCCGGGACCAGCGGGGTGGGTGCGCCCAGCGTCCCCTCGGCGGTGCGCGGGATGACCTGCTCCTTGGCGGGCCCGATGCCCTGGGCGTGCCCGGCGATCCCGTGCAGCCCCGCGGGGGTGGTCAGGTCGGCGTACGTCGGGCCTGCGCCTGCGGCAATGGTGTCGAACGGCGCTCCCGTCGCGGCCAGCAGCTGGATCGACGGCGTGCGCAGCCCGAGGGTGCGCAGCAGGCTCAGGTTGGTCACCTCGAACGACTGGACGAACACCGGCGCGGCCGCGTGATTGAGGCCATTGCGGTCCAGCAACCTGACGAGTGGTTCCTCCAGCGCCAGCCCGGCCTGCTGGAAGAAGGTCGGGTGCTTGGTCTCGGGGTAGACGCCGATCTCGCGGCGCAGCTCGGCGGACAACCGGGTGCGCAGGTCGAGCAGCTCCTGGAAGGTGGGCACCTCGAACTGCCCGTTGAACAGGGTGTTGTGCTGGCGCACCTGGGGCAAGCGTTCGACGGCGCGCAGCGTCCTCAGCTCGGCCAGGGTGAAGTCCTCGGTGAACCAGCCGGTGACGGTCGCGCCATCGAGCTGTTTGGTGACCTCGCGGGAGGCGAACTCGGAATGCCCGGCGACGTCGGTCGTCCCGCCGATCTCCGGCTCGTGTCGGCACACCAGCACCCCGTCCTGCGTGCTGACCAGGTCGGGTTCCAGGTAGTCCGCGCCCAGCCGGGCGGCCAGCTCGTAGGAGGCCAGGGTGTGCTCGGGCCGATAGCCCGGCGCGCCGCGGTGGCCGATGACGAGCAAGGCGGGCCTCCTTCGGGGGTGCCGTGAGCTCCGCGGCGACACCCGACATCGCACCTCACCGGAATGGACAGGCCCGACAGCTCGGCCCAACGAGGGACGGCGGCTTCGGGAACAGCGGGCGACGGGCGGACCGGTGCGGCACCCGTCGGCTGCTGGCGTGTTCGCCGCGGTCGACCTGCACCACCTCAGGCCCGGCGGAAGGTGCGTGGGTAGTAAGTTCTTGCTGCCGTTCTCATGATCGGTGATACGTTCCCGGCTCCACCAGCGAGGTATCGGCCATGCGCGTGTGCAACGGAGTGGGTCTCCGATGAGTGGTCTTAGCTGGGTCGAGGCGATCGTGATCGGCGCCATGCAGGGTGTGGCGGAGCTGTTCCCGGTGTCGAGTCTGGGGCACAGCGTGCTGCTGCCGGCGGTGATCGGCGGCTCGTGGGCGCGCGACCTCGACGTCGGGGCGCCGGAGTCGCCGTACCTGGCGTTCATCGTGGGACTGCACGTCGCGACGGCGCTGGCGCTGCTCGTCTACTTCCGCCGGGACTGGGTGCGGATCGTGCGCGGCCTGGTCACCAGCATCGTCCGGCGCGAGGTGCGCGACCCTGACCAGCGGCTGGCCTGGCTGCTGGTGCTGGCGACGATCCCGGTCGGAGTCGCCGGGCTGCTGCTGGAGCACGTGTTCCGGACCACGTTGAGCAAGCCGGTGCCCACCGCGGCGTTCCTCGTGCTCAACGGTGTTTTGCTGCTCGCGGGTGAGCACCTGCGGCGGCGTACCGATGCCCGGCAGCCGGCGGCACCCGCGGCGGTCGGGGCGGGACCGCCGACCGGAGGTACCGCCCTCGCCACCACCACCGACGAGACCACCGACCAGCGGCTCGCCGCGCTGCCGGTCGGCCGGGCGGTGCTCATCGGGGCCGCCCAGATCGCCGCACTGGCCCCCGGGATCAGCCGCTCGGGCAGCGCGATGGTCGCCGGGCTGGTGAAGGGACTGTCCCACGCCGACGCGGCACGGTTCTCGTTCCTGCTCGCCACCCCGGTCATCCTCGCCGCCGGGGTGCTCAAGCTGGGTGACCTCGCCGGGCCGCTCGGTGCCGACATCCGGCCGCAGATCCTCGTCGGCAGCCTGCTCTCCGGCATCGGCGCCTACCTGTCGGTCCGGTTCCTCACCCGCTACTTCGAGCACCGATCGCTGCGCCCGTTCGGGATCTACTGCATCCTCGCGGGCGGGTTCTGCCTGGCCTGGTTCACGCTGCGGTGACCCGTTGATCGGTGGACGTCGGGTCACCGGCCGGCAGTCCCCGCCTCACGGCTCGGACGCACCCGCGAGGAACCCGAACCCGCGCACGGTGTCGGGATGCTCCTCGCCGAGCACGTCGAGGCGGTCCCGCAGCACCGCGCCCAGCACTGCCTCGGCTTCCTCCCGCCCACCCCGCGCGAGCAGGACGAGCCCGAGCTCCTCGCGCGCCCGCATGGAGTCGACCGCCTGCGCCCCCTGGATCTCGATCTGGTCCCGGGCGACGCCACGAGCCTCGTGTTCGGCCTCCTCGAGCTGCCCGCCGAGGCGCAGCAGCCGCACCGTGTGTGCCCGGCATCGCAGCACGTCGGGATGCCGGTCGCCGAGCACCCGTCGCAGGTCCGGGAGCAACCGGCCGAGCAGCCGGCGCGCCTCGGCGCGCCGGCCTGCCCGACCCACCAGCCAGGCCGTGCGGTAACGGCTGGTCAACGTGTGCGGATGGTCGGGACCGAGCACCCGGGTCCGGTCCGCGAGCAGGGACTCGCACTCGCCGAGAGCCTCGACGAGCCGGTCCTGGAGCCCGAGCACCCAGCTCAGGTGATCGCGGGTGGCCAGGGTCTTGCGCTGGTCGGGGCCCAGCACGCGCAGCCGGTCGGCGAGCACGTCGCGCAGCCCGCTCTCGCTCTGCTCGAGCCGCCCCCCGAGGCCCTGGACGTACGCGAGGACGTGCCGGGTGTCGAACACGTACCGGTGATCCGAGCCCAGTACGGTGGTCTGGTCCTCGAGCAGCCTGCCCAGCCTGCGTTCCCCGTCGGCCAGTTGCCCCCGTTGGACGAGCACCTGGGCCAGCAGGCCTCGGGTGACCAGGGTCACCGGGTGTCGCTCACCCTGGACGCGTCGCCGATCGGCGAGAACGGCCTGGAACTCCCGGCGGGCGGTGGCCACCCGACCTGCCTGCAGCAGCGCCCAGGCGCGGAACGAGCGGCTGTCGAGGGTGAGGTAGTGGTCGGCCCCGAAGACCTCCTCCCGCCCGGCCGCCACGGCCCGCAGCTCTCGCTCGGCCTTCTCGATCCGACCCAGGTAGAGGTCGAGGCAGGCCCGCAGGTGCCGGGTGCGCAGGACCCGGGGGTGCCCGAGCCCGAGGACCTTCTCCTGCTCGACCAGCAGCTCGCCGTAGCGGCGCTCGGCCTGGGCGAACCGGTTCATCCGGCTCAGCACCCACGCCACCCGGACCCCCACCATCAGCGTCATCGGGTGGTTGCGCCCGAGCACCGACTCGAGGTCGGACTGCAGCTCGCGGTACTGCCGCTCGGCCGCCGCGTGCTCGCCGTGCCTGGTCAGCGCCCACGCCAGCCGGTACCGCGTGCTGTACACGTCCATATGGTCGGTGCCGTGCACCTGCCGGCGCAGTTCCAGCACCATCGCCAGCTCGGCGGCGGCCCACGCCTCCTGGCCGCAGAGGGCGGCGACCCAGGCGAGCCGGTGGCGGGTGGAAAGGGTGTCGGGGTGCCGCTCACCGAGCAGCCGCCTGCGGGTCTCCAGGACCCGGGTGAACCTGGTCCGGCCGGCGTCGAGGGCACCCCGTTCGGCCAGCACCCAGGCGAGGCAGTCCTCGGTTCGCAGCGCGCTCGGGTGGTCGCGGCCCAGCAGGCGCACCTTGTCGTCGAGCAGGTCCGCCAGCAGTGTCTCGGCCCGAAAGACGTCGCCGATGCGGTCGAAGGCGACCATCCAGGCCCGGGCGTGCTCGGCGTCGAGTCGGGCCGGATGGTCCGCGCTGAGGGCTTTCGTGCGCTCGAGGGCGCGGTCGAGCAGCGTGGTCGCCGCGGTGCTCCGGCCTGCTCGCATCAGCGCCACGGACGTGCGATCGGCCAGTTCGAGGACCGCGGCGAGCAGGTCCTCGGTCGACAGCGCTGGACTCTCGACGAGTTCGGCGACGTGCGGTTCGAGCATCCGGACGTGCGGCCAGCTCGCCGGGGCACCGGGGTCACGCTGGCCCAGCTCCCGGACCAGCAGGTTGATCGCCTGCCGGTTGACGTGGCCTGCGTCGTCGAGGTCGAAGGCCTGGTCACCTCGCGAGTGCTCGGCGACGGCGGGATGAATCCGGATGCAGCGCTGACCGTTCGGTTCCGGCGGGAGCTCCTCGACCAGCCCGACCCGGACCAGGTCGGTGAGCAACTGCCGCGCGCCGCTGGGCACATCGGGGTTGTCGTCGAGCAAGGTCACCGGGAGCGCCTCGTCCGGCGCGAAGCAGGCCAGCAGCCGCAGCAGGGCGCGGGCCCGCCGGCCGCCGAGGTCGGCGGTCTGCAGGCCGAACTCGTAGATCGCGGTGAGCGGACCGCGATGCGCGGTCGACTCGAAGCGCTCGACGAGATCGCCGAGCAGACCCCCGGCGACCTGCCCCGCGGCCAGCCGACCCGCACTGGTCAACGCGAGCGGCATGCCGTCGAGCCTGCGCGAGAGCTCGCGGGCCTGTGCCTCCACGGCGGTTCCGGCGGCCGTCGCCGCCACGCCGATGCGGTCGAGCACCACCAGCCCCCCGTGCTCGGGTGCGAGCTTGCCGATCGAGATGACGTGCGCGTCGTTCCCCCAGCCGGGCTCGTCCCCGAACCTGGTGGTGATCAGGACCGTGCCGGTCTTGCTGCAGTGCACCCAGTCGGGATGGCCGACGGCACCGGCTCCGGCGTCGTCGAGTACGAGCAGCCACGGCCGCGGGCTGGCGTCGAGCAGGGCCCACAGCCGTCCCACGCGCTCGGCGGCCGGGGCGCGCCGGGCGTCCTCGATGTCCCGGGCCGTCGCTCCGGTGCGGACGGCCGCCAGGTAGAGGCCCTCGAGGAGCGCGTCGGCGGCGAGGGCGGGCACCCAGAGCGCGAGGAACTGGTCGGCGTGCGCCCGCTGGGCGACGGCCAGCGCGACGGTGCTCTTGCCGTATCCCGGATGGCCCACCAGGACCTGGACGGTTCGGTCCTGCTGGTACAGGACGTCGACGAGCCGGTTGATGATCTCGTCACGGCCCCGCACGACGGGCATCCCGTGCATCGGCGCCTGGATCTGCGGGCCGACGGACTCGGCGTTGACCGGATAGGCCCCGACGAGCCCGGAGACCCGCTGCCGGGTCACCTGAACGGCCGCACCGGGCTGCGTCCACTCGCGCCGGGCGGCGAGGTAGAGCTGGCGGTAGCCGCCCTCCACCCACTGGCCGTCGAGCAGCTCGACCACCGCCTCGGCCAGCGCGGGGTCATCGAGGATCGGGAAGCCGAGCAGCGTGTGCGGCGGGACCTCGAAGCCGCGGGCAGCCATCTTGTCGGCCAGCTCGGGCAGCGAGCGGTGCGACGACCGGAACAGCCCCTGGAACTCGCGGCGCCAGTCGGCGATGGGCCCCTCGGCAGGGACGGACGCCGGCTCGGCACCGGCAGCGCGGGTCTCGGCCAGGTAACCGGCCAGGGCTGCCGCGTCGTCCGGCGCACCGCCGATGCAGCGATGCCGCCTCCCGCGGTCGCGGGCGTCGAGCCGGTCCAGCACGTCGGCCACCGCGGCGGGCTCGGTCTCCGACGTGGTCTCCCATGCGTCCGGTGCACCCAGCGAGGACGCACCGAGCAGGGCGAGTGCCGCTGCCGTCTCGTCGTCGGCCACGGGCTCGCCGGCGGCGGAACGTCGCACCGCGGCCGCGAGCCGGTGTCGGGCGGCCCGCCCGTCGGGGTCCTGCTGGAGCTCCAGCACCGTGGCGAGACGCTCGGTCATCCGGCGCTCAGCGGTGTCGGAATGGTGATCGTTCACGATCGGTCCTCCGCGCGTCTGTGGTAGTCCTTCCGGTGGCGATGAAGGAGGCCCTCCAAGGCCCTCGGCGATATTCCGATCCGCGGGGCGATCTCCGTCCAGGACCATTCGGTCTCGAGACGCATCCGGACGGCGGCGGCGAGCTTTTCGGACATTCGATCCAGTTCGGCCTCGAGTTCCTCCGTGTGGATGAGCTGGTCGACGATATCGGGCAGCGCGGAACGTGGGTCCGCCTCGACGTGCATCCGGATGCTCTCCAGGTCGAGCGCGACGGTGGGGACGGTGTGGCTCCGCGAGCGGCGCCAGGCCCGCAGGACGTTCGGTAGGACCAGCAGGCACCCGTTGACGAAGTAGGTCCTCAGGCTCGTCTCCCGTTGCGGATCCCATTTCTCCCGCAGGACGCCCCGGTCACGGAAGAGCTCCAGCCCCAGGCAGACGGCCTCGTGGACGAGGTCGACGCGGTCGTCGGCATGCTCGCGCAGGGCCCGCCATTCGGCGTCGGTCGGCGTCACCGGACGACCGAGAGCCGCCATCTTCGTGACGAGGGTCCCGTCGAGGATCATCCGGTGCAGGCAGGGCACGGCGTACCCGGCCAGCTTGGCCCGGACCAGCAACCAGCACGGGCCGGCGCAGCGCTCCCGCAGCAGCGCGTCGACGAGTTCGGCGTCGCTGCGGAAGGTCATTCCGTACCCCCCGGTCGTGGCGGCGGATGGGCCATCGCTTTCACGTTCAGGTCCTATGTCGGCCGGTGTCGCCCACCCCACATCGTCGCAGAGATTTCTCCCCGGTCGGTTCTCTCCCAGCTCACGGGCGTGGGTTCCGGGGCGGGACGCGGCATAGGAGTGGGACACACGAGCCGGTCGGGAGCACGGGGGTCAGGACATGACGGGGTCGAGCGAAGAGCGGAAGGACCGGGCCCGGCTGCCCGCGCGGTGGAGTTGGCTGCTGGGCCTGGTGGCCCTCCTGGGTGCCGTCGCTGCCACCGGGGCGTGCCGCAGCCCCGACTCCACGCCGGCACCCGGCGCCCACGCGACGGTCATCGTCACCGCCCACCACGCGAACGAGCTGGCGCCGGTCCTGGGGCAGCCCGATCTCGACCGTTTGCGCGGCGCGGGCGCCGATCCGGACGTCGACGACGCCGTGGCCTACGTGGTCGCCGCCGGGCGTCCGGACGCGGAGATCGTCGACCTCGAACCGCGTCGGCGCAACGGGCAGATCGAGCACGGCCCACGCCGCGACGCGCTCGTCGACGGGCGGCTGGGCGAGGTGGCGGCAGCGGTCGACCGGGCGGCGACCGGGGGCGGCGACGTCGACCTGCTGGCGGCACTCGGGGTGGCCGCGCAGACCCACGCGTCGACGGTGCTCGTCCTCAGTTCGGGGCTGAGCACGACCGACCCGCTCGACATGCGCGTCTCCGGCTGGGACCGCGATCCCCTCGACCTCGCCCGTGACCTGCACCGGCGCGGCCTGCTCCCGGACCTGCGCGGACGGACCGCGGTGTTCAGCGGGCTGGGCCGCACGGCCGGGGCGCAGCCCGCGCTCGGGTTGCGCGAACAGGCGCAGCTGCGCGACCAGTGGCTGGCGATCTGCACCGCCGCCGGGGCGCTGTGCAGCACCGAGGACGCCGTGCGCCCGGCGACCCCGCCGGTCTCCCGGCTCGTGCCCCCGGTCGTCGAGGTGCCGTCGGTGACGACCACACCGGGGCCGGCCGGCACCACGACCGTCAGCGTCCCGGCCGCGTTGCTGTTCGGTCCCGACAGTTGCGCCGTGCTGGGCGCCGCCGAGACGGCGAACGTGCTCGAACCGCTGGTCGAGCGGTTGCGCGGGGGCGGAGTGACCGTGTCGATCTCCGGTCGGACCGCGCCGGTCGGTCCGGGCGACGGGGTCGGGCTCGCGGCCTGCCGGGCGCACCGCGCGGCCGACCTGCTGCGGTCGCTCGGCGTGCCGGCGACGGCGATCGCCGGGATCCGCGGCGACGGCTCCCTGCGCGATCCGTCGTCAGCCGCCCGCGACGAGCAGGGCCGCCTGGACCCCACCAAGCTCGCCGCGCTCCGCCGCGTCGTGTTCACCGTCAGCCCTGTGAAGGAGATCCGATGAGCCAACCCTGCGACCCGACCCGGTCCTGGCACCCCGCGGTGGCCCGGCTGCAGCATCGCCGAGCCGCCTACGAGGCCGCGGCGGCCCGGTTCCCGACCATCGCGGTCCGTGACCCCCGCGGCGGGATCACCACCGCCGAGGCGGTGCTCACCCGGATTGCCGAGACCCGCGGGCGGATCACCGCCGACGAGCACGCCGGCTCGGAGCGACACCGCCGGATCTCCCGGGGCCAACGGTGGCTGCTGCGGCTGCTGCCGCTGCTCGACGGGATGCTCCTGTTCTGGTTCCTCACCGGCGTGCTCAACGTCGACCTGCGGACCTTCGACCCCACGGTGCTGATCGCCGCCGCACTCGCCCTGCTCTGCACGGTGGCCGTGGCGGCCTGGACGGCGACGGTGGGCGAGCACCTGCAGCGTTACAAGGACGCCCGCCGCAACCTGGTCTGGGGGGCGGTCGACGGAGTGAGCCGCGGGATGCTGGCGCTCACCACCGTGATCGGCGCCCTGCTCGCCGCGATGATGTACGTGCGGGTACGCGACGAGGTCGAACTGGCCACCGCCGTCCCCGGCCTCGGCACCGCCATCGTCGCGTCGGCCCTGGCCGCCGGCGCGGTCCTGGTGAACGGCTATGTGCTCTACCTGTCGTTCAGCGACGGCTCGTCCCGCACCCGCGAGCTCGACCAGCTCGGCCGTGCCCTCGCCCCGCACCTGCGCAGACGCGACCGGGACCTCGTCGGCGCAGCCGGAGCGGCCCGGCGGATCGAGGCCCGGTTGGCCGCGCAGGAGCAGCTCCACCGACCCGTCGACGAACAGCCGCTGCGGGTGGTGCCGGACGTGCGACAGGCGGCTGCCTCGGCCGCCTCGGCCGACGGGGACGCAGGCACCCGGGGACACCACTGGCGGGGGTGAGAGCCCACCGCTATCCCGCCAGGAACGACAGCCGCACCCGGCGCACCGGGTTGTCGGTGTTGGTGTCCACCAGGCACACCGACTGCCAGGTGCCCAGGGCGGGCCGGCCACCGAGCACCGGCACCGACAGCGACGGGGCGACCAGCGAGGGCAGCACGTGGTCACGGCCGTGCCCGGGACTGCCGTGCCGGTGCGACCATCGGTCGTCGGCGGGCAGCAGGTCGCGCAGCACGGCGAGCAGGTCGGTGTCGCTGCCGGCACCGGTCTCGATCACGGCCAGCCCGGCGGTGGCATGCGGGACCCAGAGGTGGAGCAGCCCGTCGGCTGCATCGAGGTCCCGGAGGAAGCCGTCGATCCGGCCGGACAGGTCGACGACGGCCTCCGCGGCACCGGTGCGGATCTCGATCAGCTCGCTGTGCACCCGATCGACCCTATTAGGGTCGGTGCTCATGCGCGCTGCGTTCGGCCAACACTTCGACGTCCCCGACGGGTACCTGAACACGGCGAGCATCGGGGTACCGCCCGTCACCGTCGCCGAGGCGGTGGCAGCCGCCGTGCACAACTGGCGCACCGGCACCGGGCAGCCCGCAGACTTCGACGCGGCCGTCGCACTCGGCCGCGCCGGTTTCGCAGACCTGGTCGGGGTCACCGCGGACCGGGTGGCGATCGGCGGGGCGGTGTCCCCGCTGGTCGGTCTCGTGGCGGCGTCACTGCCCGACGGCGCGCGGGTGCTCGTCGAGGAGGGCGAGTTCACCAGCGTCAGCTTCCCGTTCGCCGCGCAGGCCGGTCGCGGGGTGAGCATCACCGAGGTGCCCGCGGGCACGTTGGCCGAGCGGGCGGGTGCGGCCGACCTCGTCGCCGTCAGCGTCGTGCAGTCGTCCGACGGTCGGCTCGCCGACCTCGACGCGCTGCGGGCCGTCAGCGCCGCCGGCACCAGGGTGTTGCTCGACGTCACCCAGGCCGCCGGATGGTTGCCGTTGCGGCTGGACTGGGCCGATGTCGTCGTCGGTGCCGGGTACAAGTGGCTGCTCAGCCCCCGCGGGGTGGCGTGGCTGGCGGTGCGTCGCGACGTCGAGCTCGTCGCGGCGGCGGCCAACTGGTTCGCCACCGCGGATCCGTGGTCGAGCATCTACGGGCTGCCGCTGCGGCCGGCCCCGGACGCGCGCGCGCTCGACACCTCGCCGGCCTGGCTCTGCCACGTCGGGGCCGCGGCGGCGCTGCCGTGGCTGGCCGGGCTGGACCGGGAGGCGGTGCGCGCGCACTGTGTCGGACTCGCCGACGCGTTCCGCGCCGGCCTGGGGCTGGAACCGGTGGGCTCGGCGATCGTCAGCGTCCGGAAACTCGGTGCGGTCGCCAGGCTCACCGACGCCGGTCTGTTGGTCAGCGGGCGCGACGGGGGGGCCAGGCTCGCGTTCCACCTCTACAACGACGAGGCCGATGTGGCACGGGCGCTGGACGCCCTGAGGTGATCGCACGAACAGCCCGACACGGTCGCACGGATACCCCGACTCGCGGGGCTCAGGGGGCTCCGGGGAAGGTCGGGATCGCTGGGGACTGGTCGGTCGTCGTCCGCCAGCGGGCGCAGCGCAGGGTGCCCTCGGTCAACGCCTGCAGCGCCGCCTTGCGCAGCAGAACGTCGGCGGTGTGCTCGAGCACCGCACGCCAGGCGCGCAAGGCGTCGGTCTCGGCGGTGACCGCGACGTTCCCGGCCGAGCGGGCGTCGGTGACCGGCTGCGGGGTGGCGTAGGCGGGCTGCGCGGACACCGGCCGGGCGCCGATGTCGGTGAGGGTCTGCTCGACCTGCCCGCGCAGCATCCGGTGCGCCTCGAGGTCCGCCCGCGCCCGGGTGGCCTGGCCGGCCGGCAGGAACGCGATGATCAGCGAGTACACCCACAGCGCGGCGTGCTCGGTGGCCAGCGCGTTCTGCAGCGCGTCGGCGGCGACGGCGTCGACGCTCGACGTCGCGCCCGGCGGCGTGGTCATGGCACCGCCCCGGCAGGGTCCGCGAGCCCGGTCACGGTGCGGCCAGCATCGACGCGTAGGCCGTGCAGCAGGCGGCGACGGAGCCGACCAGGCCCACCCGCCTGGCCGGCAGCCCCCCGACCAGGTCCTGCGCCTCGCGGGCCGATCCGTCGAGGGCGTCCTTGAGCGTCGCCGGCGTGGGCGCGGTTGCGGCCCGCGGCGAGGCGGTCGCGCCCGGGACGCTCGGCGCCCGGGACGGGCCCAGCCGGGCGATCTCCGCGTCCAGCGCGGCGGCATGCTCGGCGCGGGCGGCGCGCACCGGCTCGACCCGGTCGGCGAGGTCAGGGGCGGCGGCGAGCACGGCCGCGGCCAGCGCGGCGTCGGAGCGGGCCTTCTCCGCCAGCGCGGTCAGCGGGTCGGGGCCGCTCCTGGGCGTGCCGACGGTGCACGCCGACAGTGACCCGCCGCCGGCCGCCGCGCCGGCCGGGACGAGCAACGCCAGCCCCAGCAGCCTGCGCCGGGACAGCGCGCCGTCCCTCATCACGCTCCGGGCGCCCACGGCGCCACATCCTGCCAGGCCGGTCCGAGCGCCGCCCTCGTGCGGGGGTGCGCGGGACGCGGCGGCCCCGGCGAGTCGCGCTACCCTGGGTGACCCACCCGGCAGGTCACCGGCCATCCGTGGTCCAGCCGCCCGGTGGCCGCCGCCCAGAAGCCCCACCGGACGCCGACCGACACTCAGGAGCGACACCATGCCCAGCCCGGACCCCGCAGCGCTCACCGGGCAGCTGCGCGGCGTGCTGGAACCGATCGTCGTCGCGGCCGGCCTCGAGCTCGACGAGCTGGACATACGCGCCGCGGGCCGCCGCCACACCATCAAGGTGGTGGTGGACTCCCGGGAGGACGGTGCCGACGCGGGTTCGGGTGTCGACCTCGACGACATCGCCCGGCTGAGCCGCGCGGCCGCCCTCGAGCTGGACCGACACGAGCACGTCATCGGTGGCTCGTACACCCTCGAGGTCACCTCGCCCGGCGTCGACCGTCCGCTCACCGACCCGCGGCACTGGCGCCGCGCGCACCTGCGGCTGGTCGAGGTGCGCAGCCACGACGGGTCGAGGTTCGCCGGCCGGGTGGGCCGGGCCGGGCCGGAGGCGGCGAGCATGCTCGTGGACGGGGTACTGCGCGAGCTGCGTTACGTCGACATCGCGCACGCGGTGGTGCAGGTCGAGTTCCGCCCGCCGCCCGGCGACGAGATCGCGCTGCTCGGCGGCACGCGCGAGCAGCCGGAGGAGAACTGATGAACGTCGACATCGCCGCCCTGCGCGCCATCGAGCGCGACAAGGACCTCCCGTTCGAGATGGTCATCGAGGCCATCGAGACGGCGCTGCTCACCGCGTACCGGCACACCGACGGCCACCAGCCGCACGCCCGGGTCGACATCGACCGCAAGACCGGCCTGGTCCGGGTGCTGGTCCAGGAGCCCGACGAGGACACCACGGCCACCCGGGAGTGGGACGACACCCCCGAGGGCTTCGGCCGGATCGCGGCGACGACCGCCCGGCAGGTGATCGTGCAGCGGCTCCGGGACGCGGAGCACGAACGCACCTTCGGTGAGTTCTCCGCCAAGGAGGGCGAGATCGTCGCCGGTGTGGTGCAGCGCGACGTGCGGGCCAACGCGCGCGGCGTGGTGATCGTCTCGCTCGGTCAGACCGAGGGCGTGCTGCCGCAGGCCGAGCAGGTGCCGGGGGAGAGCTACCTGCACGGCGAGCGGCTCCGCTGCTACGTCGTCGGGGTGACCCGGGGAATGCGCGGGACGCAGATCACGCTGTCCCGCACCCACCCCAATCTCGTGCGACGGCTGTTCGCGCTCGAGGTCCCGGAGATCCTCGACGGGGCGGTGGAGATCGTCGCGGTGGCCCGCGAGGCCGGGCACCGTTCGAAGATCGCGGTCCGCTCGACGGTCCCGGGGGTCAACCCGAAGGGTGCCTGCATCGGCCCGGTGGGTGCGCGGGTACGCAACGTGATGAGCGAGCTGGCCGGGGAGAAGATCGACATCATCGACTGGTCCGAGGACCCGGCGACGTTCGTGGGGAACGCCCTCTCGCCGTCGAAGGTGGTGTCGGTCACCGTGCTGGACGCCAGGACGAAGGCCGTGCGCGTCGTCGTGCCGGACTTCCAGCTCTCCCTCGCCATCGGCAAGGAGGGGCAGAACGCCCGGTTGGCGGCCCGGTTGACCGGTTGGCGGATCGACATCCGCAGCGATGCCGACCCGCGGGCGGTCACCGCCACGGGTTCCGAGCAGACGTCCGGTGTCGCCGGAGCGCCTGGTCCGGAGTCGGTCGGCTGAGCCGCACCGCGCGCAGCGCAGGCGGAGCGCGCAGCGACACTGCGCTACACTTGTCCTCGGCCCGTCGCCAGGGCTCGACTCCCGCAGGTCCGTCCGAGGGAACCGGTGCTCGCACCTGTCCCGAACCGGTCCGTACCTGCGTCGGCTGTCGTACCCGGGCGCCGGCCACCGGTCTGTTGCGTGTCGTCGCGGTGGACGGGGTGCTCACCCCCGATCCGCGCCGGTGCCTTCCTGGGCGGGGTGCGTGGCTGCATCCCGACCTGGAGTGCCTCAGCCGTGCCGAGCGTCGCTCGGCGTTCCCGCGGGCGCTGCGCGCCCCGGGAGCGCTGGACGTCCGCGCGGTGCGGGCCCACCTCCACGGTGGTGCAGACGCAACGGACGGGATCCGGGAGATACCCGGGTCCGCCACGTGAGGAAGCAAGGTCGACCCGTCATGAGCCAGTCGTGAAGATCGCACCATGAACGTGCTTCGACACTAGGTTCGAGGTCGAGCGGGACACGCCGCCGGCCTCCGGAAAACGAGGAGAGCAGTGGCAGGCAAGCCCCGCGTACACGAGCTGGCGAAGGAGCTCGGCGTAAGCAGTAAGCAGGTCCTCACCAGGTTGGCGGACCTGGGTGAGTACGTGAAGTCTCCGTCCTCCACCGTCGAGGCCCCGGTCGCGCGCAAGCTGCGCGAGTCCATGGCAGCCGGCGGCGAGTCCGGCAACGGTGCCCGTCGTGGCGGTGGCAGCCGTCCGCGGGCGGGCGTTCCCGCTCCACCGTTGTCGGGCGGCGTGCCCGGCCAGGGCCCCGACGGCCCGCGTCCCGGCTCGCAGCAGTCGGTTCGACCGGCCGACCCCGCCGGCCAAGAGGTCCCGGCCGCCCCGGCACCCGCGCAGCGCCAGGAACGTCCGGTGTCCGGCGATTCCGGTGGTGCGCGTCCCGGCCCCCGCCCCGCTCCACCGCAGCGCCCGCAGCCCGCGGCCGCCGAGACCCCGGCCACCACCACCGCGGCTGCAGCTGCCCCACCGGTGTCCGTTCAGCCGGCGTTCACCCAGCCGGCGGCCACGCAGCCGGTGGCGCCGGTCCGCCCCGAGCGTTCCGGCGTGCGCCCGCAGGGGTCCGGCCAGCAGCCGGCCGCCGCATCGGCGGACAGCCAGACCGTCCCCCCGCGCCCGCAGGCGCCCAAGCCCGGCCCGCAGCGGCAGCCGCGGGTGGGGAACAACCCGTTCGGCGTCGGTTCCGGGGCGCCACCCCGCCCGGCGGTGCCGCGTCCCGGTCCCCCGCCCGCGCCGGGAGGTGCGCAGACCGGTCAGGGCCAGGGCGGTCCGCGTCCGGGTCCCGGTGCCGGTGCTCCGCGTCCGGGCCAGCGCCCTGGTGGTGAGGCCGGTCGCGGTGGGCCGCGCCCGTCCTCGCCCGGCAACATGCCCCCCCGCCCGAACCCCGGCATGATGCCGACCCGTCCGGCCCCCGGTCGTCCCAGTGGGCCCGGTGGTGGTCCCGGTGGCGGTCGTGGTGCCCCGGGTGGTCGTCCTGGTGGCCCGGGCGGTCCCGGTGGTCCCGGTGGTGGTCGTGGCGGTCCCGGTGGTCGTCCCGGTGGTCCCCCCGGCGGTGGCGGCTTCCGTCCCGGTGGTGGCGGTCCCGGTGGTGGTGGCGGTGGCGGTGGCGGTGGTCCGGCCGCCCCGGCCGGTGGTGGCTTCCGCGGTCGTCCCGGTGGTGGTGGCGCAGGTGGGCGCGGGCGCGGCGGTGCCGCGGGTGCGTTCGGTCGTCCCGGCGGTCCGGCTCGCAAGGGCCGCAAGTCGAAGCGGCAGAAGCGCCAGGAGTTCGACTCCATGCAGGCCCCCTCGGTCGGTGGTGTCCGGCTGCCGAAGGGTCATGGCGAGGTCGTCAAGCTCCCGCGGGGTGCCTCGCTCACCGACTTCGCCGACAAGATCGGTGCCAACCCGGCGGCGCTGGTGGAGGTGTTGTTCCACCTCGGCGAGATGGTCACCTCGACCCAGTCGGTGGCCGACGAGGTGCTCGAGCTGCTCGGCACCGAGATGAACTACCAGGTGCAGGTCGTCAGCCCCGAGGAGGAGGACCGGGAGCTGCTCGACTCCTTCTCGATCTCCTACGGCGAGGACGCCGGCGGCGAGGAGGACCTGGTCATCCGACCGCCGGTCGTCACCGTCATGGGTCACGTCGACCACGGCAAGACGCGCCTGCTGGACACCATCCGCAAGGCCAACGTCATGGAGGGCGAGGCCGGCGGGATCACCCAGCACATCGGTGCGTACCAGGTGGTCACCAAGCTCGAGGGCTACGAGCGGCCGATCACGTTCATCGACACCCCTGGCCACGAGGCGTTCACCGCCATGCGTGCCCGCGGTGCCAAGTCGACCGACATCGCGGTGATCGTGGTCGCGGCCGACGACGGGGTCATGCCGCAGACAGTGGAGGCGATCAACCACGCCCAGGCCGCCGACGTGCCGGTCGTGGTCGCGGTCAACAAGATCGACAAAGAGGGCGCCAACCCCGCCAAGATCCGCCAGCAGCTCACCGAGTACGGGCTGGTCGCCGAGGAGTACGGCGGCGACACCATGTTCGTCGACATCTCCGCCAAGCTGGGCACCAACATCGACGCCCTGCTGGAGGCCGTCCTGCTCACCGCGGACGCGTCGCTCGACCTGCGGGCCAACCCGAACATGGAGGCCCAGGGCGTGGCGATCGAGGCGCACCTGGACCGCGGTCGCGGTCCGGTCGCCACGGTGCTGGTGCAGCGCGGCACGCTGCGGGTCGGCGACTCGATCGTCGCGGGCGACGCCTCCGGGCGGGTCCGGCGGATGTTCGACGAGCACGGCGGAGACATCGTCGAGGCCTACCCGTCGCGTCCCGTGCAGGTCATCGGGTTCACCTCGGTGCCGGGCGCAGGCGACACGTTCCTCGTCGTCGACGAGGACCGGGTGGCCCGCCAGATCGCCGACCGGCGCCGGGCCCGCGAGCGCAATGCCGAGCTGGCCTCGCGCCGCAAGCGGATCAGCCTGGAGGACCTGGATGCCGCGCTCAGGGAGACCAACCAGCTCAACCTGATCATCAAGGGTGACAACTCGGGTACCGTCGAGGCCCTCGAGGACGCGCTCATGAAGATCGAGGTCGGCGACGACGTCGAGCTGCGGGTGATCCACCGCGGGGTCGGTGGCATCACCGAGAGCGACATCAACCTCGCCGTCGCGGACAACGTCATCGTGCTGGGCTTCAACGTCCGGGCCGAGGGCAAGGCCACCGAGCTGGCCAACCGCGAGGGCGTGGAGATCCGCTACTACACGGTGATCTACCAGGCGATCGAGGAGATCGAGCGGGCACTGACGGGCATGCTCAAGCCGGAGTACGAGGAGGTCGAGCTGGGCCGCGCCGAGGTCCGCGAGGTTTTCAAGTCCTCCCGGTTCGGGACGATCGCCGGCTGCCTGGTGATGGGCGGGGAGATCCGCCGCAACGCTCGCGGCCGGCTGTTGCGTGACGGTGTGGTCGTTGCCGAGAACCTGCCCATCAGCTCGCTGCGGCGGTTCAAGGAAGACGCGGTCGAGGTCCGGGAGGGCTTCGAATGCGGCCTCACCCTGGGCAGCTACAGCGACATCAAGGTCGGTGACGTGGTCGAGACGTTCGAGATGAGGGAAAAGGCTCGGTCCTGAGCCGCACGATGTACGTGGGTGTGCTGGAGCTGGACCTTCTCCTCGGGGACGTCGGTTCACTGAAGGAGAAACGGTCGATTGTCCGGCCGGTCATCGCCGAGCTCCGCCGGAAGTTCGAGGTCGCCGTGGCAGAGGCGGGGCACCTCGATCTGCACCGGCGTGCGTTGGTCGGGATCAGCTGCGTTGCGGCTGATCCCGACCACGTCACGGCGCTGCTCGACCGTTGTGAGCGGCTGGTGGCCGCCCGCCCCGAGCTGGAGCTGCTCTCGGCTCGGCACCGCATGCTGGGCCCGGAGGACGAATAGGGTCGTGAGCGGCGACCGTCGCCGCTCACCGGCGTGACGAAGGAGTGCACGATGGTGGACCAGGCCCGCGCCCGGCGGCTGGCCAAGCGGATCTCGCAGATCGTGGCGGCCGCGCTGGAACACGAGGTCAAGGACCCCCGGCTGTCGATGGTGACGATCACCGACTCCCGGGTCACCGGCGACCTGCGTGAGGCAACCGTGTACTACACGGCGCTCGGCCGCTCGGTCGACGAGGCGCCGGACCTCGCGGGCGTGGCGGCCGCCCTGACCAGTGCAACCGGCGTGCTGCGCTCGATGGTGGGCCAGCAGACCGGCATCAAGCACACGCCGAGCCTGGCGTTCGTGCCCGACCAGGTGCCTGACGAGGCCCGCCGGATGGAGGAGCTGCTGGCCCGCACCCGCGCGTCCGACGCCGAGGTGGCCCGGCTGGCCGCGGGTGCGCTGCCGGCCGGCGACCCCGACCCGTACAAGCCTCCCCGCCAGCTCGTCGACGAGGAGTGAGCGGGCAACTGCGTTCACGTTGCGCGAGCGGCACGTTCGCGCTGACCTTCGCGCGAAAACGTGCCGTGCGCCATCCGATCTCCGCGGGGGTTCCGCGGAGATCGGGAGCGGCAGTTTCGGCCCGAACTTGTATCAGTCATTCCCCAGGACAAGGTCATGTCGGTGGAGGAGGCATCCGAGCACGTGCGGCGGGTCGCTGCGGCGGCTGGCGGCAAGCAATGGCGTTGGTGGGGCAACTTCGGCGACCCGCACGATGCCGCGACAGCCGCGAACAATGCCGGGTGCGGACCCGGCGAGCTGATCACCATGGTGGCACCGAACGGCCTGGTCCCGACCTGGCTCTACGTCTGACGACCAAGGATCGCTGGCAGCACGTTCTCGGCATCGTCGGCAGGGACTGTCGACCGCCGCTGGGAAGGCCCGTCGGTGACGAGCGACCGAGCGCTGCCGATCTCCGGGTGTCAGGGCAGCGGGCTATGGTGACACGGTCTCCTGGTTCCGACGAGAGCGAGCGGTTGCTGATGGCGCAGCCCCACGTGGAACAAACCGAGCGGGACGCCGATCAGCTCACGCACGAGCGGGCCATGGCCGAGGTCTCCGACGTGCTGCTGAACCTGGTGCTCGACGACGTGGTCGGCGCGCTCGATGCCGCACGTAAGCGGTTGCAGAAGGACGTCTACTTCAGTGGTGACGAGCTGCGGTTGATCTAGAACCGATGCCGAGCGGTCCGGAGATCCAGCAGTCACTGCGCGCGTTCGTCCGGCGGTGGCGCGACTACGCCGCTTCGGAGCGGGGCGCGACGCAGACGTTCCTCAACCAGCTCTTCGAGAGCTACGGCACCGACCGTCTCGGTGCGGGTGCCCGCTTCGAGGATGCCCACGCCTCCGTGGGCATCATGGACCGGTACTGGCCCGGCGTCTGCATCGTGGAGATGAAGGCGCTCAGCCGGGCGGCCAAGCTCGGCGAGCACCGCGCGCAGGCTCTCGGCTACTGGCGCGAGTCCTCCGACGTCGAGCGAGGGATCGAAGCGCCCACCTACGTCGGCCACGGGTCCGTCGTCCAGCCGTCTGTTGATCATCAGGTCTTTCCGGTCGGTTGTCGTCGCCCCGGCCCCTCCGGGTCACTCGCGGCTCAGCGTGAGCGTGGCCGGGAGCGCGCGAGGCGTCGTGGTATCCGATCCGGGTCGAGCAGCCGGCCCCCAGCGCGGGACGCCTCGTTCCCCGGTGCGGCGAACGCCCACCGGGCCTTCCTGGCCGCCGCGCAGCGCCTGACAGGATGACTCGTCGTGCCCACCCCAGGACTCGTGATCGTGGACAAGCCCGCCGGCTGCACGTCGCACGATGTCGTCGCCCGGTTGCGGCGCATCCTGCACACCCGCAGGATCGGCCATGCCGGGACGCTCGATCCGCTGGCCACCGGGGTTCTGGTCTGCGGCGTCGAGCGCGGCACCAAACTGCTCGGGCACCTGGCGCTCGACACGAAGGCCTACGCCGCGACGATCCGGCTCGGCGTCGCGACCACGACCGACGACGACGAGGGCGCCCCGATCTCGGCAGTGGACGCCGCCGGGGTGGACGAGGCCGCCGTCCGGGCCGGGATGGCCGCGCTGACCGGGGCGCTGGAGCAGGTGCCGAGCTCGGTCAGCGCGATCAAGGTGGACGGGAGACGGGCCTACGCGCGGGTCAGGGCGGGCGAGGACGTGACGCTCCCGGCCCGGTCGGTGACGGTCCCGGTGTTCGCCCTGCACGCGTTGCGCCGCGGGGACGCGGTCACCGACCTCGACGTCACCGTGGAGTGCTCGTCGGGCACCTACGTCCGGGCGCTGGCCCGGGACCTGGGCGTCGTGCTGGGCGTCGGTGGCCACCTCACGGCGTTGCGCCGCACCAGGGTCGGACCGTTCACCCTGGCCCACGCCACGACGTTGGCCGACCTCGCGGGGGACCCCGGGCTGTCGCTGCAGCTGGACGACGCGGTGGCCCTGGCGTTCCCGCGTCGCGACCTCGACGACGCCGCCGCCGTCGAGGTCTCGCACGGCAGGCCGTTGCCTCCGGTGGGGCTGGCCGGCACCTACGGGGTGTTCGACCCGGCGGGCCGGGTGCTCGCGCTGTTCGCCGAGCGCGACGGAGCGGCGCGTCCCCTGGTCGTGTTGGCCCCGGCCGGTGGGTGACGTCGCGCGGGGCGGGGTTCCGTAGGCTCGTGAGCGTGCAGTGCTGGCGTGGACTCGAGGCCGTGCCGGCCGGCTGGGGCCGCAGCGTGGTGACCATCGGGATCTTTGACGGGGTGCACCGCGGCCACCAGCAACTGATCGACCGGGCGGTGGCCCGCGGGCAGGAACGCGCCCTGCCCGCCGTCCTCGTGACGTTCGACCCGCACCCCGCCGAGCTGGTCCGTCCCGGCGCGCACCCGGCCCGGCTGACCAGTCTGAGCCGGCGCGCCGACCTCATCGCCGAGCGCGGTGTCGACGCGTTCTGCGTGCTGCCGTTCACCGCGGAGCTGTCCCGCTGCTCGCCCGCGGAGTTCGTGCACGAGGTTCTCGTGGACCGGTTGCACGCCGCCGTCGTCGTGGTCGGCCGCAACTTCACCTTCGGGTACCGGGCCGCGGGCGACGTGGCGATGCTCGCACAGCTCGGGCAGCGGTTCGGGTTCGGTGTCGAGGGTCTGGACCTGATCAGCGACGACGGTGTCACCTTCTCCTCGACCTACATCCGGGCCTGTATCGATGCCGGTGACGTGGCGGCCGCGGCCGCCGCGCTGGGTCGGCCACACCGGATCGACGGGGTGGTCGTGCACGGCGACGGACGGGGCCGCGAGCTGGGCTTCCCGACCGCGAACGTGGCCTGCCCGCCGTACACCGCGTTGCCGGCGGACGGGGTCTACGCCGGCTGGTTCGTCCATCGCGGCCGGCCGTTGCCCGCAGCGATCTCGGTGGGCACGAACCCCACCTTCTCCGGGCGCGAGCGGACCGTCGAGGCCTACGTGCTCGACGTCGACGAGGACTTCTACGGCCACGAGGTGTCGATCGACGTCGAGCACCGGCTGCGCGGGATGGAGCGCTACGACGGGGTCGAGGCGCTGGTCGAGCAGATGAACCGGGACGTGGCCCTGACCCGGGAGCTGTTGGCGGTGTGAGGCGGGTTCGGCCCGAGCGAACGTCCCGAGCGAACGTGTGGTCAGTGCTGGCGGCACCGCGCTGAGGACCCGGTCGCGGCGCGGACGGGTTTGCCGAATCGGCTCCGCAGCGGAGCCGCGGCTGCGACCATGCGGCCATGGGCAACGAGCGGGCCGGTGCCGCGCAGACCGCGGCCAACCGCGACCGGCAGCGCGAGCTCTACGGCGCACCGCTGGGCGACCGGGTCCGCCGGGTCACCGGCGCCCTCGGCATCACCCAGGGCCGGCTCGCGCGGGCGCTGGGTCTGAGCCCGGCCATGCTCAGCCAGCTCGTGAGCGGCCGCCGGGTGAAAATCGGTGATCCGGCGGTGCTCGCCCGGCTCCTGCTCCTCGACGAGAGGTGCCCGGCAGGCAGTCCGGCGCTCGGGTCGGAGGGCCTCCAGGCGCTGCTCGAGGAGGTCCGAGGGGCCCGGCTGCAGTGGGCGGTCCCGGCGCATCGATGGGGCCACGGCACCGGCGGCAACCACCCGTCGCGGCTCAGCGGCGCAGGCTCGGTAGAGGGCATTGCGGGCATCGGTACGGGCTCGGCGGACGCCGCGCACCGCCTCGGCGGCCACCCGCACCGCGGTGCGGCGTCTCGCCTCCGGATGGCCGCTCGCGATGCCGCGTCCCCCACCGACCACGCGGACCGCCTACCCCGTCCCGACTCCCGCCGAGCCGCCGCGGACGCCCTGCGTGCCGTTGCGGGGCCGTCCCGGTTGGTGGCGGCCGCCGCCGCGCTGGAGCCGTCGTTTCCCGAGCTGGCCGACGTGCTGCGCCGCGCTGCCGCGGGTGTCCGCTGATGCGGTTGTTCACCGCGCTGTGGCCGCCCTCCGACGCGCTCGCCGCGCTGGCCGCGAAGGTCGGGGCCGCGCCCGACCCGCTGCCACCGGGCTGGCGCACCATCCGCCAGGAGAACTGGCACGTCACCCTCGCGTTTTACGGCGAGGCCGACCCCGGGGTGCTGGCCCGGCGGCTGGCGGCGGCCGCGCGGGACGCGGACGCGCCACGGTTGCGTCTCGTCGGGGCGGGTGCGTTCCCCGGTGTCGTCTGGGTGGGCGTGGAGACGGCGGGAGCGGAGGACACCGCGGCCCTGCACGCGCTCGTCGCGCACGCCGGGGGTGACCCCACCTGCTTCCGGCCGCATGTCACCGTGGCGCGGGCCGGGGGGCGCGCCCGAGGCACGCCGCCGAGCCCGGGTTGGGCCGGGTACGCAGGTCCCTGGTGGACCTCCGCCGAGGTCATCCTGGCCTCGAGCGTGCCGGGCCGCGGCGGCTCCCGTTACGCACCGGTGCACCGGGTTCCGTTGCGCAGGCACTGAGCGGCCCGTGAGTGGACACCGCGCGGGCCGAGGGCGGGTGCCCGCGCAACGCTGGTATGCTGACATGCGGGGTTCGGCTGCGGTCCGTGGTGGCCGACCCGTAGCAGCCGCCCGTACGCAGGCCCCCGAAACATGATGACGGGCCCCAACCGGCGCGGATCACACGGCACCCGACGAACGAGGAGCACCACCTGTGGCCCTGGACGCCGCACAGAAGAAGACGGTCCTGGACGCCTACGGGGTCCACGAGGGCGACACCGGCTCGCCCGAGGCGCAGGTCGCGCTGCTGACCAAGCGGATCGCCGACCTGACCGAGCACCTCAAGGCGCACAAGCACGACCATCACTCCCGGCACGGTCTGCTGCTCCTGGTCGGCCGCCGCCGTCGCCTGCTGAAGTACCTGGCGTCGGTCGACGTCGCGCGCTACCGGTCGCTGATCGAGCGCCTCGGCCTGCGCCGCTGAACGACCGGCCGGAGCGGACCAGAGCACGCCCCGGCCCCGGGCACAACTCAACCGCAGCACCCGCGTTGCCGCACCAGGACGATCCGCCGGTCCTCGGTAGTGGCTCCCGGACCCCGCGCCAGAGGAGTTCGCGGCGCGCGTCCGAGGGCTTCGATCGAAGACCGGCTACGCCGAGGATCTCTCCCCACGTGGTGGCCGAGTGCTCCTTCCACGAGGAGACACACCGCTTCATGACCGATCCGATCACCAACGAGGTGCAGGAGACTACCGCTGTCATCGACAACGGCAGCCTCGGCACCCGGACCATCCGCTTCGAGACCGGCCGGCTCGCCCGCCAGGCAGCCGGCTCCGTCGTCGCCTATCTCGACGACGAGACGATGCTGCTGTCGGCCACCACGGCGTCGAAGCATCCCAAGGAGCACTTCGACTTCTTCCCGCTCACGGTGGACGTCGAGGAGCGTATGTACGCCGCGGGCCGCATCCCCGGCTCGTTCTTCCGCAGGGAGGGGCGCCCCGGGACCGACGCGATCCTCACCTGCCGGCTCATCGACCGCCCGTTGCGACCGTCGTTCGTCGACGGCCTGCGCAACGAGATCCAGATCGTCGTCACGGTCATGTCGCTGCACCCGCAGGACCCGTACGACGCGCTGGCGATCAACGCCGCGTCGGCGTCCACCCAGCTCGCCGGGCTGCCGTTCTCCGGCCCGATCGGCGCCGTCCGCGTCGCGCTCGTCGAGGGCCGGTGGATCGCGTTCCCGACCTACGAGCAGCTCGAGCGCGCCGTGTTCGACATGGTGGTGGCCGGCCGGACCGTCGGCTCCGGCGACACCGCCGACGTGGCGATCATGATGGTCGAGGCCGAGGCCACGACGTCGACGATCGAGTTGGTCGCAGGGGGCGCGCAGGCGCCCACCGAGGAGGTCGTCGCGGCCGGGCTGGAGGCGGCCAAGCCGTTCGTCCGCAGCCTGTGCGTGGCCCAGCAGCAGCTGGCCGACGCCGCGGCCAAGCCCACCGGTGAGTTCCCGACGTACCCCGCCTACCAGCCCGACGTGTTCGAGGCCGTGCAGGCCGCCGCGTCCGACGACCTGGCCCGGGCGCTGACGATCGCCGGCAAGCAGGAGCGTGAGTCCCGGCTCGACGAGGTCAAGCTCGCCGTGCTGACCCGGCTCGGGGAGAGGTTCGAGGGTCGCGCGTCCGAGCTCGGCGCCGCGTTCCGGTCGTTGAACAAGAAGCTGGTCCGCCAGCGCATCCTGCGCGACAAGATCCGCATCGACGGCCGCGGCCTGACCGACATCCGGCCGCTGTCGGCCGAGGTCGAGGTCGTCCCGCGGGCCCACGGGTCGGCGCTGTTCGAGCGCGGGGAGACCCAGATCCTGGGCGTCACCACGCTGAACATGCTGCGCATGGAGCAGCAGATCGACGCGCTCGGGCCGGAGACGCGCAAGCGCTACCTGCACCACTACAACTTCCCGCCGTACTCGACCGGTGAGACCGGCCGGGTCGGCTCACCCAAGCGCCGCGAGATCGGGCACGGTGCGCTGGCCGAGCGGGCGCTGCTGCCGGTGCTGCCCACCCGCGAGGAGTTTCCCTACACCATCCGGCAGGTCTCCGAGGCGCTGAGCTCCAACGGCTCGACGTCGATGGGCTCGGTCTGCGCGTCGACGATGTCGCTGCTCAACGCGGGGGTGCCGCTCAAGGCGCCGGTCGCCGGCATCGCGATGGGCCTGGTGTCCGACAACGTCGACGGCACGATGTCCTATGTCGCGTTGACCGACATCCTGGGCGCCGAGGACGCGTTCGGCGACATGGACTTCAAGGTCGCCGGCACCGCGGAGTTCGTCACCGCGCTGCAGCTGGACACCAAGCTGGACGGCATCCCGAGCGAGGTGCTCGGCGCTGCGCTCAACCAGGCCAAGGACGCCCGGCTGACCATCCTCGAGGTCATCGGTGAGGCGATCGACGGCCCGGACGAGATGAGCACCTACGCACCGCGGGTCACCGCGATCAAGGTTCCGATCGACAAGATCGGCGAGGTCATCGGCCCGAAGGGCAAGATGATCAACTCGATCACCGAGCAGACCGGCGCGGACATCTCGATCGAGGACGACGGCACCATCTACGTGGGTGCGTCCGACGGCCCGTCCGCGGAGGCGGCGATCGGCCTGATCAACGCGATCGCCAACCCGCAGCTGCCGAAGATCGGTGAGCGGTTCCTGGGCACCGTGGTCAAGACCGCGGCGTTCGGTGCCTTCGTCTCACTGGTGCCGGGCAAGGACGGGCTGGTGCACATCTCGAAGCTGGGCAACGGCAAGCGGGTCGGGAAGGTCGAGGACGTCGTCAAGGTCGGCGACAAGATCCGCGTCGAGGTCTCCGACATCGACAACCGCGGCAAGATCAGTCTGTTGCCGGTCGCCGAGGGCGAGAACGGTGCGGCGGCGGACGCCGGGGAGGCCACCGACCCCCAGGGTTCCGACCTCGAGGCCGTGGAGGTCTCGTCGAGTTGACGTCGCTGTTGACGCCGGGGGTGGGGGCAGACACTCCCACCCCCGGCGTGTCGCGCACCGGGCTGCCTGGCGGGGTGCGGGTGGTCACCGAGGCCGTGCTGGGGGTGCGCTCGGTGTCGGTCGGCATCTGGATCGCGATCGGTTCCCGCGACGAGACGGCCGAGCAGGCCGGCGCCGCGCACTACTTGGAGCACCTGCTGTTCAAGGGCACCGGGCAGCGCACCGCGGCGGGCATCGCGGAGGAGTTCGACGCCGTCGGCGGCGAGCTCAACGCGTTCACCGCCAAGGAGCACACCTGTTACTACGCGCACGTGCTCGACACCGACGTGGCGCTGGCCGTCGACGTGCTGGCCGACGTCGTCACCGACGCCCAGCTCGCGCACACCGACGTCGAGCTCGAACGTGGGGTGGTGCTCGAGGAGATCGCGATGCGCGACGACGACCCCGAGGACCTGCTCGGCGAGCTGTTCGACGAGGCGTTGTTCGGTGCGCACCCGCTGGGCCGTCCGGTGATCGGCTCGGAGGAGTCGGTACGGGGGATGAGTCGGGAGACCCTGCACGAGTTCTGGCGCGGGGAGTACACGACCCCGCGGATGATCGTCGCGGCGGCGGGCAACCTGGAGCACGACCGGGTCGTCGAGCTCGTGGCAGCCGCGCTGGCCGACGCCGCGACGCGCTGCGGCGCCGATGCCGCCGCCGTGCCGCCGCGGACCGGGTCGGTGGCCCGCCTCGTCCCCGGCGGTCTCGTGCTGCGCGGCGACGACACCGAGCAGGCCCACCTCATGCTCGGCGTGCCCGGCCTGGGCCGGCACGACCCGCGGCGCGCCGCGCTCGGCGTGCTCAACACCGCGCTGGGTGGCGGCCTCAGCTCGCGGCTGTTCCAGCAGGTCCGGGAGCAGCGCGGGCTCGCCTACTCCGTCTACTCCGCGACGACCTGCTACGCCGACGCGGGCAGCCTCGCGGTCTATGCCGGATGCGTCCCGGAGCGGCTCGGCGAGGTCGTCGCCGTGGTCCGCGACGTGCTGGGCGAGGTTGCGGCGCAGGGGCTGACCGAGGCCGAGCTGGTCCGCGCGCAGGGCTCGATGCGCGGCGGGCTGGTGCTGGGGCTGGAGGACACGGCGTCGCGGATGAACCGGCTCGGCCGTTCCGAGCTCGACCACGGCCGCCAGCGCAGCATCACCGAGAGCCTGGACCGGATCGCCGCGGTGAGCGGCGACGACGTCACGGCGGTCGCCGGCGAGCTGCTGGCGGCGCCCCTCACCGTGGCCGTCGTCGGTCCCTACGACGACGTCGACGAGCTGCCGGCGGCGCTGCAGGAGCTTGGTTAGCAGGCACGCGTCGAGTCCGGAACGGACCCATCTGTGAAAGCGCTCGCGCAGCGTGGCGTGGCGCCCGAGGCCCGCTGAGGGCGGCAGCCGCTACTGAGACGCCGCGATCCGCTCCTCGAGTGCCTCGCGCGCGAGCTGAGAGATCGTCTTGCCTTCCCGAGCCGCGGGTTCTGCCGCACGGTCTCGGACGGCCGAGGCGACGCGGAACGCGATCTGTGGTGAGGCCGCCGCCTCGCCGGACTCGATGGGGCGAGTCGTCCTCAATGGTGCCGTCCTGGCAGCATCTCCGCTATCATGGGGCCCACCATTACGATAGCGGGAAGGGCCCATTACGATAGCGGGAAGGGCCAGGCTCTCGGTACCCGCGGCATCAGTGACACCGTCAATGCCGCTCTCGCCGCCGCGGTTCGCCAGGCGAAGCGTGCCGCATTTGACGTGCGCCGCTTCGATATCACCGACGACGACGTCGTCGCCGTCGGTGCCGACCAGTTCCGGTTGTGACGGCGGTTCCGGAGCCGCGCTCCGTCGGTCCGGCAGTGCCGGTGCCGGACCCGCTCCCGGAGCCACATCTCGTGGACACGACCGTATGGAGCAAGGTCAGGTCTCACCCGCTGTTGGTCGACTGGTTCAACGGCGAGGTGCGTGCGGGGAGGCTCCTCACCTGCGAGGTCGTCGCACTGGAACTGTTGCGCAGTGCGCAGAACACCGCCGCGTTCAACGACCAGACCGAGATGCTCGGCGTGTTGGACCACTGCCCGAGCGGCGCGGAGCAGTTCGCGCGGGCCCGAGCCGTGCAGGGTGTGCTTTCCCGCTGCGGGCAACACCGAGGTATCCCGCCGGCCGACCTGCTGATCGCCGCGTCCGCGGAGGCAGCCGGGGTCGGGGTGCTCCACTACGACCACGACTACGACCTGATCGCCGAGGTGTCCGGTCAGGCGGTGCGTTGGCTCGCTCCGGCGGGGGTCTCTGCCGTGACAGGTTCGGGCGGCGGCTCGCGAGGCCGCTCGACCTAGCGACGTCGGTGCCGTGGAAGTTCCCCGCTGGTGTCTCGTGGTGCGCGGTGGGCGAGACCGCACCGACCTGCCGGAACCGCGGCGTGCTGGAACCGGTCTACGGCGTCGCCGTGCGCCGGCTCGCCGAACCCGACTGCGTACAGCTGATCTTCAGCCTGCCCGTGGTGGAGCGTGAGAATCTGAACGACCCGGCGCGGGCGTGAACCGACGTGCCGGCTTCCGATGAAGGGGGAACGCAGATGACCGACCTCGTGGCGCGGATCGGCGCCTACTGGAACACCGCCGCCGCAACCTACGAGCAGGCCCCCGGCCACCACCCGCAGACGCCGCTGGAGTGGGCGGCCTGGCGGGGCGCGCTGGCCCGGCTCCTGCCGCCGGCGCCGGCGCGGGTGCTCGACGTCGGCGCCGGCACCGGCATCCTGAGCCTGGCCGCCGCCCACCTCGGCCACACCGTCACCGCACTCGATCTCGCGCCCGCGATGTTGCAGCGGTTGGGCAGCACAGCGGCCGCCGACGGTGTCGACGTGGTCACGGTCCACGGCCGTGCCGACGAGCCGCCACCCGGGCCGTGGGACGCGGTGATGTCCCGGCACCTGCTGTGGACGCTGCCCGATCCGCTGGCTGCCCTGCGTTCCTGGCGGGCGGCGGCTCCCGACGGAAAGCTGCTGCTGCTGGAGAGCCTGTGGGGCAACGCCGCAGACCCGGTGGAACGCGGCCGGGTCCGCGCGGGTGGCTGGCTGCGCCAGCTGCGTGGCACCCGGCACGGCTACGACGGGCACTACGACGAGGCGATGCTCGCCGTGCTCCCGCTCGCCGGCGGCGCCACCCCGGAGGCGCTCCTCGACGTCGTGACCGAGGCGGGCTGGCCGTGGCCCCGGATCGAGCGGCTGGTGGACGTCGAGTGGGCGATGGGCCGGCAGTTGCCGATGCCGGATCGGTTGCTGGGCGTCAACACCACCTTCGCGGTCACCGCGGGCTGATCGGACGGACCGCTGTCTCGGCGGTGGCTCGCCGCTGGTGGTTCGGCCGGTCGCGCGGTTCGTTCTAGGCTGCGTTGACGTCGCGCGGTGCGGCGTCGGCGGGAGGTATACCGGGTGGCCGGCTCGAACGAACCGCAGGAACCCGTACGGGTGGGTGTGCTCGGCGCCCGGGGCCGGATGGGCCAGGAGGTCTGCAGGACCGTGGCGGCCGCCGACGGCCTGGAGCTCGTGGCGGCGGTCGACGAGCACGACCCGCTCGTGGCGCTGACCGAGGCAGGCGCGCACGTCGCCGTCGACTTCACCCACCCCGACGCCGTGCTGGGCAACATCAGGTTCTGCGTCGACCACGGGATCGCCGCCGTCGTCGGCACCAGCGGGTTCGACGAGGCGAAGCTCGGCATCGTGCGCGGCTGGCTGTCGGACAAGCCGGCGGCGAGCGTGCTCGTCGCCCCGAACTTCGGCATCGGTGCGGTGCTGTCCCTGCACTTCGCGCGGCTGGCCGTCCGGTTCTTCGACTCGGTCGAGGTGATCGAGCTGCACCACGCCGGCAAGGTCGACGCCCCGTCGGGCACCGCCGTGCACACCGCGTCGCAGCTGGCCGCCGCACGGGCCGCGACCGGGGCCGGCCCGGTGCCCGACGCGACCACCAGTGCCCTGCCCGGCGCGCGGGGCGCCGACGTCGACGGCATCCGGGTGCATTCGGTGCGGTTGCCCGGCCTGGTCGCGCACCAGGAGGTCATCCTCGGCACCGAGGGGGAGACGCTCACCATCCGGCACGACTCGATGCACCGCGCCTCGTTCATGCCCGGGGTGCTGATGGCGGTGCGCGCGGTGCGCGGACGCCCCGGGCTGACGGTCGGTCTGGAGGCTCTGCTCGGGCTCAGCGGACCGTGAGGTCCAGCGGGCCGGCGACCCGGATCTCGCGCAGCGTTCTGCCGCCGGTGTCGAGGGTGCGGGCGGCACCGTCGGGCTCCCAACCGGCCCGCGCGTAGAACTTCCGGGACGCGACGTCCGCCTCGGGCACCCAGGCGTGGCCACGCTCGGTGTCCGCGGCCCGCAGCGCCGCGGCCGCGGCGGCGAACAGCCGTCCGCCGTGCCCGCGGCGCCCCCAGCGCGGCTCGACCAGCAGGGTACTGATCTCGGCGAGCGCCCCGCCCTCGCCGGTGTAGTGCGCCGCTGCGCAGAACCCGACCGTCCATTCGGCCTCGGTGGCGACCAGCACGTGGTAGCCCTCCCCGGCGTCGACGGCGGCCGCCCAGGCCTGCCGGGCGCCGGGCCCGTCGAGCTGCTCGATGGCGGCCGCCGGGACGAGCTCGGCATAGGCGGCGCGCCAGGTGTCGGTTTGGATCCGGATGATCTCGTCGACGTCCTGGGAGACTGCCCGGCGGACCGCGGCGATGGCCATGCCGGCATGCATACCGCACGGGACGAGGTGCCCGGGTCGCGGCCTCGCGCCGCGACCGTTGGTCATGGCAACGTGTTCATCGTGACCGACGTGCGCGTGCCCGCCCCGGCCGACCCGCGCATGGCAGGCGGCCGGATCGCGTGGGTGGCGCTCGGCGCCGTCTACCTGCTGTGGAGCTCGACGTACCTGGCCAACCGGCTGATCATCACCGGTGTCCCGCCGTTGCTGTCCGGCGGCGTGCGCTTCGTCGTCGGTGGCCTGCGTGGGGAACTCGGCGGCGTCCTCGATCGCGGTATCGACGAGGTCATCGGGAAACAGCGCCGGCCGCGACCCGACGCGGTCACCACGAGCCTCCCGCCACGAGCGCAACCCCGAACCCGAGCCGGGTGTCAGTGGACCTGGACTTCGTCACCGACCTGCAGGTAGTCAAACCACGCCACGGCGTCGTCGTGGGACAGATGGACACAGCCCGCGGACTGCTTCTGCAGGCTGCCTTCGTGGAAGGCGATGCCGCCGGGGGCGAAGAACACCGAGTAGGGCATGGGAGCGTTGTCGAATTCCGCACTGCGGTGGTCCTTGTCCTTCCGCAGCACACCGAAGGTGCCGGTCGGGGTGTTCTCACCGTCCTGGGCACCCTGGGTAATCAGCACTGGGCCGCGGGTCACCTGACCGTCCTTGATCAGCCAGGCGTGATTGCTGGCAAGATCGGCACATGCCTTCGCGGTCACGGTGCACGGGGTGCCGTCAACGAGCGCGGGGGCCCTACTGTCCGGGGCGGCAGCGGAGGACGGGGCCGCGGCCGCGTGCCCGGCCAGCGGCACGGTCACCACCCCGAGCACCCCGGCGCCGAGTGCTCCCGCGAGGGCGACCGCACGGCTCGGCCCCACCCAGTACCGGGTCTTCGCCCTGCCGTGCGTACCCATACTGCTGGTCGTCCTCTCGTCGCGGTCCTCGGCGTAACGACGAGTAGACCGCGCAGGTGACGCCGCGGTGGTGAGAATCTGGGCCGAGCAAACCTCCCCAGACGGGGTCTACCTCGCGGGGTCACCACGACCATGTGGACGGCGGAGTGGAGGTGACGCGCGACCGCGGATAGAACGATGCACCCGGAGCACATCCCTGGCACCGCTACGGCGAGGATGACCTGTACCAGTTGGGGTAGATGACCTGTACCAGTTGGGGTAAGTGGAGATTCGATCTCCATCGCCAACCGGGAACCGGATCAGCAGCGCGAGCGAGCCGCCCGCTGGCGACAACGGCCAGCAAAAATTCGGCCGACCGAGGCGAGCCCAAGCAGCGGCTGCAGCGGCGCCCATACCGCGAGCGCACTGCGATGTCGAGTACGGCTAGTGTGTCGTAATTGAGCGAGCTTTACGATGCCCGAGACTCTGAGCTGCTGTGATGGAGCACTGGCGAGTAAAGCCGCCACCATTACGAGACACTAGGGCGTGTCTGCGGGATCTTGATGTTCGAGTGCGGTAGATCTTGCTCATGCATGCTCGTCATGATCTGACCGATGTTGAGTGGGCGCGTCTGGAGCCGTTGTTGCCGGATCGCACGCCGTGTCGGGGTGGGCGGTGGGTGGATCACCG
>JBBSGM010000027.1:0-37866 GCA_038254065.1 Mycobacteriales bacterium | reverse complement strand
TACACCGAGCTGGCCCCCAGCATCGGAATACCGGTCGGCAGCATCGGACCGACCCGCAACCGGGCGCTGCGCCAGCTCCGGGGGATGCTCGAGAACCACGAGCTCGCGACACGGGCGCGATGAGCGCGACTTCGGGGAAGCCTGCCGGTCGCCCCTCGACTCCTTACCGGACAAGCGTACTGTTTGGGTTGGAAGGGGCCCTCCGACCGGTCCGCATCCGGTGCGCGAGACTCCGGAGAACCGAACACGCCAGGAGGACGACCATCGTGGCCAGCACGGACAGCTTCGGAGCCAGCGGTACCCTCGAGGCCGGTGGTGGCGCGTACGAGATCTTCCGGTTGTCCGCCGTCGAGGGCGCCGACAGGCTGCCGTTCAGCCTGAAGGTGCTGCTGGAGAACCTGCTGCGCAACGAGAACGGGTCGACCGTCACCGCCGAGCACATCCGCGCGCTGGCGAGCTGGGACCCGACTGCCGAGCCGGACACGGAGATCCAGTACACCCCGGCCCGGGTGATCATGCAGGACTTCACCGGCGTGCCCTGCGTCGTCGACCTCGCCACCATGCGCGAGGCGGTCACCGAGCTGGGCGGCGACCCGGCCACGGTCAACCCGCTCGCCCCCGCCGAGCTGGTCATCGACCATTCGGTGATCGCCGACGTCTTCGGCAGCCCGGACGCGTTCGAGCGCAACGTCGAGCTCGAGTACCAGCGCAACCGGGAGCGCTACCAGTTCCTGCGCTGGGGGCAGGGCGTCTTTGACCAGTTCAAAGTGGTCCCGCCCGGCACCGGCATCGTGCACCAGGTCAACCTCGAGCATCTCGCGCGCGTCGTGATGAGGAGAGACGGCCAAGCCTATCCGGACACCCTGGTCGGGACCGACAGCCACACCACCATGGTCAACGGTCTCGGTGTGCTCGGCTGGGGGGTCGGGGGCATCGAGGCCGAGGCGGCGATGCTGGGCCAGCCCGTCTCGATGCTCATCCCGCAGGTCGTCGGGTTCAAGCTGACCGGGGAGATCCCGGCCGGCGCCACCGCCACCGACGTGGTGCTGACGATCACCCAGATCCTCCGCCGGAAGGGTGTGGTCGGGAAGTTTGTCGAGTTCTACGGCGAGGGCGTCGCCGCCGTGCCGCTGGCCAACCGCGCCACCATCGGCAACATGAGCCCGGAGTTCGGCTCCACCGTCGCGATCTTCCCGATCGACGCCGAGACCGTCCGCTACCTGACGCTCACCGGTCGCCCGGCCGAGCAGATCGCGCTGGTCGAGGTCTACGCGCGCGAGCAGGGGTTGTGGCACGACCCGTCCCGCGAGGCCGTCTACTCCGAGACCGTCGAGCTGGACCTCGCCACGGTCGTCCCGTCGATCGCCGGGCCGAAGCGACCGCAGGACCGGATCCCGTTGACGCAGGCCAAGGAGGCGTTTCGCAGCTCGATCCTCGACTACGCGCGCAGTGCCGAGACCGGCGGCGAGGACCGCAAGCCGGGGGTCCCGGCGCAGGAGCCGCCCTTCGGCGTGCGCTCACAGGTCGACGTGTCCGGTTCCGACTCGTTCCCGGCCAGCGACCCGCCCGCCGTCGCAGGCGGCAATGGCGACGGCGCCCCCCGCGAGCCGGTCTCCGCCGCGGCCGGCGCGCCCGGGAGGCCCAGCACACCCACTCCGGTCACGCTGCAGAGTGGCACCTCCTTCGAGCTCGACCACGGCGCCGTGGTCATCGCCTCGATCACGTCCTGCACCAACACGTCGAACCCCTCGGTGATGCTGGGCGCGGCGCTGCTCGCGCGCAACGCCGTGAACAAGGGCCTCGCGGTCAAACCATGGGTGAAGACGTCGATGGCGCCGGGTTCGCAGGTCGTCACGGACTACTACGAGAAGGCCGGCCTCTGGCCGTACCTGGAGAAGCTGGGCTACCACCTGGTCGGCTACGGTTGCACCACGTGCATCGGCAACTCCGGGCCGCTGCCCGAGGAGGTCTCCGCCGCGGTGAACGAGTCGGACCTCGCCGCCGTCGCCGTGCTGTCGGGCAACCGGAACTTCGAGGGCCGGATCAACCCCGACGTGAAGATGAACTACCTGGCCTCGCCGCCGCTGGTCATCGCCTACGCGCTCGCCGGCACGATGGACTTCGACTTCGAGAACCAGCCGCTCGGCCAGGACGCCCAAGGCAACGACGTCTACCTGCGCGACATCTGGCCCTCGGCAACCGACATCCAGGCGACGATCGACAGCTCGATCAGCCAGGAGATGTTCACCAAGGACTACGCCGACGTCTTCGCGGGCGACGAGCGCTGGCGGTCGTTGCCCACCCCGCAGGGTGACACCTTCGAATGGGACGCGAGCTCGACCTACGTCCGCAGACCCCCGTACTTCGAGGGCATGTCGCCCGAACCGTCACCGGTGCGCGACATCTGTGGCGCGCGGGTGCTCGCGCTGCTCGGGGACTCGGTGACCACCGACCACATCTCGCCGGCGGGTTCGATCAAGGAGGGCTCGCCCGCCGGTGCGTACCTGCACGAGCACGGGGTGGCGCGCAAGGACTTCAACTCCTACGGCTCGCGGCGCGGCAACCACGAGGTGATGATCCGCGGCACGTTCGCGAACATCCGGCTGCGCAACCTGCTGTTGGACAACGTCTCCGGTGGTTACACCCGCGACTTCACCGTGGGCGGTGGGCAGGCGTCGATCTATGACGCCGCGCAGCACTACGCCGCCGCCGGGACCCCGCTCGTCGTGCTCGCCGGCAAGGAGTACGGCTCCGGCTCGTCGCGCGACTGGGCGGCCAAGGGTACCGCGCTGCTCGGCGTCCGGGCCGTGATCGTGGAGTCGTACGAGCGGATCCACCGGTCGAACCTGATCGGGATGGGGGTGCTACCGCTGCAGTTCCCGAACGGTTCGTCGGCCGCCGACCTGGGCCTGGACGGCACCGAGACCTTCGACGTCAGCGGGGTCACCGCACTGGACGACGGTTCGACGCCGCGGACCGTTCGGGTGACCGCGACCCGCGAGGGCGCCGATCCGGTCACGTTCGACGCGGTCCTGCGAATCGACACCACGGGTGAGGCGGACTACTACCGCCATGGCGGGATCCTGCAGTACGTGCTGCGCGGGATGCTCGCGCGGGACTGACCCCGACGAGCAGCGCGGCGGCTCCTGAACCGGTGCGTCAGCAGGCCGGTTCAGGGTGGGCGGGATCGATCCAGGGCACCCGCTCGGGTTCGGCAACGCCCGCGATGTCCAGGTTGACCACGATCGGCTGCTGCCCGCTGCGGGTCAGCACGCATTCCAGCGGCTCGTCGTCGCGCGCGTTGATCTCCTGGTGCGGAACCCAGGGCGGCACGAAGATGAACCCACCGGGCCCGGCCTCCGCGACGAACTCCAGGTTCTCCCCCCAGCGCATCCGGGCCTGACCACGGACCACGTAGATCACGCTCTCCAGCTCGCCGTGGTGGTGCGCCCCGGTACGCGCGCCCGGGTGGATGGTGACGGTGCCGGCCCACAGCTTCTGCGCGCCCGCCCGGTCGTGGGTCACCGCGGCGGCCCGGTTCATCCCCGGGGTCTGCGGGGTGTCGGTGTCCAGGGCGTTCCCGGGGATGACACGTACACCCGCGGTCCGCCAGTCCGGCGTGCTGCCCGGTTCGTCGGTGCCCATGTGGGCAAGGCTAGCGTCTCGGCGGTCGGCCGCCCTGCTCGTCGCCGCTGCCGTCCGGCACCGATGTCCGCACGCCGTCCAGGACGGCGGGCTGAGCCGGCTGCTCAGCGTGGCCGCTACCCCTGGTGGCCAGGCTGAGCCCGAAGCGCCGCTGCGGGTCCGACCACCAGTGGGTCGGCTCGAACCCCGCCGCGACCAGCATGTCCCGCACGCCCTCGCGGCGGAACTTCGCCGAGATCTCGGTGCACATCTCCTCCCCCGCCGCGAACGGCACGAGCAGGTCGAGCGCTGGGACCAGGACCGTCATCGCGCGACGAGCCCGCAGCCGCATCTCGATCCACTCGTTGTCCGCGTCCCACCGGACGACGTGGTCGAACGTCTCGACGTCGAAGTCCGCGCCCAGCTCCCGATTGAGCACCGCGAGCACGTTGCGGTTGAACTCCGCAGTGACCCCGGCGGCGTCGTCGTAGGCCGCCACCATCGCCTCGGGGTCGATCACCAACCCGGTGCCGAGCAGCAGCTGCTCGCCGGGCTCCAGCACCGACCGGATGTGCGCGAGGAACTCCGACCGCTCGGTGGGCAGCAGGTTGCCGACCGTCCCGCCGAGGAAGGCGATCAGGCGCCGGCCGCCGCGGGGCAACCGGTCCAGGTCGCGGGTGAAGTCCCCGACCACGCCGTGCAGCTCGAGTCCGGGGTACTCCCGGGCGAGCTCGTCCATCGCCCCGCGCAGCGCCGACGCGCTGACGTCCTGCGGCACGTACCGGGTCAACGTGCCGGCCCGGATGAAGGCGTCGAGCAGCAGCCGGGTCTTGTACGACGAGCCCGACCCCAGCTCGACCACGGTGTCCGCACCGGACGCCGCCGCGATGTCGTCGACGCTGTACCTCAGCAGCGCCCGCTCGGTGCGGGTCGGGTAGTACTCGGATAGCTCGGTGATCTGCTCGAACAGCTCGCTGCCCCGCGTGTCGTAGAACCATTTGGGCGGCAGCAGTTTGGGCTCGGCGGTGAGCCCGGCGCGGGCGTCGGCGCGCAGCGCGGCCTCGGCGTCGGCATCGGTGAGGTGGACGTCGAGCAACGGGGTACTCATCTGACTCCCTTGGTCGCGGTGAGCGCATCGAGGCGGTGGACGCCCGGGCGGGCCACCACCAGGTGCCGGTCGGGCACCCGGGTCCAGCCGGGGAACTGGTCGATCGGCTCGGACGCGACGGTGACCGCGTCCGGTGACGTGCACACGGCCAGTGCGTGGCCCCACGCCGTCGCCCAGATCATCGACCCGTCGGTGAGCAGCAGGTTCAACCGCGAGCGCGGCGCAGCCGCGTCGACGGCGCAGACCGTCTCGGCGAGCACGACCGCCGGGTCGTCACCCGCGCGCAGCCGGTGTCGCACCAGCGCCCAGAGCAACGCGGCGTCGACCGGAGCGTCGAGGGTGAGCAGGTCGGTCACCGGCAGGCCCGACGCGAGCCCGGCGACGCTGTGCGGCCAGCCCGTCACCATGCCGTTGTGGCTGAACAACCAGCGTCCCTCCGCGAACGGCGCGGACGCGGTGCTGATCACCGGTGCCCCGACCGTCGCCGAGCGGACCGCGGCCAGCACGGCCGGGCTGCGGGTGGCGGCGGCCAACGCGGCGAATGCGGCGTCGGTCCAGATCGGGCGGTCGGTGCGGTACCGCACCGCGGGAACCGCCGAACCCGCGGCGCCGGGATCGGCGCCCGGGTCGCTGTGCGGGGCCGCGCCGGCTGCGGCTTCCGGGGCGGTCGCCGGGACGCTCTCAGGGGGCGGATACCAGCCCGCGCCGAAGCCGTCGGCGTTCACGGTACCGCCACCGCGCATCTCGGCCGGGGCATAGGACTGGTGCAGCAGCCCGTGCGGCGGGTCGAGCAGCAGCGCCGACAGGGTCGTCGGCGGTCCGAGGTAGGCCAGGTGCCGGCACACGTCCGCTAGCGCTCGCCCCCGACGATGTCGCGCGGCGTCGCGTCGCGGGCGCACCGGAACCCGGCGAAGATCTGCCGGCGGATCGGATGATCCCAGTTGCGGAACGTGGTACGTACGGCCGAAGGGTCGGTGCCGAAGGAACCACCACGCAAGACCTTGTAGTCGCCACCGAAGAAGACCTGCGAGTACTCCGGGTAGGGGAACATCTCGAAACCGGGGTACGGGTGCCAGCCGGAGTCGCACCACTCCCAGACGTCACCGATGAGCTGGTGCACTCCGTAGGCGGACGCACCGCGCGGATAGGCCCCTACCGGGGCGGGCTGCAGGTGGCGCTGGCCGAGGTTGGCGTGTTCGGGCGTCGGGTCCTCGTCACCCCACGGGTAGCGCCGCGACCGATCGGTGACCGGGTCGTGCCGAGCGACCTTCTCCCATTCCGGCTCGGTGGGCAGCCGCTTGCCCGCCCAGGACGCGTACGCCGCGGCCTCGTGGAAACACACGTGCAGCACCGGGTCGGCGGCCGGCACCGGCTCGACCACGCCGAACCGGCGCCGCCACCAGACCCCGCTCGCGTCGCGCCGCCAGAACTGGGGGGCGACCAGGCCCGCCTCGGTGCGGTGCCGCCAGCCGGCGGCGCTCCACCAGCGCGGGTCGTCGTAACCGCCGGCCTCGACGAACGCGACGTACTCGCCGTTGGTGACCGGGTAGGCGTCGATGACGAACGCGGGCAGGTTCACCGGATGGGCGGGGCGTTCGTTGTCCAGCGCCCACGGCTCGGTGGAGGTGCCCTGAACGAACCGGCCCGCCGGCACCAGCACGTCGCGCGGGCCACGCATGCCCCGGTCGGCCGCCGCCACGGGGGGCGCCTCGGCGTGCAGCACCGGGGCTCCGGCCCGTAGCTGGTGGGTGGCGAGCATGGTCTCGTCGTGCTGTTGCTCATGCTGCACGACCAAGGCGAAGGCGAAGCCGTTGTCGACCAGCCTTCGCCCGGACAGTGGGCTGTGGTCCAGCGCGTCGAGGGCCTTCTCCCGCACCTCGGTGACGTAGGCGCGGGCCTCCGGCGGGGTCAGCAGCGGTAGCTCGACCCGGCTGGCCCGCGAGTGCTGGAAGGCGTCGTAGAGTCCGTCGATCTCCGGGCGCAGCGGCTCGCGGCCGCCGACGTTGCGGACCAGCCAGAGCTCCTCCTGGCTGCCGATGTGCGCGAGGTCCCAGACCAGCGGCGACATCAACGGCGAGTGCTGGGCCACCAGCTCGGGCTCGTCGAGGGCCTCGGTGAGCGCGGTGCTGCGGGCGCGGGAGCGCTCGAGCAATGCGGCCACGCGCGTGCGCAACGCCTCGCGACCCCCCGTGTCGCGCGGCGAGGCGGACGTCTCGGTCATGATCGATCTCCCTCGTCGGCCGGGCAGCGACCGCGGAACACGCGGCGCTCGGTGACCTCGACGAGCGCGGCGACCAGCTCGGGCGGACCACCCGCCGCCGGCAGCGCCGCGCAGGCCAGCTCGAACACCCGCGCCGCCGCTCGCGCGAGCACCCGGTCGGCGAGACCGTGCCGAGCAGCGGAGATCCAGCGCTCCCTGGCGGGCTCGCAGGCCTCCAGCGTGCGGTCGACCACAGCAGGGTCGGACAGCAGCGCCACCAGCACGGCGGTGGGCAGCACCCACTCCCGGCCGGCCTGCCCGTCGAGGTAGCGCACCTCGAGGTGGCCGTGCGGGCGCACCGGAGGGAACAGCGTGGACATGTGGTAATCCAGGTCGGCGACGGTGGGCGGGCGCGGCAGCGCGCCACGCACCCAGTCGGCGAAGTTGACGCGCTCCGGCACCGCCCACGCGCCCTCCTGACGCACGCACATCAGCGGCGAGGCGAGCACCCGCGCCGCCCACGCGGCGGCCGGGTCGCCGAGGACGAACGGCGGCGGCGCGGTACGGGCCGGATCCGCGGCCAGCCAGGTGGCCATCCGCGCCGACTTCCATCCGGTGCGCCGCCCGTGCAGCACCGGCGAGTTCGCGAACGCTCCCAGCAGCACCGGCCCGAGCGCGTGCAGCACCGACCAGCGGGTCGCGATGCCGGAGCGCTCCCCGGCGTCGAGACAGACCTGGACGGCGGCGGTGGAGCACATCCCACTGCGTCCGTAGGGACCGATGCGGTCGAAGGCCTGCTCCATGGCGCGGTAGCGCGGCAGCTCCAGGATGCGCTGCGGGGGCCGCAACGGGTCGGCGGCGCGGGGCTGGGGACGCAGCCCGTGCGCGGCGAGGAGACCGTGCAGCTCGTCGACATCGCGCACCACGGCGTCGACCAGGACGCCGAGACCGGGGAGCGGAGGGCTGGCCAGCTCGACCTGGCCGCCGGGTTCGACCGTGACCGTGGAGCCCCCCGCGAGCGGACGGGCCGGGGACCGGGAATCGAGTGAGGTCGGGGTGTGCGGGCCCAGCGCCGCGGTGAGCAACGCGCGGTCGACCGGTGCCGTCGGCGTGTGGAATCGGTGGAGCAGCCATTCCAGCTCGACGCCGAAGAGCCGTGGTGGACCGTGCTTGAAACACACCGACGCCACGTAGGCCTCGGCCTCCGCGGCGCTGTGCAGGACCTGCGCATCGGGAACGTCGACGGTCCGCACCAGCACCGGCGCCCCCACCTCCCGGCCGGTCGCCGGAACCACACCCGCGTCGTGCGCCACGCAACAACGCTACCCTCGGTGTCCGACAACCGCAGGCCCCACCGACGGTGGACGAGCGCCCGGCGGTCCACCCGGGCCCGGTCGGGAACCCGTACATACGGGATACTGGTTCGGTGCCCCGCGTCTCGGTCGATCAGCTCGCCGCCCGGCGCCAGCACATCATCGACGGCGCGCGCGCCTGTTTCACCCGCCACGGCTACGAAGGTGCCACGGTCCGGCTCCTCGAGCAGAGCACCGGGCTCTCCCGAGGCGCGATCTTCCACTACTTCCGCGACAAGGAGGCGCTGTTCCTCGCGATCACCGAGCAGGACGTGCGCCGGATGGCCGACGTCATCGCCGAGCAGGGCCTGGTACAGGTGATGCGCGAGATGCTGTCGACACCCGAAAGCCGGCACACGAACTGGACCGGGACGTACCTCGAGGTGATGCGCAAAGCACGGACCGACCCCGCGTTCCGGGAACGCTGGCGGACCCACTCCGCCGCGCTCACCGTGGCCACCCGCCAGCGGCTGGAGCGCCAGGCCGCAGCCGGCATCCTGCGTGCCGACGTTCCGGTGCCGGTGCTCGCCCAGTACCTCGAGCTGGTGCTGGAGGGCCTGGTCTCACACCTGGCGATGGCCCTGCCCGCCGACGAGCTGAACGGCGTGCTGGACCTCGTCGAGACGAGCGTGCGCAGTTCCGGTGCCCGCCCGCGGCGCTAGCCGTCTCCTGACCGGACTACGAGTGGATCAGGATGTCGGCCGGTTGTACGGCGAACTGGGTGCGGTACAGCACCGCGTAGCGGCCGCCGGCGGCGAGCAGCTCGTCGTGGGTCCCACGCTCGACGATCCGTCCGTCCTCCACCACCGCGATCTGGTCGGCCGCGCGGATCGTCGAGAGCCGGTGGGCGATGACGATCGCGGTGCGTCCGTGCAGCGCCTCGGCCAGCGTGGCCTGCACGGCGGCCTCCGACTCGGAGTCCAGGTGCGCGGTCGCCTCGTCGAGGACGACGACGCGCGGCCTGGCCAGCAGCAGCCTGGCGATCGTCAGTCGCTGCCGCTCCCCGCCCGACAACCGGTAGCCGCGCTCCCCCACCATGGTGTCCAGACCGTCGGGCAGCGCCGCCACCAGGTCGGCGAGCCGGGCGCTCGCGAGCGCGGCGTGCAGCTCCTCGTCGGTCGCCTCCGGCGCGGCGTAGCGCAGGTTGGCCGCGATCGTGTCATGGAACAGGTGCCCGTCCTGGGTCACCACTCCGACCGCGCCGCGCAGCGCGGCGAAGGACAGGTCGCGAACGTCGGTCCCCGACAGCTCCACGGCGCCCGCGTCGACGTCGTAGAGCCGCGGCACCAGTGACGCGATCGTCGACTTGCCCGCCCCGGACGACCCGACGAGCGCGACCAGCTCCCCGGCCCCGACCTCGAGGTCGACGCCGTGCAGCACCTCCACCCCGGCCCGGTTGTCGAGCACCGCGACCTCCTCCAGCGAGGCCAGTGACACCTTCTCGGCACTGGGGTAGCCGAAGCGCACTTCGCGCAACCGCACGCTGACCGGTCCGTCGGGGAGCGGCCGTGGGTCCGGTCGCTCGGTGATCATCGGCTTGAGGTCGAGCACCTCGAACACCCGCTCGAAGGACACCAGCGCGGTCATCACGTCGACCCTGGCGTTCGCCAGGGCCGTCATCGGCGTGTAGAGCCGGGTGAGCAGCAGCGCCAGGGTGACGACGGTGCCCGGCTCGATGGCGCCGGTCACCGCAAGGTACCCGCCGAGGCCGTAGACCAGTGCCTGAGCCAGTGCCGAGACCAGCGACAACGCGGTGACGAAGATCCGGGACACCATCGCGGTCCGGATCCCGATGTCGCGGACCCGCTCGGCGCGCTCGCCGAACTCGCGGACCTCCTCGGCGGGCCGGCCGAACAGCTTCACCAGGGTGGCGCCGGGCGCGGAGAACCGCTCGGTCATCTGGCTGCCCATGCCGGCGTTGAGGTCGGCCGACTCGCGACGCAGGTCGGCGATCCGACCACCCATCCGGCGGGCGGGCAGCACGAAGACCGGCAGCAACAGCAGTGCGAGGATCGTGACCTGCCAGGCCAGCGTGATCATCACGGCGAGTGCGAAAGTGAGTGCGATGACGTTGCTGACCAGGCTGGCCAGCGTGGAGGTGATCGCCGACTGGGCCCCGATGACGTCGTTGTTGAGCCTGCTGACCAGCGCCCCGGTGCGGGTTCGGGTGAAGAAGGCAACGGGCATCGTCTGGACATGGAGGTACACGGCCCGACGCAGGTCCACGATGAGGTTCTCGCCGATGCGCGAGGAGAACCAGCGCGATATCAGCCCGATCACCGCGTCGAGCACGGCCAGCACGGCGATCCCGGACGCGAGGCCGACGATCGTCACGGCCGCGACGGAGGCCTGACCGCCGGCAGTGCCGTTCACGATCGCGTTGACAACCCGCCCGGCCAGCACCGGGGTGAGCACTCCGAGCACGGCGGAGCCCACGGTGAGCAGCAGGAACGCGAGCAGACCGCGGCGGTACGGGCGGGCGAACCCCCAGATCCGGGACACGGTGCCCGTGGCGACCTTGCGCGGTACGTCGGCGCCGCGGGCCACACCCGCCATCAACCGCCAGCTGTTGTCCATCACGCCCCTCGATTACATCGTTGCACGACCAGAACGCGCGGGCCGTCTCGGTTCTTCCCGCCTGCGGTGCGGCGCCCGGCTCAGCCGGAGCCGGCGGCGAGCGCCCGCAACCTGCGGAGCTGCGCCGATCGCTCGGCGGCCAGCGCCGCGGCGGCGTCGACGCCGTCTGCCACCCCGGCGAGCAGCCCGAGGGTCTCCCGCGCGGCGCCGACCGGCGCCGCGGTCAGGGCGGCGACGAGCGCGTCCACGGCGGCGTCGAGCCCGACGCGCGGCACGGCCTGCTGGGCCAGCCCGATCGCGAGCGCCTCGCCGGCGCCGATCCTGCGTCCGGTCAGGCAGATCTCCACGGCCCGCGCGTACCCCACAGCGTGGACCAGGGGATACGTCCCGCCCAGGTCCGGGACGATGCCCAGGACTGGCTCGGCCATGCAGAACTGCACGTCGTCGGCCACCACCCGCAGGTCACAGGCGAGCGCGAGCTGAAAACCCGCGCCGACGGCGTGCCCGTGCACGGCGGCGACGGTGACCCGGCTCGGATCGCGCAGCCAGGCGAAGCCGGCCTGGAAGCCGGCGAGGACCGCATCGGCCTCGCCGTCGGGCAGCTCGGCGAGCCGCCCGATGCCGACGGCGTCGACGGTCGGGCTCGCCCGCGCGCCCTCCGTGCCGACGGCCGCGAGCAGCCGTCGGTCGAGCCCGGCGGAGAACGCACGGCCGGCACCGCGGACCACGACCACCCGGACGTCGGCGGGCACCGTCTCCCCGATGACGCGCAGCGCTTCCCAGGTCAGCGGGGTCTGGGCGTTGAGGGTGTCGGGCCGGGCGAGGGTGATCGTCGCCCGGACCCCGCCGACATCGAGCTCCAGCCCGCCTCGGGCCAACAGCGGGGCGTCCACCGGCCCTGCTCCCACTGGCGCCCTTCCTCCTCCGTGCGGCCGGCCACGCGCAGCGACCCCGGGCCGCCCGAAGCGGCTCGGGCGCCGCGCTACTTCTTCTTGGTCCGGGTGGCACCACCGCGGCCGCGCAGCGTCACGCCGGTCTCGCTGAGCACCCGGTGCACGAAGCCGTAGGACCGGCCGGTCTGTTCGGCGAGCGCGCGGATGCTGGCACCCTTCTCGTACTTCTTCCGCAGCTCCGCGGCGAGTTTGTCACGCTGGGTGCCCGTGATCCGGGCGCCCTTCTTCAGGTCGGTCACGTTGACTTGACCTCCTCCGCCCCAACCGCGGCAGGCACCGCGGACCGGAGCCGCTCGGCTCACCGGTGCCGCAATGATGATCCACGCGAGGCCGCCGTGCCAGGAGATCGACTCGATGATCGGTGAACGGTTCCCCCGAATGGATCACGCGTACGGGTGATCATTGCAACGTTCCGTTAGCGACGGTCCGGTCAGGCCAGCTGGACGAGGTCCAAGTAGTCCGGCGACCAGTGATCCTCGGTGCCGTCGGGCAACACGATCACCTTGTCCGGGGACAACGCCTCGACCGCGCCGGGGTCGTGGGTCACGAGCACCACGGCCCCGGTGAAGCGGTGCAGCGCGTCGAGCACCTGCCGGCGGCTGGCCGGGTCGAGGTTGTTCGTCGGCTCGTCGAGCAACAGCACATTCGCCGCACTGGAGACGAGCCCGGCCAGCGCCAGCCGCGTCTTCTCCCCACCGGACAGGGTGCCGGCCTGCTGGGAGAGCGCGTCGCCGGTGAACATGAACGAGCCGAGCAGGGTGCGCAGCTGCTGCTCGGGGGTGTCCGGAGAGGCGTGCCGGACGTTGTCCCAGACGCTGGCGTCGAGGTCGAGCGTGTCGTGCTCCTGGGCGTAGTAGCCCACCCGGAGCCCATGGCCGGGCAGGACCGCGCCGGCGTCGGGACGTTCGGTGCCGGCCAGCAACCGCAGCAGGGTGGTCTTCCCGGCGCCGTTGAGCCCGAGCACGACCACCTTGGCGCCGCGGTCGACCGCGAGGTCGACGCCGGTGAACACCTCCAGCGAGCCGAACGCCTTGCTCAGCCCCTCGGCCGTGAGCGGGGTCCTGCCGCACGGCGCGGGGTCGGGGAACCGGATCCGGGCCACCTTGTCCTGCTTGCGGGTGGGCTCGAGGCCGGCGAGCAGCTCGTCGGCGCGCCGGGCCATGTTCTTCGCGGCGACGGCCTTGGTGGCCTTGGCCCCCATCTTCGCGGCCTGGGTGTGCAACACGGCCGCCTTCTTCTCGGCGTTCGCGCGCTCCCGGCGGCGGCGCTTCTCGTCGGTGGTGCGCGCCTCCTGGTAGCGGCGCCAGTCCATGTTGTAGAGGTCGACCTCGCTGCGGGTGGCGTCGAGGAACCACACCTTGTTCACCACGTCGGCCAGCAGGTCGGTGTCGTGGCTGATCACCACCAGGCCGCCCTCGTGCGCGGACAGGAACGAGCGCAGCCAGGTGACCGAGTCGGCGTCGAGGTGGTTGGTGGGCTCGTCGAGCAGCAGCGTCGTGTGGCTACCGCCGGACGCACCGGTGTCGGATGCGGCGAACAGGATCCGGGCCAGCTCGACGCGGCGACGCTGCCCGCCGGAGAGGGTGGCGATCTGCTGGCCGAGCACCCGGTCGGGCAGCCCGAGGTGGGCGCAGATCCGGGCCGCCTCACTCTCGGCCGCGTATCCACCGAGGGCGGAGAAACGCTCCTCGATCCGGCCGTACTCGCGTACCGCCCGCTCGTTCTGCTTTCCGTCGACGAGCTCCGCCATCGCGGTCTGCGCCTTCTCCATCGTACGCGCCAGCTCGTCGAGGCCGCGGGCGGAGAGCACCCGGTCCTTCGCGGTGACCCGCAGGTCGCCTTCGCGTGGGTCCTGCGGCAGGTAGCCGACGGGGCTGTTCGCGCCGACCGAGCCCGCATAGGGTTCTGCCTCGCCGGCCAGCACCCGCATCGCGGTGGTCTTGCCGGCGCCGTTGCGCCCGACCAGGCCGATCCGGTCGCCAGGCTGCACGCGCAGGGCGGCCCCGGCCAGCAGGATGCGGGACCCGGCACGCAGTTCCAGGTCGGTGGCAGTGATCACGAGGGAGGCTCCAGGAGATCCGGACGGAAGAGAAGAGCAGGGGGCGTGGAGCCACTACCCGATCCGGATCACGCCGTCCATCCTACCGTCCGATGCCATCGGGTTTCCGCCGTAGGGTCGCGCCATGACCGACGTCACCCCCGATCCGGAGGGCGGGACCACCAGCCCGACCATGGAAGCCGCCTCCCTCGCCGGGCGCGCCGGGCTCGTCACCGGGGCCAGCCGTGGCATCGGCCACGCGATCGCCGCCGAGCTGCTCCAGCGCGGTGCGGCCGTCACGATCACGGCACGCACGCCCGACGAGCTCGCGACCGCCGTCGACGAGCTGGTGGCCGGCCCGGCCCGCGGCGACAAGGGCCGCGTCCTCGGTGTGCCCGGCAACGCGGGTCACCCGGCGTCGCGCGAGGAGGCCGTGGCCGCCACGATGGCGGAGTTCGGCAGGCTCGACATCCTGGTCAACAACGCCGGCATCAACCCGGTCTACGGCCCGTTGCTGAACGCCGACCTCGACGCCGTGCGCAAGATATTCGACGTCAACGTCGTCGCCGCGCTGGGCTTCGTGCAGCTCGCGCACCACGCCTGGATGGGCGAGCACGGCGGCGCGGTGGTCAACCTCGCGTCGATCGCCGGGCTGCGCTCGACCGGGGTGATCGCCGCGTACGGCGCGTCGAAGGCCGCGCTGATCCGGTTGACCGCCGAGCTCGCCGCAGAGCTGGGCCCGAAGATCCGGGTCAACGCGGTCGCGCCCGCAGTGGTGAAGACCCGCTTCGCCACCGCGCTCTACGCGGCGGACGAGCAGAGCGCCGCCGCGGCCTACCCGCTCAAGCGTCTCGGCACCCCCCGCGACATCGCGTCGGTGGTCGGGTTCCTCGTCTCCGACGCTGCCGGTTGGGTTACCGGTGAGACGATCTCCATCGACGGTGGTGCGCTGGCGAGCGGCCGGCTCGGCTGAGCGGCCCGGCCGTGGACGAGGTGCTGGTGGTCGGCGGCGGCCCTGCCGGGCGGGCGGTCGCTGCGGCGTGCGCGGCCCGCGGGCTGCGTACCGCACTGCTCGACCCGGCGCCGGAGCGGCCGTGGCGCGCCACCTACGGTGCCTGGTCCGGTGAGCTGCCCGCCGGGCTGCCCGACGGTCTCGTCGCGGCCCGCGCGTGCAGCCGGGTCGTCGCGCTCACCGAGCACCGACTGAGCTGGGAGTACGCCGTGCTCGACGTCCCCGCGCTGCGCCGCCACCTCGACGGCGAGCTCGAGCGCGCCGGTGTCGCCATCCGGGTCGGCCGGGCCGCCGGTCCACCCGGGCCCGACGGAGTGCCGCTGCACGGCGGCGGGCGGGCCGGGGCCCGGCTCGTGATCGACGCCGGCGGGCACCGGCAACCGTTGCACAACTGCGCCGGTACCGGACGGGAACCGTGGCACCGTGGCGCGGATGCGGACCGGTCGTTGCCCCGCGGCGCGGGCCCGGGCCGGCCGCCTGCCGAGCAGACCGCCTTCGGCCTGGTGCTGCCCGCTGAGACCGCCGCCGGGCTGGTCGGACCCGGCGAGGCACTGTTCATGGACTGGCGCGCCGACCACGGCGGGACGGGCTGGCCGACGTTCCTCTACGCGGTGCCGCTCGGCGGCGGCAAGGTGCTGCTCGAGGAGACCTCGCTGGCCCGCCGCCCGGGCCTGCCGCTGCCGGTGCTGCGGGCCCGGCTGCACGCCCGGCTCACCCACCACGGCATCTCCCCCGTCGACACGTCCCGCGACGAACGCGTGCGGTTCCCGCTCGACCGGGTCCGGTACTCCACCGGCACCGCGGTGGGGTTCGGCGCCGCCGCCCCGCTGGTGCACCCGGCGACCGGGTTCAGCGTGGCCACTGCGCTGGGCCTCGCACCGCGGGTGGCCGACGCGCTCGCAACCTGGCTGCCGCGCTCCCCCGACACCGCGCGGGCCGCCGCCCGAGCCGTGGTGTGGCCGCGGACCGCGCGGATGGTGCACCTGCTGCGCCGACGCGGCCTGGAGGCGCTGCTGGCGATGCCGCCGGAGCAGGTACCCGCCTTCTTCGAAATGTTCTTCACCCTGCCTGAACGACACCGGTGGGCCTACCTGACCGGCCGCGACGACCTGACCGGCACCTGCGCGGCATTGCGCGCCCTGTTCGGCAGAGCGGACTGGATACTGCGCTGCCGGCTCGTCGCCCCCGCGCTGCTCCTCCCACCCCGCCCCCTCCGCTGAGGCACATCCGCAACCTGACGATGCCGCTCAGCGGCGCCCGCGCGACCGCCGACGTCCGCACAGAGCCGGTGGGGTCCGCAGACCCCACAGCGTCTGCGAAGACCAGAGCACGCGAAGTCCCGCGGCCGCCCTACTCAGACCCGGAAGCCGAGTGCCCGCAGCTGCTCGCGGCCGTCCTCGGTGATCTTGTCGGGACCCCACGGCGGCATCCAGACCCAGTTGATCTTGATATCCTCCACCAGACCGCCGTCGGGGCCGGTGGTGAGCGCCGAGCGGGTCTGCTCCTCGATGACGTCGGTCAGCGGGCAGGCCGCCGACGTGAGCGTCATGTCGATCGTCGCCACGCCGTCCTCGGCCTGGATCCCGTAGACCAGGCCGAGGTCCATGACGTTGATCCCGAGTTCGGGGTCGACCACGTCGCGCATGGCCTCCTCGAGGTCGTCGACCGACGGGTCGCCGCTGCGTCCGGCCGGCGGTTCGGGCATGCCGGCGGCGCCGCGCACGACCTCCTCGTCCGTGGTACCGGTACCGACCCTCGAGCCCGCAAGCGTCTCTTCGCTCATCTCACCGCTCCCTTCTCCGCTGTGTCGCTCCGCGCCCGCACCACGGCGTCCTTGAACGCCATCCACCCGAGCAGCGCGCATTTCACCCGCGCCGGATACTTCGCCACCCCCGCGAAGGCGACCCCGTCGCCGAGCACCTCCTCGTCGGGTTCGACCTTGCCGCGGCCCTGCGTCATCGTCTGGAAGGCGTCGAGCACCCGCATCGACTCCTCGATGGTCTGCCCGACGACGAGGTCGGTGAGCACCGACGTCGACGCCTGGCTGATCGAGCAGCCGAGCGTCTCGTAGGAGACGTCCGCGACCGTCTCCCCCGACTCGTCCAGCTTCACCCGCAGGGTGACCTCGTCGCCGCAGGTCGGGTTGATCTGGAAGGACTCGGCGTCGAACGGGTCGCGCAGCCCCGCCCGGTGCGGCGACCGGTAGTGGTCCAGGATGATCTCCTGGTACATCTGGTTCAGCTGCACGTCAGGTCACCCCGAAGAACTCTCGGGCGGCCCGCACTCCCTCGGCGAGCTGCGCGACCTCGTCCGGGGTGTTGTAGACGGCGAACGTCGCGCGCACGGTCGCGGCCACCCCGAAGCGGCGGTGCAGCGGCCAGGCGCAGTGGTGCCCGACCCGCACCGCGATGCCGCGGTCGTCGAGCACCTGGCCGACATCGTGCGCATGCACCCCGTCGACCACGAATGCCACCGCTCCACCGCGGTCCTCCAGCGTCTCGGGGCCCACAATCCGCACTCCCGGCACCGCGCGCAGCTCGTCGAGCGCGAGCCCGGTCAGCTCCAGCTCGTGGGCGTGCACCCGGTCCATCCCGATCCCGTTCAGGTAGTCGACCGCCGCGGCCAGCCCGACGGCCTGCGAGGTCATCGGCACGCCGGCCTCGAACCGCTGCGGTGGTGGCGCGTAGGTGGAGCCCTCCAGCCGCACCATCTCGATCATCGACCCGCCGGTGAGGAACGGCGGCATCGCGGCCAGCAGCTCGGCCTTGCCGTAGAGCACGCCGACCCCGGACGGTCCGAGCATCTTGTGCCCGGAGAACACCGCGAAGTCGACGCCGAGCGAGCCCAGGTGCACCGGCATGTGCGGCACGGACTGGCAGGCGTCGAGCACGACGAGCGCGCCCACCGCATGTGCCCGGCGGACCAGCTCCTGCACCGGGTTGACCGTGCCCAGCACGTTGGACTGGTGGGCGAACGCGACGACCTTGGTTCGTGCGCTCAGCTCGACCGAGCCGAGGTCGAGCCGACCGCCGTCGGTCACCGAGTACCAGCGCAACGTGGCGCCCGTGCGCCGGCACAGCTCCTGCCAGGGCACCAGGTTCGCGTGGTGCTCCAGTTCGGTGACGACGATCTCGTCGCCAGGGCCGAGCGCGAACCGCTCGGTCTCCGGGCCGAGGCCGGTGCGGACGGCGGCGTTGCTCATCGCGTACGCGACGAGGTTGATCCCCTCGGTCGCGTTCTTGGTGAACACCACCTCGCCGGGGCGGGCCCCGATGAACGCGGCGATCCGCACCCTGGCCGACTCGTAGGCGTCGGTGGCCTCCTCGGCGAGCTGGTGCGCACCGCGGTGCACCGCCGAGTTGTGCTGCTCGACGAACGAGCGTTCCGCGTCGAGCACCTGGCGCGGCCGCTGTGAGGTGGCCCCGGAGTCCAGGTACACCAACGGCCGCCCGCCCCGCACTGTGCGGGACAGGATCGGGAAGTCGGCCCGGAGCGTCGCGACGTCGACGTCGAGGTCGGCGCCGGAGACGACGGCCGTCATGACGCCGCCGCCTCCGTGGCCGCCCCCATGCCCGCGAACCGCACGTAGCCGTGCTTCTCCAGCTCGTCGGCGAGCTCGGGGCCGCCCGACTCGACGATCAGCCCGCCCGCGAACACGTGCACGACGTCGGGGGTGATGTGCTGCAGGATCCGGGTGTAGTGCGTGATCAGCAGGACACCGACGTCACCGGCGGCCCGGTAGCGGTTCACTCCCTCGGACACCACGCGCAGCGCGTCGACGTCGAGGCCGGAGTCGGTCTCGTCGAGAATGGCGATCTTCGGATGGAGCAGCGAGAGCTGCAGCACCTCGTGGCGCTTCTTCTCCCCACCGGAGAAGCCCTCGTTGACGTTGCGCTCGGCGAAGGCGGGGTCGATGTCCAGGGCGGACATCGCCTGCTTGACCTCCTTGACCCAGGTACGCAGCTTCGGCGCCTCGCCGCGGATCGCGGTGGCCGCGGAGCGCAGGAAGTTCGCCGTCGACACGCCGGGCACCTCGACCGGGTACTGCATCGCGAGGAAGAGACCCGCGCGCGCGCGCTCGTCGACGGTCATCGCGAGCACGTCGGCGCCGTCGAGGGTGACCGAGCCGGAGGTGATCTCGTATTTCGGGTGCCCGGCAATCGCGTAGGCCAGGGTGGACTTGCCGGACCCGTTCGGACCCATGATCGCGTGCGTCTCGCCGCCGCGCACCGTGAGGTCGACGCCGCGCAAAATCTCCTTGGCACCGCCTTCGGCCGCCACCGAGACGTGCAGGTCCTTGATCTCCAAGGTGGACATGTGTGTCAGAACTCCGTGGTCTGTGGTGGGTGTGGCTCAGGCGTCGGTGAACGCCAGCTCCGCCTCGAGGGCGGTCTCGAGGCGCTCGCGCAGCTCGGGTACCGCGATCCGGTTGAGGATCTCGGCGAAGAACCCGCGGACCACCAGGCGGCGCGCGACCTCCTCGGGGATGCCGCGGCTCTGCAGGTAGAACAGCTGCTCATCGTCGAACCGGCCGGTGGCGCTGGCGTGACCGGCGCCGGCGATCTCGCCGGTCTCGATCTCCAGGTTGGGCACCGAGTCGGCCCGCGCGTGTTCGGTGAGCACGAGATTGCGGTTGAACTCGAACGTCCGGGTGTTCTCCGCCGCCGCGCGGATGAGGACGTCGCCGATCCACACGGTGTGGGCCTCGGTCACCTTGGGCAGGCCCTGCAGCGCATTCTTGTACAGGACGTTCGAGCGGCAGTCCGGTTGAGCGTGGTCGACCAGCAGCCGCTGCTCCAGGTGTTGGCCGGCGTCGGCGAACCCGAGCCCGAGCAGCTCGGCGTCCCCACCCGGCTCACGGTAGGTGACGGTGGGGCTGATCCGGACCAGGTCACCGCCCAGCGCCACCGAGATGACCCGCAGCGTGGCGTCGCGGCCGATCGAGAGGTGCTGCGCGCCCACGTGCACGGCGTCGTCGGCCCACTCCTCGGTGACCACCAGCGTCAGCCGGGAGGCGGGGGCCAGCACGACCTCGAGGTTGTCGGCCAGCGTGCCCGACCCGCGTTGCACCAGCGCCACGGTGGCCTCGGCGTGCGGGGTGGTGCGCAGCTGGAGATGGGACGCGGCGCTGGCACCGGCCCCCGGCCCCGTGACGGTGATCGTCATCGGGTCAGGGGTGCCGTCGAGGGTGACGACGGTGGCCGTACGGAACCCGCTCCACGCGGCGGCGGCGACCCGGTCGGCCGGGGTACCGCCCTCGCCGAGCCGCGGGTCGTCGCGCCCGACCGTCTCCACGACGGCACCCTCGCCCGCGCCGGTGACCTCGAGGGCCGCCGTGCCGTCGAGCGCCGCGGTGCCGTCGTGCAGCCCGCGCAACCGCTTCATCGGCGTGAAGCGCCAGTTCTCCTCGCGCCCACCGGGAACCTCGAAGGCCTCCACGTCGAACGAGGTGAAGCGCTCCCCCGCGCTCGAGGCAGGGACCTCACCCTGCCCCTTCTTGGCCCCGGCGAGCTCCGGGGCCAGTCCGGCAACAACCTCGGTCATCCGACCGAACCCTCCATCTGCAGCTCGATCAGCCGGTTCAGCTCCAGCGCGTACTCCATGGGCAGCTCGCGCGCGATGGGCTCGACGAACCCGCGGACCACCATGGCCATCGCCTCGTCCTCGGACAGGCCGCGCGACATCAGGTAGAACAGCTGGTCGTCGCTGACCTTGGACACGGTGGCCTCGTGGCCCATCGTCACGTCGTCGGTGCGCACGTCCACGTACGGGTAGGTGTCGCTGCGGCTGATCGAGTCGACCAGCAGTGCGTCGCACTTCACCGTCGACCGCGAGTGGTGCGCCCGCGGGTTGACCCGTACCAGGCCACGGTAGGAGGTCCGGCCCCCACCCCGCGCCACCGACTTCGAGATGATCGTCGACGAGGTATAAGGCGCGAGATGCGTCATCTTCGCCCCGGCGTCCTGGTGCTGGCCCTCGCCGGCGAACGCGACCGAGAGCACCTCGCCCTTGGCGTGCTCGCCCATGAGCATGACGGCCGGGTACTTCATCGTGACCTTGGAGCCGAGGTTGCCGTCGACCCACTCCATGGTGGCGACCTCGTTGGCCTTGGCCCGATTGGTGACCAGGTTGTTGACGTGGTTCGACCAGTTCTGGATCGTGGTGTTGCGGCAGCGGCCGCGATTCTTCACGATGATCTCCACGACGGCCGAGTGCAGCGAGTCCGAGGAGTAGATCGGCGCCGTGCAGCCCTCGACGTAGTGCACGTAGGCACCCTCGTCGACGATGATCAACGTGCGCTCGAACTGGCCCATGTTCTCGGTGTTGATCCGGAAGTAGGCCTGCAGCGGGATGTCGACGTGCACACCCGGCGGCACGTAGATGAACGAGCCGCCCGACCACACCGCGGAGTTCAGCGCGGAGAACTTGTTGTCCCCACTCGGGATCACCGAGCCGAAGTACTCGCGGAACATCTCCGGCTGCTCACGCAAGGCGGTGTCGGTGTCCAGGAACAGGACGCCCTGCTCCTCGAGGTCCTCACGGATCGCGTGGTAGACGACCTCGGACTCGTACTGCGCAGCCACCCCGGACACCAGGCGGGCCTTCTCGGCCTCCGGGATGCCCAGCTTGTCGTAGGTGTTCTTGATGTCCGCGGGCAGGTCGTCCCAGGAGGCGGCCTGCTTCTCCGTGGAGCGCACGAAGTACTTGATGTTGTCGAAGTCGATCCCGGAGAGGTCGGCACCCCAACGCGGCATCGGCTTGCGCCCGAAAAGGCCGAGCGCCTTGAGCCGGAAGTCGAGCATCCACTGCGGCTCGTTCTTCAGGGCGGAGATGTCGGCGACGACGTCGGAGGAAAGGCCGCGACGTGCGTTGGCGCCGGCGGTGTCCGAGTCGGCCCAGCCGAAGTCGTATCGGCCGAGCGTCGCGAGCGTCTCCTCCTGGGTGAGTGCTCGAGTCACATCAGGAGCGGTCGTCATTCGGGCTGCCTCCCTCTCGGGAACGTGGTGGTGGGGCTGAGTCGATCTTTTTCGGGCCGTCGGTCTTTCTCGGGCCGCCGGAAGAGTTCGGGACCGTCCAGCGGGACGTGTGTGGTGCACGCGGAGTCGCCGCGGGCGATGGTGGCCAAACGTTGTACGTGGGTGCCGAGCACCTTCGCGAACGCCCGCGTCTCGGCCTCGCAGAGCTCGGGGAACTCGGCCGCGACGTGAGCCACCGGGCAGTGGTGCTGGCACAGCTGGACACCGTGTCCGGCTTCCCGCGCCTGCGCAGCGTAGCCATGGGTGGTGAGCACCCTGGCCAGCGCCTCGGCACGCGTGCCCGGGGTGTCGGCGGCGCTGATCTCGGCGGCCTCCGGGCCGAGTAACTCGGCAGCCCGGCGCTCGGCGAAGGCGCTGACCGCGCCCTCCCCGGCGGCCTGCGCCAGGTAGCGCAGCGCCGCGGTGGCCAGGTCGTCGTAGCCGTGTCCGAAGCGCATCCGGCCGGTGTCGGTGAGCAGGTACTGCCTGGCCGGACGGCCACGGGTGCGCGGGCCGCGCACCGACGCGTGCCGAGCCTGCGCCTCCCCGTCGGCGATCAGGGCGTCGAGGTGACGGCGGACCGCGACGGCGGAGAGCTCCAGCTCGGCGGCGACCGCGGCCGCCGTCACCGGGCCCTGCTCGAGGAGCAACCTGGCCACGGCCAGCCGGGTGCCGCGATCGGCGGGCGCGGGTTCGACACCGTGCACGTGGGGCGCACGGTCCAGACCCACGTCGGTGCCTCCGGCGGTTTTCACAACGCCAGTGTTGCGTATATCTCCGACATCGGCAAAGATCGCGTCCATTCGGGTGAGCGGCATCACCCCGAGCCGGGCTCGTTACCCTTGCTTCCATGGCCGTTCCGGGGCTCGACTCGTCGGGGTCCGCCGCGGTCATCGCGCCTGCCGCACCATCGGCCGCGGACCCGACGCCCGATCCGAGCGGGCTCGCTCGCAGGCTCGGGCTCACCGGTGCGCTGCTGATGGCGATCGGCGCGCTCGGCGCGGGCGCGCTGCCCGTGCCCAACCCGCTGGGTGGGATGCGGTTGCTCGGTCTGCCCGCCCGCAACGCCACGGTCTCGATCGCCGTCACCTACGCCGGGATGGGCATGCTCGTGCTGGCCTGGCTGTGGATCGGCCGGATGCTGCGGGCCCGCGGTGCGGTCGCGCCCGCCCCGGACCGGCGGCGGCTGGCCCGCACCGCGGTGGCCTGGGCGCTGCCGCTCGCGGTGGCCCCGCCGCTGTTCTCCAAGGACGTCTACAGCTACCTCGCGCAGAGCGCGATCGCCGCTCGCGGGCTCGACCCTTACGTGCTCGGTCCCGCCAGGGCGCTCGGCGTCGACGATCCGCTGACCCGCACCATCCCGACGATCTGGCGCGACACCCCGACGCCGTACGGACCACTGTTCCTCGCGCTGGGCCGGGGGATCACCGCGGTGACCGGCGACGACGTCGTGCTCGGGGTGTTCGCCCACCGCGCGCTGGCGCTGGCCGGTGTCGGCCTGATCGTCTGGGCGCTGCCCCGGCTGGCGACCCGCTGCGGGCTGGAGCCCGGCCTTGCGCTGTGGCTCGGCGCGGCCAACCCGCTCGTGCTGTTACACCTGGTCAGCGGCATCCACAACGAGGCACTGATGATCGGGCTGATGCTGGCCGGCCTGGAGGTGGGGCTGCGGGCGACCACCCCACCGGGCTGGCTGCTCGGCGCGGTGCTGATCATCGCGGGGGCCGCGGTGAAGCTGCCGGCGATCCTCGCCCTCGGCTTCCTCGGTATGCAGCTGGCCCGGCAGCGCGGTGGACCCGCCCACCCGGGTCGGGCCCGCGACGTCGCGGTGGTCGCGGCCGTGCTCGGCGCCGTCGCGCTGGCCGTGTTCGCCGTGCTCGGGTTCGGCACCGGCCTGGGCTTCGGCTGGCTCGGCACCCTCGACACGGCGAGCACCATCCGCAGCTGGATGTCACTGTCCACCGACCTGGGGCAGCTGTCCGGGCAGCTCGGCATCCTCGCCGGCCTGGGTGACCACACCGACACCACGCTCCTGCTCACCCGCGCTATCGGCGCCCTCGCGGCGGCGCTGGCCTGCGGGTGGCTGCTGCTGGCGACACTGCGCGGCCGGATCGACCCGGTCACCGGCCTGGGTGCCGGGCTGGGCGCGGTGGTACTGCTCGGGCCCGTCGTGCACCCGTGGTACCTGCTCTGGGCAGCGATCCCGCTGGCCGCCACCCGCAGCCTGCCCCGGTACCGGCGGGCCGCGCTGGCGGCGTCCGCGGTGCTGGCCCTGATGGTTCCCCCGACCGGGGCCGACTTCAGCTTCCGGGCCTACCAGCTGCCGATGGCGATCGTGGCCGGCATGCTCATGCTGCTCGTCGTGGTGCTGGTGGTCCAGCGCAGGCTGCTGCTCGCACCGGTCACTGTCGCTGCCCGGACGGAGTGAACGAAAGTATCGGCTGATGGACGAACGTCAGGTCAAGCGCCTCGCGGCGGTGGAGACCCGGAGCACCGCGAGTTCCTGCTCCATCTCGACCTGAGCCAGCAGGAGAATCTCGACGGAGCCGCCGTCGACCTGCTCGAGTACATCACCTTCCACATCGTTGACGACCCCGACTGTTTCCCCGGGATACGACCCCGATCTCACCCCACGTCTCGCTCCACAGACCGCGCGGTACCGGTTGAGCAACGTCATCGAAGATCACGATGCGCGCCGCGTACTAGACTTCGACCGTGAGCTTCACCCCCCCGCCCGCTGTCTCGGTCCGGGGGCTCGTCAAGCGGTACGGGCGCACCACCGCGGTGGACGGGCTCGATCTGGACCTCCCGGTCGGGTCCGTGCTGGCGCTGCTCGGCCCCAACGGCGCGGGCAAGACCACCACCGTCGAGATCTGCGAGGGCTTCCGACGCGGCGACGTCGGCGAGGTCAGGGTGCTCGGAGTCGACCCGGCCGGCGCGCCCGACGCGCTGCGGGCCCGGATCGGGGTCATGCCCCAGGGTGGGGGCGCATACCCGGGGGTGCGGGCGGCGGAGATGCTGCGGGTGGTCGCCGCGTGCTCGGCGCACCCGCTCGACGTCGGCTGGCTGACCGACGTGCTGAGCCTGGGTTCCTGCGCCCGAACCCCTTACAAGCGGTTGTCCGGCGGGCAGCAGCAGCGGCTCGCGCTGGCCTGTGCCGTCGTCGGACGCCCCGAGCTGGTGTTCCTCGACGAGCCGACGGCCGGGATGGACCCGCAGGGCCGCCGGCTGGTGTGGGAGCTCATCGGCGCGCTGCGCCGCGACGGCGTCGCCGTGCTGCTCACCACGCACCTGATGGAGGAGGCCGAGGCGCTCGCCGACCACGTGGTGATCGTCGACCACGGCCGGGTCGTCGCCGAGGGCAGCCCGGCCGAGCTCACCACCGGCGACGGATGCCAGGAGCTGCGGTTCCGGGCCAGACCCGGGATGGACCTCGACGACCTCGCGGCTGCGCTGCCGTCGGGGTACCGGGCCGCCGAGACCGTGGCCGGGCGCTACCTGGTGCAGGGCCTCATCGACCCCGGCGTGCTCTCCGCGATCACCCGCTGGTGTGCCGGTCAGGGTGCGTTGGCCGACGACGTGCAGGTCGCCCGGCGCAGCCTCGAGGACGTCTTCCTGGAGCTCACCGGCAAGGAGCTGCGGTCGTGACCGAGCGGTTCGCTCCCGGCACCTTCGCCCCCCGGCCGGGGCGGGGCGCGCTGCCCCGGATGCTGGCGGCCCAGTCGGGCACCGAGCTCCGGTTGGCGCTGCGCAACGGCGAGCAGGTGCTGCTCACTTTGCTCATCCCGGTGGTGCTGCTCGTCGGGCTCACCGAGCTCGACGTGGTGGCGCTGCCCGATCCGCGGGTGCAGTCGGTCGTGCCGGCCGTGCTCGCGCTCGCCGTCATGTCGACCGCGTTCACCGGGCAGGCGATCGCACTCGGGTTCGACCGGCGCTACGGCGTCATCCGCAGGCTCGCCGCGACCGCGCTGCCGCGCTGGCTGCTCGTCGCCGGAAGGCTGGCCGCGGTACTGGGTCAGGTGGTCGTGCAGGCCGCCGTGCTCGGCGCGCTGGCCCTGGCGCTGGGCTGGCACCCGCGGGTCGAGGGGCTGGGCTGGGCGGTGCTGCTGGTGCTGCTGGGCAGTGCGGCCTTCGGCAGCCTGGGCATCCTGCTCGGGGGCTCACTGCGGGCGGAGGTCGTGCTGGCGGTGGCCAACCTGGTCTGGTTCGTGCTGCTGTTCGCCGGCGGCATCGTCATCCCGGCCGGCCGGCTGCCCGGCGCGCTCGCCACGGTGGCGGCCTACCTGCCGTCCGGGGCACTGGCCGACGGGCTGCGGACCGCGCTCGTCGGCGGGCAGGGCCCGGGGCCGATCCCGGTTCTGGTGCTGCTGGGATGGGCGGCGGTGGCCGCGCTGGTCGCGGCCCGGACCGTCCGCCTGCGCTGACCGCCCACCCCGCGCGAAGATCGAGCGAATACCATCGGAACGTGGCCTCACTCCTGGATCGCCTGCCCGCCACCCCGCCCGCCCTGATGCGCCGCCTGGCGATCGCCGCCGTCGTCGCGCAGAGCGGCATCGCGGTCGCCGGCTCGGTGGTCCGGGTGACCGGCTCCGGGCTCGGCTGCCCGACGTGGCCGCAGTGTTTCCCCGGCAGCCTGGTGCCCGTCGCGGATCCCGGGATCGCGGCGCTGCACCAGTGGGTCGAGTTCTCGAACCGGCTGCTCGCGTTCGTCGTCGTCGCGGTCGCGGGGCTGTGCCTGCTGGCCGCCCTGGGCACCCGGCCCCGACGACGGCGGCTCACCTGGCTGGCCGCGACCATGCCCCTCGGCGTCGTCGCACAGGCGGTGCTCGGCGGGATCACCGTGCGCACCGGCCTGGCCTGGTGGACGGTCGCGGTGCATTTCCTCGCCTCGATACCGCTGGTGTGGCTGGCGGTGCAGCTCGTCGCGGCCGCGACCGACGGGGCCGCGCCCGCCCGCCCGCTGGTGCCGCAGCCGGTGCGCGGGCTGGCGGCGGTGAGCACGGCGGTGCTCGGCGCGCTGCTGCTGGCCGGCACCCTCGTCACCAGCGCCGGCCCCCATGCCGGCAACGCGGCCACCCCGCGGCTCGACGTCGGGGTACCGGCCCTGGCCCAGCTGCACGCCGACCTGCTGTTCGGCTATCTCGGCCTGCTCGTCGGGCTGGGTTTCGCGCTGGCGGCGACGGGGGCGCCGCGCGCGCTGCGCCGCCGCTACCGGGTGCTCGTCGCGGCGGTGCTGGCCCAGGGCGCACTCGGCGGGATCCAGTACGCCCTCGGCGTCCCCGAGGTGCTGGTCTCGCTGCACGTGCTCGGGGCCGTGCTGGTCACCGCGGCCGCGGCCGCGGTCTGGGCCGGCACGGTCGAGCGGACCGACCTCGCGGCGGTCGAACCCGCCGCGGCCGACCGGTGGCTCGCCGGGGCAGGCGTCGAGCGCGCCTGACACCCGACCGGCATCATCGACGGCGCCGGGCAGCCGAAGGAGGACCCACATGCGCGCGGTTCAGGTGGCCGAGCCGGGCGGCCCCGAGGTGATGCGGCTCGTCGAGCTGCCGGATCCGACGCCCGGGGCGGGCGAGCTGCTGGTCGAGGTCGTCGCCGCGGGCGTCAACTACATCGACACCTACCAGCGCCAGGGCATCTACCCGATGCAGACGCCCTACGTCGCCGGGCAGGAGGGCGCGGGCCGGGTGCGCGCGGTCGGCGACACGGTGACCGGCTTCGCGGTGGGCGACCGGGTCGCCTGGTGCGAGACCCTCGGCAGCTACGCCGAGCTCGTCGCGGTGCCTGCGGAGAGGGCGGTCGCGGTGCCCGCCGGGGTGTCCGACGAGCAGGCCGCCGCCGCGCTGCTGCAGGGGATGACCGCGCACTACCTGGTGCACGACACGTTCCCGGTGGCCGACGGCGAGACCGTCCTGGTGCACGCCGCGGCGGGCGGGGTCGGGCTGCTGCTCACCCAGCTCGCCGCCGCCCGGGGTGCCCGGGTGATCGCCACCGTGTCCACCGCGGCGAAGGAGGAGCTGGCCCGCGAGGCCGGGGCGGCCGAGGTCATCCGTTACACCGAGGTCGACGACCTGGCTGCGGCGGTCCGCGAGCTCACCGGGGGCACCGGCGTCGCGGCCGTGTTCGACAGCGTGGGGAGGACGACCTTCGACGCGAGCCTGGCGAGCCTGCGCCGCCGCGGGATGCTCGTGTTGTTCGGCGCCTCGAGCGGGCCGGTGCCGCCGGTCGACCCGCAACGGCTCACCGCCGCGGGCTCGGTCTACCTGACCCGGCCCAAGTTGTCCGACTACGTCGCCGAGCCGGACGGGCTGGCCGCGCGGGCGGCCGCGGTGTTCGCGGCGGTGGCCGACGGTGCGCTCGACGTGCGGATCGGGCACCGCTACCCGCTGGAGCAGGCTCGCACCGCCCACGAGGACCTGCAGGCGCGGCGCACGACCGGGAAGCTGCTGCTCACGGTCTAACTCACGTCGAGAACGACGTTGTTGCGGTTTTCGGCCCGCAACAACCGCAACAACGTCGTTCTCGACGAAGTACGGCCGTCAGCACCGTGCGGTCGCCCGAACCACCACACCGCCGCTAGCGTCGACGGGTGCTCACCTCACGGATCGGATGGCCGCTGCTGCTGGCCGGGACGCTGCTGCTCTCCGGGTGCGCCGGCGACGGCCCCGCGCCTCCGGCAGCGGCCCCGGCAAAAGCATCCGGCACCCTGGTCGCGGAGCACGCGTTGGACCCGGTGCCGGCCCAACCCGCTGGCACCCCCGGTTGGGCGCCGTGGCCGGCGGCGCTGCACGACGCCCGGCACAGCGGCGCCACCAGCACCGACGGGCCCAGCACCGGCATCGTGCGCTGGAGGCGGACCCTGGAGGCGGCGATCACACCCGGACCGGTGGTCGGACCGGACGGGACGATCTACGCGGCGTCGAACGGCGGTGTGCTGCACGCCCTCGACCCGGCCACCGGAGCGGATCGCTGGACCTACGACGCCCACCACACGAGCGGCGGCGACCTCTCGGTCTCCCCGCTGGTGCTGCCCGACGGCGCCGTGCTCTACCCGACCCCGAGCCGGCGCCTCGTCGCGCTCTCCCCGGCAGGCGTGCCACTGTGGTCGATGGACCTGTCCGGCACGCCCACCTCCCCGACCAGCGCGGACGGGCGGCGGGTCTACGTCGGCGACGAGTCCGGTGGGGTCACGGCACTTGACGTAGCACCGGGTGGCGGGCACCGGAAGGCCTGGACCCTCGACGTCGGCTCCGTGTCCTACGGCTCGGTGGTCACCGACGGCACCGGCCGGGTCTACACGACGGCGGACAGTGCACTCGTTGCCGTCGACGACCGCGGTGCGACGGCCACCGTCGCCTGGAAACGCGACCCCGGCGACGACATCACCGAGGTCTCGGCCGGTCTCGCCCCCGACGGCACCGCCCTGCTCGGCACGAACGGCACCAAGGAGTGGGCCTACCACCGCGACGGCGGCCCGGCCTGGACCGCGCCGCGCGTCATCACCTACTCGTCTCCCGCCATCACCGCCACGGGCTTGGGCTACGTCGCCGACCACACCGGCCGGGTGCACGTCTACAACGTTGCGACCGGGCGGGAGGTGGCGACCTACGGGCCGGTCCCGGCCCAGATCTGGAGCTCGGTAGCGGTGGATCGCGGCTACCGGGTCTACTTCGGTACCCAGGACGGCCACGCGCGCGGGATCGCCCCGGACGGCACCCTGCTGTTCAACGTCGACCTCGGCTCGCCCATCGACTCCTACCCGGCGTTGACCGGTGACGGGGCACTGGTGATCGGGAGCCGGGGCGGCGTGCTCACCGCGATCGGCTAGCCGCTCCCGGCCCGGTCGTCCGGCCGCCCGGAGGTGCAGTCGCCAGGAGTGGTCGAACTCGGGTGCGTGAACCCCGGGTGAGATAAGCCTGCCGCCCGGCGTGGATGACGCTCAGGGTCGTGCTCTGTCCGGTGTGTGCAGCAGCACCTCGTGCCGGCAAGGAGGTATTACTACAGTAACATCTTCTGGTACGCTCATCGGCGTGGTCATCCGCAGGCTGTCGATCTCAGTTCCGGATCACACCGAGACCGCGATCAGAGCCGCCGCCGGGGCGGCCGGCATGCCGGTCTCCAGGTGGCTGGCTGCCGTCGCCGAGCAGGCCGCCGCCGAGCAGGCCGCGCTCGCCGAGGGGCTCGCCGCGCTCGCCGAGTTCGAGGCCGAGCACGGCGAGCTGGATCCCGCGGGGGTCGAGCGGGCATGCCAGGAGCTGGCGGCCGCTGCGGCGTTCGACTGGCGCCGGGCCGCGGGATGAGCCTGGTCTACGACGCCGGGGCACTGCTCGCCGCAGAGCGCCGCGACGCCAGAATGTGGGAGCGGCACGCCGCGGCACTGCGCGGTGGGCTGCGGCCGATCGTGCCGGTCGTCGTGCTGGCCCAGGCATGGCGCGGTGGTCCGCAGGCGGAGCTGTCCCGCCTGCTACGGGGATGTCGCATCGTGCCGGACACCGAACAGCTGGGCCGCTCCGCGGGCACTGCGTGCGCCCGCGCCGGCATGTCCGATGTCGTCGACGCGCTGGTGGTCCTCACGGCCGTCGGGCTGGATGCGCCGGTGGTCACCTCAGATGCCGACGATCTCACCCGGCTGGCCGCCGCGGTCGGCCGGTCGTTGGCCGTGCTGACCGTTTGACGCTCTGCCTCCATCCTCCCGGCGGCCCACAGCGATCGGCAGGTGGTCTCGCTCGCCTTCTTCGGCGGTGCACACCTGCCGCACACCACCGCCCATACCGGGTCGACTGGTACGAGTATGCCACCGGACGCGCCGGGCCGACCACAGGAGGCGATGATGAACGGCGGTGTCATCGTCGCCTACGCACAACCACGGCAAGCAGCTGCGCAACGCGATGACGTCGTCGAGCCCGGGCAGGTCGGGGTGGTGGGCGCGCAGCCGGATGTGTGTGCGCGTCGCTGGAGGAGACTCGCTTGTTCGGCGGCAAGCCGGGCGAGGTCGCCAACCTCGTCGAGTTCGTCCTGCGCGAGTAGCGGACCGCGGCGGCGAGACTCCAGGCGATGGGCCGGCTCTGGAGCTCCGGTGACGCTGTGAGGATCGTGCTCAGCACGGCGAGTTCACCAGCCTCGAGGGCGTCCAGATGCGGCGTCCTCGACGGCCGTCGCATCGGTGACGAGGCCTGTCACCTACCCCGGAAGTCGTGCTGTTGCTGTTTCCCTCCCGGTTCGCCCAGATCGTAGCTGTCGTCTGGGTAGCACATCCAAGAGACGGCTGGCGACATCGGGCGTAGGCCAGTGCTTAAGCCGCGCCGGGCACGACCTCGGCGCGCATGTTCTGCGCGACGAGCTTCATCCAGTCGCCGTGTGAGGGCCACTCGTGAGTCGCGTTACCCGCTGTGTGGATCGCGTTGCGCATGGCTGTCATCGCGGCGCCCACCCCATCGCCGAGGCTGTCCGCGGACACGGTGACGGAAATCGTCACCGTGCAGGCCGTGGCATCCGCCCCCACCGAGGCGTCGAGGATGACGCCGGACTCGGACAGCTCGACCAACGCGGCCATCACCCGCTCGGCGCTCTCGTGGATGTTCTCTCCTGCCGGGCACTCGACGGTGAAGCTGGTCTCGACGGCGATCATCTCAGTCAACAGGTCCACCTCCCCAGCAAGACAGTCTCTCGCAGTATCGCAATGCTTCAGCACCGTGACGAGGGTTCGACGGGGTGAGATGCACATACTTGCTGTGCTGACCGCACGGACAGCGGCAGCGGAAGTATTTACCTGGCTTGTCGATACGCCATCCACCTGCCTCGATCGCCCGTAGGATCCGCTCAAGCTCCGGCTTCTGATGCTTCTGCCTGGGCACCCGGCTCCTCAACAGGTTCTGACTGTCCACGGTACGTCGTGGTGACGGCTCCGAACGCTACTCGCCGGATAACCTTTAGCGACTCGCGGACCCGCCGACATGCCGGACTCGCCTGGAGCTGACCACGCCATCGCTCAGTCGCCGTCCGCGGTCGGTAGGTGGATCCGTACACATCCAAGGCCGACGCGAGATGCAGTAGCGCAGCCGGCTGTGCGCCGCGGCGGCGTAGGTAGCGATGCAGCGCGCTGGTCGGAGCCCTGGTGATAGCGCTAACGGGGCTCCGCCCCAGCCCGACGAGCCGTGTCGTGGTCGGCTTCCGGTTCTCGGGCAGGCTCACGCAGGGACTCGCGGTCAGGCGGTCGACCGCCACCACCTGCTACGCTTAGATGTGTTGACCTTGACGCGAAGTGCGTATGTGCAGGTCAGCGGCTTAGAGCCCTCTAGAGGGCTCGCCGTGGCTCGCGAAAATTTCGGGAATCTTCGCGTCAGATGCGCTGTCGTTACGCTGTGGAGCAGGCAGACGAACGCTACGCCCATCGGATCCGACCCGCGAGCACCAAACTTGACTCGATCTTACCGACTTTGCCGGACCTAGCTTCCCTAGTCACGTTGATGCTGCGGGTCGGTTCGGACGTTGTCGGGCGACGCTGGAGCCGTGACGGCGGGGGTCAACTCGCTGCCCCCTCCGGGTCGATCAGCGCGATGATGTCGTCGAGTCCGGGGAGATCGGGGTGGTGGGTGCGCAGGGCGCGCAGCCGGATCGTGTGGGCGCGTCGTCGGAGGGGACTCGCCTGTTCGGCGACAAGCCGGGCGAACTCACGAGCCCGATCGAGCTCGTCCTGCGCGAGAAGCAGGACCGCGGCGGCCAGGCTCCAGGCGATGGGCCGGCTCTGGAGCTCCGGTGACGCGGTGAGGATGCTGCTCAGCACGGCGAGCTCACCGGCCTCGATGCGTCGAGTGCGGCGTCCTCGGCGGCTGCCGCATCGGTGACGAGCTGGTACACCCGTTCGTCGGGCAGGACGCTGGTCAGGTCGAGGATCGCGAGGTGCTGGCGGCTGGTGTCGTCCTCGGCGCTGGCGAGGATCTCGATCGACTCCTCCTCGGTGAGCGCGGATTGGTGCTGGCGGAGGAAGTCGCGGGACTCGGTCCACGTCGGCGTGCCGATCCAGGCGTCGAGCAGGGCGCGGCGGTGGTGGTCGGCCAGCCGGCGGGCGAACACCGCGTCGATGCCGGCCTCGTCGATCTCGTCGAGCAGGGCGAGGAGCTGGCCGGGGACCGGGTTGGCGGGGTAGAGAGCGGCGAGGGCCTGCAGCGTGGTGCGGAAGCCGGGCGAGACGAAGATCTCGCGCTGCGCGTCGAGGGCTGCCTGCTCGGCGGCCCAGTTCGCAACACGGGCGTATGCATTCACCAGGTCGACATGGGCCTCCGGGATGTCTGCTGCTGCCCACACCGGGAGATCGCCGGCCGGACCGAGTTCTTGGGCCAGTGACCGGACCGCCTGCCGGGCGCGCATCGTGAAGACGACGGCTGCCCGGTCCGGAGAGGCGCCGAGTGGCCGGTCGGCTTCGGCGGCCGCGATGCCGAGCTGATCCCGGGCCTGCGCCGACTCTCCGACTGTGTGCAACCGGCGGGCCCAGCCGGTGCGCAGCTCGGCGCGGGCTGCCGGGTGCTCTAGCGAGTCGATCACGGCATTCCATCCCCTCGCCGAGGAGTCGGTATCGGCAAGACAGTCGGACAGGTTGTTCAGCGACGTGGCGAGGTCGGGCAGGTAGGCGGCGGGATTGACCTGGGCCAGCCGCCGGCAGTGGTCGACGGCTTCGGTGATCGAGCCCAGCGCACCGTTGCGGTCCCCGGTGTCGGACTGCTGGTTGGACAGGTTGTTCAGCGACGTGGCGAGGTCGGGCAGGTAGGCGGCGGGATTGACCTGGGCCAGCCGCCGGTAGTGGTCGACGGCTTCGGTGATCGAGCCCAGCGCGGTATCCCGGTCTCCGGTATCGGCGGCCCGGGCGCTGACCCGAACCAGGAGCTCGGCGCGTGTCGCCGGTTCCGCTCCGGCCACTCTTGCCCTGTCGAGCCGCCGCTCGTCGACGATCATGGCGAGCCGAAAGAGCCCGACCGAGGAGAACGGTAGCGCCGCCGACAGTTCATCCAGCGGCAGCGGTGTCTCGGCGCGGGACGCGAGGAGCTCCAGAGCGGCCGCTGCAGCACCGCCCTGTGGCGCAGCGATCTCGCCCACCGCCCGCCAGCGGCCGACATCGGCGTCCAGCAGGACGGTGACGAGCCGTGCCGCCAGGTCCGGGTCGTTCTGTCCGGCCCGCACGAGCCGGGCCGGAAGACCAGCCCGGAGATGGCGCCCAGGCCAGCGTCCCACCCCACCTCGTCACGGTGGCCGGATCGAGCCAGGACGCTGCCACCGATCCCCGGCAGCACGACGACCAACTGCCGTCGGTCGGGCACGGCTCCCCCCTGTCCCCCCAACCGGTGGAATCCTACCTGAGCGAACCACCATCCACGCTCGGACCGCTGCTGTCCGGTCGAGTCGATCTCTTCTCCGGTGGTCAGGCCGACGTGAGATGCGTGCGTCCGGGGTGCTCGAACTCGTGCGCGTGCACACCGGCGAGGTAGGCCTGCCATTCGGCGTGGGTGAAGCTCAGGGTCGTGTCCTGGTCGGCGGCGCGCAGGAGCGTCCCGTCCGGGCCGTCCTCGACGATCAACGCTCCGTTGGCGCCTCGGGTGGCGTGACCGGTGAACTCATCGAGGAACGCCGTCCATTGCCCGGCGGTGACGGTGATGACCGGTTCGCGGTGCGGGTCGTGGGCCGGGTCGCGCCGGTACTTGCTGTCCCGGATGGAGACGAGATCGTCGTGAAACCGCACCTCGACGCAGGCTTGTGAGCCGTTGGTGAAGCTGCTGGTGAACCACTCGCTCCGGCCGAGCGGATCCACATGAGACGCAGACCCGGTAGTGATCATGCTACTTCCCGACACTTTCGTTCACCAGCCGCAGTGAGTCCTCGGTGCTGAGGCTGTGCTGGAGGGCCTCGGCGTAGGTGAAGTGTAGCTCCCGCACCTGGGTGTCCTCGTCGAGGGCACCGCTGGCGGTGACGGTCTCCAGCCAGGCCAGGGTGGGTAGCCGGGCGCTGGCGAAGTCGATCAGATAGAAGGTCGAGGCGCCGAACACACCACAGGCGGGGGTGGTGAAAGGGATCACCCGGAGCTCGATGGTGTCGGGGTGCTCGGCCACCACGGCGGCCAGGTGGAGCAACTGCTCGCGCAGCACGCGGGGGCCGCCGATCTGCTGGAGCAGCGCGGCCTGGCTGATGACGGCGGTCAGCTGGAGCGGGTCATCGCCGCTGAGCCGCTCCTGGCGGCGCAACCGCACCGCGACCCGCTGGTCGACCTCGACCGGGCGAACTGAGATGTCGGCCACCATCAACGCCCGGGCGTAGTCCGCGGTCTGCAGCAGGCCGGGGATCAGCAGGTTGTCGTAGGTTCGGATGCTCTGCGCGCCGTGCTCGAGGCCGTAGAGACGCAGCAGCTCGTCGCTGAACAATGCCGAGTAGGCCGACCACCAGCCGCGTTGCCGGGCCGCCTCGCGCAGCACGGTCAGCTCCGCGCGCTCCTCGTCGTCGTACTCGAGGAGATCGAGGACGCGCTGGAGCTGCTCGGCGGCGAGGATCTTGCGCTTGTTCTCCACTGCTGACCAGTAGTTGCGGGAGAAGCCGAGCCGGTCGGTGATGGTCTTCACCTCGACCCCCAGCTGCACGCGGCGTTGGCGCAGCCGCAGCCCGAGCTCCCAGCTGGCGACGGTCGGTGACGGGGGTGGCATGGTCCTTCCCTTCGACCGGTGGTGCCGCATGATCGGCTGCGCCACCGTACCGACCGACCGTCCTGCCCAGACGGTGCGGCGCAAGTTACTGTAACCGGCGTATGGTTTGGTCCTCGACTCGGTCACGGGCAACACGGTCCGGGCCGTCGAACCCGAGAGGACGTGACCGTGGCTCACCAAAGTCCGAGGTCTGCGGCTCCCATGGAGCGCACCGACCACGACACCGGCAGCCATCCAGCGCCCGCTGCCGCCTACCCGCGGTGGTGGCTCCCGACCGTCGGGGCGGGTCGCAGACGTGTTGCACCGAGTCGGGATCGGTGCCGAGCGGGCCGTGGCGTGCCGGGACATCACCGGCGGCGCGGCCCGGCTGGTGGTGTGCCCGGATGGTGACGGGGTGGTGCTGTCGGTGTCCTCGGGCGGACCGCTGCGCCTGAGCGCCAGCCAGGCCCGACGGCTGGGAACCGTGCTGGCCGCCGCCCGGACCAGAGCCGACCGGGCGCGGTGATGGCCCCGGTCCGGCGCGACGTGGCCGGGAGCCTGCTGGTCGCAGAATGCGTCGGCCCGACGTTTCAGAGCGAGGGCCCATCGGCAGGCCAGCTGGCGCTCGTCGTGCGGCTGTCCCGATGCAACCTGTCCTGCCCGACCTGCGACGTCCCCTTCACCTGGGACTGGTCCCGGTTCGACCCGGCGGAGGAGAGCCGACGCTTCCCCGTCGACCGGTTGGTGGAATGGGCGGTCAGCTCGACGGCCCGGCTGGTCGTGGTGACCGGCGGCGAGCCGCTGCTGCAACAGGACCGTCTGGTGGCGCTGGTGAGCCAGTTGACCGGGCTGGGCTTCCGAGTGGAGATCGAGACCAACGGCACCCTGGCCCCGACGCCGGAGCTGACGGCGGTGACCCACCTGTTCGTGGTGTCCCCGAAGCTGCTCGGGTTCGCCGCCGTGGCCAGCCCGGCCAACCGGATCAACAGCGAGGCACTCACCGCCTTCGTGGATTCCGGTCGCGCCGTGTTCACATTCGTCGTCCAGACCCTCGACGACCTCCATGAGATCATCGACCTGGAACAGCGACTCGGGCTCTACCCCATCTGGGTGGTGCCGGAAGGAACCACTCCGGGACGGATCCTGGCCGGGATGTGCTGGCTGGCCGAGCACGCCCTGGCCCACGGCTGGCACCTGTCGGGCCGGCTGCACGTGCTGCTGCGGGAGGCTTGCCGTTCGCGGGAGACAGAGATCAGTGGTATCCGGTAGGACGACTACGGCCCAGCCCTTCGGCCAAAGCGACTGTCCGTGTGACACGGCTGAAGAAGAATCAACGGAAGGAAGAGGTAGATGGTAGCGAAAGCGGATCTCCAGCCGCTGTCTTCGGTTGGCATACGTAGCGAGCATGGACCCAACCGATGGAAGCTCGCCGCCGAGTGCGGCTTGAGCACGGTCGACACGCTGATCACCAACGATCCGGACGCCCTTCGGTTGTTCTACGGTCACGCTGAGCACGGTGTGGTGGTCAAGTCCCTGGGTGCGGCCTCGATCGTCGAGGACGATCAAGTGAAGGTGGCTTACACGCGACGTCTCGTTGACGAGGACTTGAGGACTATTCAGCCGTTTGCGTAGAAATGTAGTGCAATCACCGTCGAGATGGTCGCGGTGAACGTTGAGAGCGGGCGGCGATAATCAGTGTGCATGATTCGCCACGTCTTGAAGTTTGCGATCGTTCGCTCGATGACGTAGCGAATCTTGTTCACCTGCGTATTGTATTCCTTCTCCCACTCCAAGAGGTCGCGATTAAGAGGCTTCTTGATAGGCGTGATCATGTCATTGCCGATATATCCCTTATCGCCCACCCAATTTCCTGGGTCGTGCGTCACAAGAACCTCTGATTCACGAAGACAGTGCGTGTCATGGCGATTTCCATCGATCGCATCAGAGATCCATGCGAGATTTCCGCTGAGAGTGCAGGCAACTTGCACGTTCATGCCCGTCGTCTTGTGCTTGCCGGAGTAAAGCTCCCGATGTCCGGCCCATGACCAGCACGGGAGCAGCGTGCCGTCCACCACGTACTGCGTTCGGGGGTCAAGCTCGTCAGCAGTCGGCACGTAGTTCCGGAGTACTTTTCCTATGAGCGGCGTGATCTTTGCGATTGCACGACTGATCGTGGGTTGAGAGACGTCGTAGGTCTCCGCCAATTCCGCTCGAACCCGGTTACGATGCAAGTATGTAAGAGCAACGACCACCGACTTGAACAAGCCGAGGATCGGCGGCCACGCTTTGTCGCTGGCTTGTCCAGTGGCAAAGGTGTCCTTGTTGATCATT
>JBBSGM010000026.1:0-39814 GCA_038254065.1 Mycobacteriales bacterium | reverse complement strand
GTCCAGCTCGCCAGAGTCCCCGGTGGACACACCTGGGCGGTCGCCATCACCGCCCTCCAGACGCAGTTGCCCTGGCTCGCGGCACGCCTCGGGCTGATCACCACCAGCGCCGGCCCGGCGTACCTCGACCAACACTGAGCTAGCTCCCCCGCACGGGGAGCACCGTCGAAGACGGTACGCCCGGCAGTTGGCACGTGGGGGCAAGCCGGGGCGCAACGAGGACGAGCGGGGCAACCGCGGGTCCTCATCTGTCTCTCATCAATGACTCATGGCGCCACCGGCAGGGTGGCGCCATGAGCAGCGAGCACCTTGAGCGCGCCGGCCGTCAAGCAGGCTCGATCGGACCCCGACGATCGGTTTGGTCCGGTCCCGCCGGGCGATCGGCCGGAGGGGGCGGGAACTGCCGTGGTCCGCGGGGCGTCGCGGTGCGGGCCGCGGTGCTGGGTGCGGTCGCGGTGCTGTCCGGTTGCGGCGGTCCGGCGTCCCCCGCGGGAGCCACCTCGGGCGCCGTGCCCGCCCCGCCGGCAACGTCGTCGGTGGCGGCACCGGCGCCAGGCGCTTCGAACGCGCCCGATCCGAACGCACCGGAGGTCGTCGCTGCGGGGGACATCCCCGACAACCAGGTGTTCGTGGCTTTCACCGCTGCGGGTGGGTTGTTCACGGTGTCGGTTCCGCAGGGCTGGGCCCAGTCGAGCGACGGGGCGGCGACGGTGTTCACCGACAAGTTCAACAGCGTCCGGATCGAGACCATGTCTCGTCCGGTGGCTCCGGACGTGGGGTCGGTGCGGGCGCAGGAGGTGCCGCGGCTGCAGGGCTCGATGCCCGGGTTCGTGCTCCGTGACGTGCAGTCGGTGCAGCGTTCCGCGGGCTCGGCGGTGCTGCTCACCTACGAGGCGCCCTCGGCGCCGAACCCGGTCACCGGGAAGTCGGTGACCGAGGCGGTGGAGCGCTACACGTTCTGGCGCGGCGGGCAGGAGGCGGTGCTGACGTTGTCAGGAGCGAAGGGTGCCGACAACGTCGACCCGTGGCGCAAGATCACCAACTCGCTGCGGTGGCAGCAGTGAGCACCGCAACCGACGCCCGACGGGCCGGGCCGCAACCCGACGGGGACGTCGCAGCGGTGGAGGCGCGCTCGTTGTACCGGTTCTTCCGAGCGGGTGAGGAGGAGACCCTGGCCCTGCAGGGGGTGTCGCTGAGCGTGGCCGCGGGCGAGCTGGTGGTCGTGGTGGGCCCGTCGGGATCGGGGAAGTCCACGCTGTTGGGTTGCCTTGCCGGGCTGGACGACCCCGACGGCGGCGCCGTCCTGATCGAGGGCCGCCGGATGAGTCACCAGCCCGAGCCGGTCCGAGCCCGGCTGCGGGCCGAGCGGATCGGGCTGCTCGCGCAGTCCGCCAACCTGTTCGCACACCTCACCGTCGAGGCCAACCTCGCACTGGTGCAGACCCTCGCGCCGCGCCCGGAGCGGCCCTCGCGGCGCGAGCTGCTGGCCGCAGTCGGGTTGGTCACGCGGGCCGGCGCCTATCCCGGCGAGCTGTCCGGGGGCGAGGGCGCCCGGGCCGGGCTGGCGGTGGCGCTGGCCAATGGCCCGGCGGTACTGCTGGCCGACGAACCCTCCGGCGAGCTCGACGACACCACCGAGGCCGACGTGCTCGCGCTGCTGGTCGGGGCCGCCCGCAAAGGGGTCGCCGTGGTGGTGGCCAGTCACAGCCCGGCCGTCGCCGCGGCCGCAGACCGGTTGGTGCGCCTGCGGGACGGGCGGGTGATCGCATGACACCCCGGGTGGGCGCCGGGCCGCGGCTCGACGCGGAAGCCGTCACGAGTCCGGAGCGCACCGGCGCTGTCGTGGAGTGCGCTGCGGTGAGCCGCACGTTCCTGCGCGGCGGTGTCGCGGTGGTCGCGGTGCGCGCGGCGAGCTGCACGGTGCAGCCGGGGATGCGGATAGCGCTGACCGGGTCGTCCGGGTCGGGCAAGTCCACGCTGCTGCACCTGCTGGCCGGGTTGGAGACCCCGACCGCGGGCACGGTGGGTTGGCCGGGCTTGGGTGGGTCGCCGGCCGGGCGGGCGGGCACGGTGGGGGTGGTGTTCCAGGGGCCGAGCCTGGTCCCGGCGTTGGACGTGGTCGAGAACATCGCACTGCCGCTGCTACTGGCCGGGCTCGGCGAGGACGAGGCGGTCGAACGGGCCGGCGCGGCGTTGGGCCGGCTGGGCATCGGGGAGCTGGGCCGCAAGCTCCCCGACGAGATCTCCGGCGGGCAGGCCCAGCGGGTCGCGGTTGCCCGGGTGTTGGCCAGCCGGCCCCGGTTGATCCTGGCCGACGAACCCACTGGGCAGCTCGACCACGACACCGGCGCGCGCGTGGTGTCGGTGCTGCTGGACACCGCGCAGGAGCTGGGTGCCGCGCTTGTGGTGTCCACCCACGATCCGCAGGTGGCGCAACGGCTACCCCACCGGTGGCGAATGGACGACGGCCGGCTCACCACCCGGGACACGAACGCTGCCGAGGACCGGGCGTGAACCGCATCTGGCTGCGTGGGCTGGTGCGCCGGCGGGCGGGGCGGCTGGGTGCGGCGGCGGCCGGGGTGTCCGTGGCGGTGGCGCTGCTGGCCTGCCTGGGGGCGTTCCTGGCCGCGTCGCAGGCGTCGATGACCGCCCGGGCGGTCCGGGACGTGAGTGTGGACTGGCAGGTTCAGGTCGAGCCCGGCTCCGATCCGGCCGCGGTGCTCGACACGGTCCGCACCGCGCCGGGCACCGTCGCGGCGGTGCCGGTGGGCTTCGGCCAGGCCGCCGGACTCACCGCGACCACCGGCGCCACCACCCGGACCACCGGAGCTGCGGACGTACTCGGGCTGCCCGACACCTACCGTGCCACGTTCCCCGGTGAGCTGCGCACCCTCGCCGGAGCCGGCAACGGGGTACTGCTGGCCCAGCAGACCGCGGCGAACCTCGGGGTCGCGCCGGGCGACCTGGTCACGGTGCACCTGCTCGGCGGTACGGCCACCTCGGTGCGGGTCGACGGGGTTGTCGATCTGCCAGCGGCGAACTCGCTGTTCCAGACCGTCGGCGCCCCACCGGGGAGCCAGCCCACGGCCCCGCCGGACAACGTGCTGCTCCTGCCCGCGGGGCAGTGGCAGGGCCTGTTCGCCCCGCCCACCTCCGCCGCGGGCGCCCCCACCCCGGTGCACAACCAGATCCACGTCGCCCGCAGCCATGACCTGCCGCCCGGCCCGGCCGCCGCCTATACCCAGGAGATCGGCGCGGCACACAACCTGGAGGCGCAGAGCGCGGGCAGCGCGGTGGTCGGGGACAACCTGGGTGCGGCGCTGGGCGCGGCCCGTTCCGATGCCGCCTACGCCCAGGTGCTGTTCGTGTTCCTCGGGCTGCCCGGTGCGGTGTTGGCCGGGCTGCTGACCGGCGCGGTCACCGCGGCCGGGGCGACTCGCCGGCGTGGGGAGCAGGCCCTGGCCCGCACCCGGGGAGTCACCAGCGCGCAGCTGGTGCGCCTGGCCGCGGTGGAGACCGCCCTCGTGGGCCTGTCCGGTGCGGTGGTCGGGCTGGGTGCGGCCATGCTGGTGGGACAGCTGGCCTTCGGCTCGGTCAGCTTCGGTGCCACCACCGCCACGGCTCTCGCCTGGACGGCGGGGGCGACGCTGGTCGGCCTGGTGATCGCGGTGGCGAGCGTCCTGGTACCGGCCTACCGGGACCTCCGCTACGCCACCGTCGCGTCGGCGCGCCGCGGAGTCGGGCGCGTGGACAGCCGGGGACCGGGTCCATGGTGGGCCCGCTACGGGTGCGACGTCGTCCTGCTCGTCGGTGGTGGGCTGCTCGTGTGGGCGGCCAGCGGCAACGGCTACCAGCTGGTGCTGGCCCCCGAAGGCGTGCCGATGATCTCGGTGTCCTACTGGGCGTTCGCCGGGCCGGCCCTGTTGTGGGTGGGTGCCGGGTTGCTGACCTGGCGGCTCGCCGACCTGGCGCTGGGCCGTGGGCGACGCCTGGTTGGACGGGCGTTGCGCCCGGCGGCGGGCGGGCTGGCCCAGACCGCGGCGGCGATGATGGCCCGGCGGCGCCGCCCGCTCGCTCGCTCGATCGTGCTGCTGGCCCTCGCGTTGGCCTTCGCCGCGTCAACCGCGACGTTCAACGCCACCTATCAGGCGCAGGCCGAGGCCGACGCCCAGCTGACCAACGGCGCCGACGTCACCGTCACCGAGTCGCCCGGCGTCCGGGTCGGGCCCGCGGCGGCCTCGGCGTTGGCCGCCGTGCCCGGCGTGCGGGAGGTGGAACCGCTGCAGCACCGCTTCGCCTACATCGGCGCGGACCTGCAGGACCTCTACGGCGTCCGCCCGGCCACGATCACCGACGTCACCGCGTTGCAGGACACCTACTTCCAGGGCGGCAGCGCCCGCACGCTGATGGCCATCCTGGCCGCCGCGCCGGACTCGATACTGGTCAGTGCCGAGACAGTGAAGGACTACCAGCTCCACCCCGGCGACCTGGTCAACCTGCGACTGCAGGACAGCGCGACCACGCAGCTGACGACGGTCCCGTTCCACTACGCCGGGATCGTCAACGAGTTCCCCACCGCCCCGAAGGACAGCTTCTTCGTCGCCGACGCCGCCTACCTCACCGCCCGCACCGGCAGCGACGCCGTCGGGGCGTTCCTGGTCGACACCGGCGGGCGGAACGTCACCGCGGTCGCTGCGCAGATCCAGGACCGGCTCGGCCCGTCGGCGACGGTCACCGACATCGCGCACACCCGCTCCCGGGTCGGGTCCAGCCTGACCGCGGTCGACCTGGCCGGGCTGACCCGCGTCGAGCTGGGCTTCGCGCTGATGCTGGCCGCAGCCGCCGGTGGGCTGGTGCTCGCGCTCGGCCTGACCGAACGGCGACGCACCTTCGCGATCACCACCGCGCTGGGCGCCACCCACCGGCAGCTGCGCGCCCTGGTGGGCGCCGAGACGGCGGTGCTCACCGTCGGCGGCCTGGTCGCGGGGGCCGCAGTGGGATGGCTGCTGTCACACGTTCTGGTGGCCGTACTGACCGGCGTGTTCGACCCGCCACCGGCCGCGCTCACCATCCCCTGGACCTATCTGGCAGGCGCCGCACTGATCACCGTCACGGGGCTGGCCAGCGCCGCCGCGGCCGCGCTACGCCAGGGTCGCCGACCCCCGATCAGCGTGCTGCGAGAGCTGTGAGGATGGGCTCGACGTCCGGCGTCCGCCCTGTCGCGGGCCGCCGCCACCCGCCGGGGCCGCGTCGCGTCGCGGGCTGGTGGGCCCGCATCGCGGTGCGTGCCGGACTCGTCGCCGGTGCCCTGTCGCGGAGCCTCGGGACGGGTAGCGGTTCGATCATCGGCGGCCGCGTCACCCTCGCCCTGCACCCCGCCGCACTGTCCGGGCTCGCCGTCGGGAGACGGGTCGTGCTCGTCTCGGGCACCAACGGCAAGACCACCACCAGCCACCTCCTCGCCGCCGCTCTGGCCTCGACCGGACCGGTCGCCCACAACGCGTCCGGAGCGAACATGGCCGACGGCGCGGTCGCCGCGCTCGCCGCCGACCCCGCCGCGGAGCTCGCCGTGATCGAGGTCGACGAGCTGCACCTCGCCACGGTCGCCGCCGCCGTCGCTCCGGCGGTGGTGGTGCTGCTGAACCTGTCGCGCGACCAACTGGATCGCGGCAGTGAGGTCCGGTCCGTCGCGGCGGCCCTCGGCGCCGCGCTCGCCGCGCACCCGGACACCGTCGTCGTGGCCAACGCCGACGACCCGATGGTGGTGTGGACGGCAGCGCACGCCACGCGGACGGTGTGGGTGTCCACCGGAGGTCGGTGGCGCGGAGAGGCGACGACGTGCCCGCGCTGCGGGTGCACCCTCCATTACGGCGCGGGCCCGGGTGTCCGGCGGTGGGCCTGCCGATGCGGCCTGACCCGCCCCGACCCCCAGTGGGTGGCCGTCGGGGAAGGCGGGCTCACCGGTGACGTGCTGATCCCGGTCGAGCTGCGCCTACCGGGGCAGTTCAACCAGGGCAACGCGATCATGGCGCTGGCCGCCGCATCGGTGCTCGGCATCGACCCGCGCCGTGCTGCCGCGGCGATGGCCGACGTCGAGGACGTGGCCGGGCGCTACGCCGTCGTGGCGCACGGGGACCGGGAGCTGCGACTGTTGCTGGCGAAGAACCCGGCGGGCTGGGCCGAGATCCTCGGGCTGCTCGAGGACGCCCGACCACTGCTCGTGATCATCAACGCCCGCGAGGCCGACGGACGCGACACCTCCTGGCTCTGGGACGTCCCCTTCGACGAGCTTGCCGACCGACCGGTGGTAGCGGCCGGGGACCGCGCCGCCGACCTCGGGGTGCGCCTGACCTACGCCGGGATCGAGCACACCACCGTGCCCGACCCGCTCGCCGCGCTGGAGTTGCTGCCCCCGGGGAAGATCGACGTGGTGGCGAACTACACCGCGTTCCACCAGATGCGCGGGCGCCTGGGAGCCCAGGACCGCCGGGAGGCGGGGACGTGAGCGCGCGAACAGAGCTGGTGATCGGAGTGCTGCTGCCCGACGTGCTGGGCACCTACTCCGACGCCGGCAACGCCGTCGTCCTCGCCCAGCGCGCCCGCTGGCGCGGCATCGACACCACGATCCTGCCCGTCCCCGCCGACACCACGCCACCCGCAGGATGCGACCTCTATCTGCTGGGAGGTGGTGAGGACATCGCGCAGCTGTTCGCCATCGAGTGGCTCAACCGGCACCACGGCCTGCGCCACGCCATGTCGAGCACCGCGGTCACGCTCGCGGTGTGCGCCGGCCTGCAGATCCTCGGGCACACCCTCACCGACCGCCGGGGACAGCGGCACGCCGGGTTGGGGCTGCTGGACCTGAGCACCGAGCCGCGGCGGCGGCGCGCGGTGGGCGAGGTGATCACCCACTGCGAGCTTCCCGGCGTCGGTCTGCTCACCGGGTTCGAGAACCACCAGGGCGCCACCACACTGGGCGCCGCGGTCCGCCCGCTGGGCCGGGTCCGGTCCGGTGTCGGCAACGGCGTCCCCACCAAGGACGCGGTCGAGGGCGCGCTCACCGACCGGATCGTCGCCACCTACCTGCACGGCCCGGTGCTCGCCCGCAACCCCGCCCTGGCCGATCACCTCCTGGCCCGCGCCACCGGAGACCGGCTGCTCGACGGGGAGCCGTCGGAGGTACCCGACCTGCCCGAGCTGCGTCGGGCCTACCTCACGACGGTGTCTCGCCGGCCCGGCATCCGAGCCTTCGCACGCGCGGTCCGACGCTCATGAACTGGCGCGCACGTCGTCGGACACATCGAGCGTTCATCGACCTCTCATCACCACAGCGGCACTCTCGACGATCGCGGCGACCTGGACCTGCCAGCGCGAACCGTCGACCACCGCACGGACCGGACCACGTCGGTGCAGCCGGCCGGAGCCCGGCGCGTCTGGTTCTGCTGGTGGTGCTGGTCATGGCTGCCTGCGTGCTGCTCGTCCTGGCTGTGACCGGCATCGGCCGGTAGGGGGTCGGACACAAGCAGTCCGCGGCCCGGTGCGCACTGCGGTGCCGTTCACCGACGAGGAAAGGAGCACCACGGTGTGGTTCGCTGATATCGGACAGGTCGTGTCGTGGGTGATCCTGGCCGGCTGGCTGCTCGTGGTCATGCTCGCCGTGACCGTGGGCCGCACCGCGGCGAACGCCGCGGCGCCCCGACGCGCGCGGGTACCGGTGCTGGTCGGCACCGGCGTGGCGATCGTGCTGTTCGCCGCGCAGGCCGGCCTGGTCGACACCGTGGCGGACCTGGCCGGCACCGATGTGCTCGACCAGTCGGTGCTGGCCTGGTTCGTGGCCCATCGCGTCCCCGTGCTGACTGCGGTGCTGACCGCGGTCAGCACGGTGGGCGGCACCGCCGGGATGGCGGTACTGGCCCTGGTCGGCGCCGCCCTGTTGTGGCGGATCCGGCGCCGCGCCGATGCCGGGATCGTGCTCGGCGCCGCGGCCGGTGCCGGCGCCCTCGTCGAAGGGTTCAAGCACCTCTACGGACGCGCCCGCCCACCCGTGGTCGATCAGTTGACCGTCGAGACGAGCTTCTCGCTGCCCTCCGGGCACGCCCTCGGTTCGACGGTGGTGCTCGGCGTGCTCGCCGCGGTCACGGTGCTGCTCGTGCGCCGCCTCGCCGTCCAGGCCTGCGCCATCGCCCTCGCGGTGGCCGGGATCGTGACCATCGGGGTGAGCAGGCTCTACCTGGGCGTGCACTGGGTGACCGACGTGGGGACCGGCTGGCTGCTGGGTGCATCCTGGCTGGCGCTGTGCGTGACCGCGCTGGTCCTCATCCAGCACCGCCGTCCTCGACCGGTCACGACATCCGCTGCGGCGACAGGTACAACGACGAATGAGGGCGGTGGCGGTGCTGGAGTTCCTGCAGCGCGTCGGTGAGCAGGTCGGTCCGAGCCGGATACTGGCCCCGAGCGCGATGCCTGCGGCGGCGGTCGACCGCGACGTCGGCGTCCAACTGCTGTACCCAACCGCCGCCGGTGAGCGTGCCCAACCCTACGAGCCCCAGCGCAGTGCCGACTCCCGAGGCCGGTCGTGGCACCGACCACCCACAGCACCACGACCAGTCCCACCGTGACCGGAGCTCGGCTCACCCAGGCAGTGACCCTGCACCCATGCCGTAGTATCCGCTGCGGTACGAACGCCGACCGAACGTCGGCGCCACCGTCGCGGGCTCCGTCGGTACCGACGAGGGCGTCAGGGGCTGCGGCCGGGATCGCTGTCGGGTGTTCCTCGCGGGTCATGGGGTCAGGTGCAGGCGGGTGGCCAGCCAGGGCAGCGAGGTCTCCAACCCGGCCGACCACACCCGCCAGTCGTGCCCACCGGGCAGCTCCCGGTACTCGATCCGGATACCGGCGCGGCGGGCCGCCGCAGCGACCTGCCGGGTCTGCGGGAGGTAGGCGCGATCTGCACTGCCGACGACGATCACCCCCGCGACAGCGGGAAAACGGCGGGTCACGAGGACGTCGAGGGGATTGACCGCGGTGAACGCGGCGGTGTCGCCACCGAACGCGGCCCCCACGGTCCGTCTCCGGTCGCCCAGGGTTGGTTCGACCTGCCCGGAGATGTCCACGAAGCTCGGGTAGACCTGCGCCGCGTTCACCGCGAGCTGCAGCGCGCACGTCCCGCCCTCGGACAACCCCGCAACCGCCCATCCGGTCGGGTCGGGATCGACCTGGAACGTGGCGCGGATCCACGCCGGGACGTCCACCGCCAGGTACGTCTGCGCCCGTCCGAGGCGGGAGTCCAGGCACAGCGGGTTGGCCAGCGCCGCGCCGAGCGGGTCGGGCATCACGACCACCGGCGCCAGCCCGTCGTGGGCGGCGGCGAAGCGGTCCATCATCGCCGCGAGGTGACCGCCGTCGAGCCAGTCCCGGGGGCTGCCCGGCTGCCCGTGCAGCAGCACCAGCACCGGCAGCCGGGCCCGTGGAGTCGCCAGATAGGCCGGCGGCAGGTAGACCCAGCCCGGCCGGGCCCGGAAACCGGACACCCGCGCCGGGATCACGACCTGCGACACCAGCCCCACTGCCGGCATCCCGGCCGGCGCCCGCCATCCCGCGGCCAGCGGCTGGCCGCCTGACCTGCTCAGCACCGTGGAGGGGCGCAGGACGAGCTGGGTGAACTCGACCTGGTTGGGCAGCGGCAAACCCAACACGGCACGCGTCGTCGGGAACTGGGCGAAGTAGACGTTGACCTGGTTCGCCGCGGCCACCACCACCACGACTGCGGCCAGCGGAGCCAGTGCCCGGCGCCACCTGCCCGCCCCGCGGGTCGCCGCAGTCGTCGTCGCGAGCCCGATCGCGACCAGGGCGACTCCCAGCGACCACCAGGTGATCGGCGGTACCGGGTCCGGGAACAAGCGCGCGACCGCGACCATGATCGCCGCGGCACCGACGGCCAACCCGGCGGCAAGGACGACCACCGGGACCGCCCGGTACCACCACCGGCGCTGCGGTCGGTATGTCAGCAGCACCAGCATTGCGACCCCGCCCACCACTGCCAACACGATCGGGATAGGGCCGCTGACCAGCGACCAGTCCAACACGCTGCGCACCCTTTCCAGGTCGGCCGAGCCGTAGGACGTGTTGGCCCGCGGCTGTCAACTCTGTGTCGTTGTCACAATGCCGCGGCCGCCACCGGCCGCACCGCCGGGATCAGCGAGCGCGCGGAGGGTGACGGCGAGGAAGTCGCGCTGGTCGGGTGTGAGGTAACGGGTAGCGGGCTGGGTCATGTCGGGCAACAGCGTCACACCGACCGGCTCGGATGGGACTCCCGGCACGGGGTGGAAGGTGGTGAAGGTGACCATTCCGGAGTGGATGTCGAGCTCCATCCCACGCTTCACTCCCGCTCCCACCATGGCCTGGGCCAACCCGGAAAGGGTGAGCTTGTCGCCGGCGACGTAGATCAGGTTGCCGTCCCGGTCGGTGCCCAGCCCGGAACGCCAGGTGTACTGGAACTGGTTCTTCGCACTGCCCCAGGCGCCGCTGGGGTTGTCGGCCAGCCCGGACATGGACCGGCCACGATCGATGATGAGGTCCAGGTTCTGCCGGACCGCGACGACCTTTGGGCCCATCCGCACGTCGCGGCCCCACTGCCCGACCGCAACCCGTCCGGACGAGTCGATGACCAGGGATGCGGCACCGTCGCGCAGCGGGAAGACGGTGTGTCCGTCGACGTAGTAGCCGCCGTTGATGTCGTGCATCTTCCATCCCGAGTTGAACCCGGCCACCAAGGACGCACGCATGTCGGGGGGCACCTGGGCCTTGTCGGGCAACCCTCCGGGGACCGGTTCGCGGGTGCCCGCGATGAGCTGCGTGCCCACCAGTGCCTGGTCCATCCAGGCTACCCCGACAATCTGGCTGGGGTAGGCCGGGTCGGGCCGGAAGTAGCCGTGTACAGCACCGGTGCCCCTCCGACGCGCTGGGCGCTGGGCACCCACTGCGCCTCACCGGGCAACGACGACGAGCCGGGCAGCAACGGCAACGACGGCGGCGGCGCCGCGCCGGCTGGGGCAACCGGTGCGGCACCGCCGGACGAGCTGGGCAGCGCCTCTGGTGCGGGCGCGGACCCGGTGGGGGCATTGTGTCGGTACCACCAGTTCTCCACCACATTGACCAACGGTGCGCCGCCGTGGTCGCGCACCCACTCCACGGTGCGCACCTGCCAGCTGGCATTGCCGGGATAGGTCAACGCCTGCACGTAGGACAGGCCGGCGCTGCCGAGCAGCACCACCAGCAGCAGGACCAGCACCCGAACGGTGATCCGGCGCCGCGGCGAGCCCCTGGGTCGGTGACGCGACAGGTCGGGGAGCGGCGGCGGGCGGAGCAGCATCGTCGACCTCCCGGGCGGTGAACGATCAGGATCCCGCTCACCCTGCGCCCCGGTGCGTTGACCGATGATGTGCGCAGCATGAGAGCCCACACATCTGCTCGGCGCCAGCGCCGCACCTGCTGCGTCAGCTGGGCAGAAGGATCATCCTGCAGGCATCTCAGGACGGGTGTCACCGCGACGACGCCGGTGGCCCAGCTGCGCGTCGCGAGTACCGGTGCCGGGGGCGCCGTTCAGTGGCCCGAGCCCCGTCTCCCGACCCGGCGGAGCCGCTACCGGTCGGCGTGTCCTCGAGCTCGGTCCGCTGCGGCGACTCGGAAGGTGCGACCACTGCGGCGATCAGCAGCTCAAGGCGTACCGACGCGCCGCCACCGGCCCGGTTGCCCGCGACGGCCCGGCCGCCATGGGCCTGCGCAATGACCCGAACGATGGACAGGCCCAGACCTGTCCCGCCTCCGTCGCGGGTGCGGGCGGCCTCGGCGCGGTGGAACCGCTCGAACGCATGCGGCAGGAACTCCGGTGGGAACCCCGGCCCACGGTCGACCACCTCCACGACAACCATCCCCGGACGATCCGCCGAGACGGTGATCTCCACGGCGGTGCCGGACGGGGCATGTCGGGTGGCGTTGTCGAGGAGGTTGTCCAGCGCCTGACGCAGCCGGTCGGGGTCGGCGTCGACGGTGAGCTCGGTTGGACCGTGCGCCGTGACCGTGACCGCCCGTTCGGCCGCCCGGGCACCGGCGCCGTGCGCTGCCGCCTGCACCAGGTCGGGCAACGACAGCGGCGCCGGTCGCAGGAACGGTTGCGCGTTGTCCGCGCGCGCCAGCAGCAACAGGTCCTCGGCAAGCCGGATCAGCCGATCGGTCTCCACCCCGGCCTGGGTGACTGCCTCGATCAGCGCCTCGCGGCTGCGACCCGGACGCGCGGCGAGCTCCAGCTCGGTGCGCAGGATCGCCAGCGGGGTGCGCAGCTCGTGCCCGGCGTCGGCGACGAAGCCCCGCTCCCGCTGCAGCGCCTCCTGCAACCGGGCCAGCAGCCCGTTCATCGTGGCGCCCAACGCGGCGACCTCGTCGCGGGTCGACGGCACCACGAGCCGGCGCCCGAGGTCCCGGTCGCCGATCTCCGCGGCCTGCCGGCGCATTCGCTCCACCGGATGCAGCGCGGCCCCCGCCAGCCACCACGCCCCCGCCCCCGCGAGCAGCACCGCGAGCGGGCCGCCCAGTGCCAGCGCGGACTCCGCGCGTTCCACCGCGGCGTCGGACACATCGGTGCCGGTGCCCACCACCACCAGCACCCGCCCACCCCCGGCCGGTGCGGTGGTGGCCAAGATCCTGCTCCGGTCCCCGCCCACCACGCTGGTGAACGACACCTCCCCGGCCGCGGCCTGCGCCCACTGAGCGGGATCGAGCAACGGTTGCGCGCCGGCCTCGGGTGAGCCGACCAGCAGCCCTCCGTCGAGCGCACTGACCTGCACGATCCCGCCGGCCTGGCCGAGCTGGCCCAGCCCGCCCTCGGCGCCCAGCTCGTCGGCGACGGCGGCGACCTGGGTGCGCAACCCGGGGTCCAGCGAGGCATCCACGCTCACCCGCAGCTGCAGCACGAACGCCAGCCCGGCCCCCGCGATCACCACCGCCGTGGCCAGCGCGAACAGCAACGCCAACCGCACCCGCAACGGCACTCCGGGCCCCTATCGCCGCCGCGCTGCCGTCACGACAGCTCGACCACAGCCGGTTCGGCCCGCAACCGGTATCCCGCGCCCCGCACCGTCTCCAGCTGCTCCATCCCGAACGGTCGATCGATCTTGCGGCGCAGGTACAGCACGTACTGGTCCACGACGTTCGACATCCCGTCGTAGGCGAAGTCCCACACGTGCTCCAGAATGCGGGTACGGGTGAGCACCTCTTCGGGGTGGCGCATGAACAGCTCCAGCAGCGCGAACTCCTTGGTCGACAGCTCCAGCTCGGCCGGCCCGCGCCACGCCCGCCGCACCGCCGGGTCCAACCGGAGATCGGCCACCTGCAGCTCGGTGGGCCGCTCGACCGCACCGCGCCGGATCAGCGCACGGACCCGCGCCGACAGCTCGGCGAAGCTGAAGGGCTTGACCAGATAGTCGTCCGCGCCCGCGTCCAACCCGCGCACCCGGTCCTCGACCGCATCACGGGCGGTGAGCATCAATACCGGCATCCAGCGGCCCGCGCCGCGCAGCTGCCGGCACACCTCCACCCCGTCCATCCCGGGCAGCATCAGATCCAGCAGCACCGCGTCGTAACCGAACTCGCCGGCCTGCCACACCGCGTCCGGACCGGTGGAGGCCACGTCCACGGCGTAGCCGTCCTCCTCCAACCCTCGCTTGAGCAGCGCGGCCATCCGCAACTCGTCCTCTACGACCAACACGCGCACCCCCATACGGTAGGCAACCGTGATGAGAACCCGATGAGAAGGTCTCGAGCCACCTGCGAGGTGATGTCACACGGGGCCCTGGAGCTGCTCGAGCTGGTCCCGGAGTGCCCGCCACCATGACACTGCGCGTTGTCGGATTGTGCTGGCGGCCGACCGCTGCGAAGTAGCAGACCTGTTACGGCGCAGTTGTCAGCGACGCCAGGGCAGTCGACGTGCGCGACACTCACGCCATGAATCAGCGCGGCCAGCTGCGCATCTACCTCGGGGCGGCCCCTGGGGTCGGCAAGACCTACGCCATGCTCGGCGAGGGCCACCGACGTGCCGAGCGCGGCACCGACGTCGTCGTCGGGTTGGTCGAGACCCACGGCCGGCCCAGGACCGCCGCGCTGGTCGACGGGCTCGAGGTCGTGCCCCGCCGCACCGTCGACCACCGCGGCGTCACGATGACCGAGATGGACGTCGATGCCGTGCTGGCCCGCGCCCCCGACGTCGCCCTCGTCGACGAACTCGCCCACACCAACGCTCCCGGCTCGCGCAACCCGAAGCGGTGGCGCGACGTCGAGGAGTTGCTCGCCGCGGGCATCACGGTGCTGACCACGGTGAACGTTCAGCACCTCGAATCGCTCAACGACGTGGTCGAGCGGATCACCGAGGTTCCTCAGCGCGAGACCGTGCCCGACGAGGTGGTGCGCCGTGCCGACCAGGTGGAGCTGGTCGACGTCACGTTGCAGCGCTACCGCGCCGACCGTCACATCACCGACACCTGGGAGACCCGCGAACGGGTCGTGGTCGCGATCACCGGCGGAACGGAGAGTGAGACCGTGCTGCGCCGAGCGGCGCGGATCGCGAAACGCTCCGGCTCGGCGGACCTGATGGCGGTGCACGTGCTGCACGGTGACGGCCTGGCCGGGGCGCCTGCTGCAGCGCTGGTCGGGCTGCGGCGCCTCGCCGACGACGTCGGGGCGTCGTTCCACACCGTCGTCGGCGACGACGTGCCCACCGCGCTGCTGGACTTCGCTCGCGGCGCCGACGCGACCCAGCTCGTGCTCGGTACCTCGCGGCGTTCCCGGCTCGCCCACGTCGTCGCCGAAGGGATCGGCACTCGGGTGCTGCGCGACTCCGGACCGATCGACGTGCACCTGGTCACCCACGCCGAGGCCGGTCGCGGGCTGCGGTTACCCCGACTGCACACCGCAGTGCCCGCCGCCCGGCGCCTCGCCGGGTGGGCCATCGGCGTCGCCCTCCCCGTCGCAGCGACGATCGCCGGGGTGATGCTGCGCGAGGTCATCGGCCTGTCCACCGACGTCGTCCTGTTCTTCCTGACCACCGTGCTGGCCGCGCTGGTCGGTGGCCTGGGCCCGGCGTTGTTGGCCGCGGTGGCTGGCGAGCTGCTGTTGAACTACTTCCTCACCCCGCCGCTGTACACCTTCACCATCGCCGAACGCGAGAACGTGATCACCCTCGTCGTCATGGTGATCGTCGCCGTGCTCGTCGCGCTCGTCGTGGACCGCGCCGCCCGCCGCGCCCAGCAGGCCGCCGCCGCCCACGCCGAAGCAGCGCTGCTGGCCGCGTTCTCCCGCACGATCCTCACCCGCCCCAACGCGCTGCCCCGGCTGCTGGACAAGATCCGGGAGGCCTTCGGCTTGACACCGTCGCCGTACTGGAACGCCGCGACGGTCAGTGGGTGACCTCGGCGTGCGCTGGCCCGCGTGGCTGTGACCGCCCCGAGAACGCCGACGTCGATGTCGCGATCGAACCCGACGCCCACCTCGCCGGCCAGGGCCGATCCTTGCCCGCCGCCGCACCGAGGCCACCCAACTGCGCACAGCGCTGCTGTCCGCGCTCGGGCACGACCTGCGCACCCCGCTCACCTCGATCAAGGCCGCGGCCAGCAGCCTGCGTGACCCGCACCTGCCGCTGACCGACACCGACCGTTCCGAGCTGGCCGCCACCGTCGAGGAATCCGCCGACCGGCTCACCGCCCTGGTCGCGAACCTGCTGGACTCCTCCCGGCTCGCGACCGGGGCCGTCACCCCGACCTGCGCCCGATCGGCTACGACGAGATCGCCGCCCACGCGCTCACCACCATCGACGGGGCACACCGGGTCGAGGTGGACATCGACGAGGCACTGCCCGAGGTCCTCGCCGATCCCGGCCTGCTCGATCGTGTCATCGCCAATGTCGTGGACAATGCGCTGCGCCACGGCCACGGCGCACCCGTTGCGCTGCGGGCCAGCGCTCACGCCGAGCGCGTCGAGCTGCGGGTGGTCGACTCCGGTCCCGGCGTACCCGCAGAGGGCACCGGCCGGCTGTTCACTCCCTTCCGACGCCTCGGCGACCGCGACGGCGGCAGCGGGCTCGGGTGCTCGTCGTCGACGACGACATCCAGATCCTGCGAGCACTTCGGATCAACCTCACCGCCAATGGCTATCACGTCCTCACCGCCCCCGACGGCGCCACCGCGCTCCGTACCGCGATCGACAGCCACCCCGACGTGGTCGTGCTCGACCTCGGTCTACCCGACCTCGACGGCACGCAGGTCACCACCGGTCTCCGCGGCTGGACCACTATGCCGATCATCGTGCTCTCCGCCCGCACCGACTCCCCCGACAAGATTCACGCCCTGGACCAGGGCGCCGATGACTACGTCACCAAACCCTTCGCCATGGACGAGTTGCTCGCCCGGCTCCGCGCCGCCGTCCGGCGCGCCACAACCTCACCCACCGACGACGAACCGCTGATCGACACCGGCGACTTCACCGTCGACCTCACCACCAAGATCGTGCAACGGGGTGGGGCGCAGGTGCATCTCACCCCGACCGAGTGGAACATCCTCGAGTTCCTCGTGCGCAACCGCGGCAAGCTCGTCAGCCGACGTCAACTGCTCCACGCCGTGTGGGGACCCAGCTACCGCAAGGAAACCAGCTACCTACGCGTCTACCTCGCCCAACTGCGACGCAAGCTCGAACCCGAACCCTCCCGGCCCCGTCACCTCATCACCGAAGCCGGCATGGGCTACCGCTTCCGCATCTGACCAACCGTCCTCCCTGAGCCGCTCGTGTAAGGTGCCCGCCCGACATCAGCGGGTCGGACCAGGGAATCCGCCGAGGACGTCGCAGACCGACGTCGGGTGACAACGGCGGCAGGGAGCGTGACATGAAGCGATCGTGGTTCGTGCCGGACCAGCAGGCCGTGCTGTCGTACATCGGGCTGCGGAGAAGTGTCGGTGCGATCGGCACGGCGCTGCCCTTCGTGCTGCCGCTCGGCACGGTCGCCCTCTTCACGATGGATCTGCCGTCCTCCCTCAGCGGCTACTACTACACGGGCATGCGTGACGTCTTCGTGGGCAGTATGTGCGCGATCGGGGTCTTCCTGCTCTCGTACAAGTTCGGGCGGCCGGACAACTGGTTGGGCACCATCGCCGGGGTCTCGGCCATCGGCCTCAGCATCTTCCCGACCACGCCGGGGGGCAACCCGACCCCGACCAGGTGGGAGCACGCGGCAGGAGTGCTGCACCTGGTGTTCGCCGCCGTCTTCTTCGTCGCGCTCGCGATCTTCTGCCTCTTCCTGTTCACCAGGACCGGACCCGACGGGACGCCGACCGACCAGAAGCGGACCCGCAATGTCGTCTACCGGATCTGCGGCTGGGTGATCATGGGCTGCCTGGTGCTCGCGGTGGTGGCCGGCGTGGGCCTCGGCACGGACCTGAAGGCCGAGCTGCGCCCGTTGTTCTGGCTGGAGTCGGTCGCGGTCCTCGCATTCGGCGTCTCGTGGTTGGTCAAGGGCGAGACCCTCTTCCGCGATCAGCCCGAGTCGCGATGACTCCGTGCTCGCTCAGCGAGCCGACCCGCAGGCCCGCGTTGCGCCAACCGTCGAGCAGCCGGGGCAGTGCGGCGAGCGTCCGGTGCCACGAGTGGGGTGCCGAGGTGCAGTCCGAGTCGTGCAGCAGCACGGTGGCGCCGGACGCGGGCCGGCGGCGGACCGCGGCGACGATCGAGTCCGGCGTCGCCCGGGAGCTCCAGTCTCGGCCCCACGCCGTCCAGAGCACCGGGGTCAGCCCGGCCTCGCGGGCGGCCCGGGTCGCCCCACCGGCGAGAACCCCATAGGGCGGCCGGTACCAGCGCGGCCGCGCCCCGGTCGTCGCGGTGACGAGGTCCCGGGCCGCCGCGAGGTGCTCGGCGGTGCGACGCGGCGTCCGCAGCAGAAGGCAGTGGTGGTCCCAGCCGTGTACCCCGACCTCATGGCCTGCGGCGGCCAACTCCCCGCCCAGGTCGGGCATCTGCTCCAGCATCTCGCCAAGGACGAAGAAGGTGGCGCGCACGTCGTGGGCGGCGAGCAGCCGCAGGAACGCGGGGGTGGACGTCGGGTCAGGGCCGTCATCGAAGGTCAGGGCCACGTGACCGGGGTGCCCCGCGCCGGCCAGGGCGGGCCAGGTCCAGCGGCACAACGGGCCGATCGCGCTCAGCGCGGGTGCGGCGTGCCGAAGGCTCAGGACCGCCGCCCCGGTGGCGACGCCCCCCGCCACGGCACGGGCCGCGGCACCGCCACGCGCCGCCCTCACGGCTGGTGCACCGGGTCGCGGGGCGGGTTCTGCATCCGGACGCGCGCCGTTGCGGGTGGGGCGGCGAGGGCGGCGAGCATCGCGGCCGGATCGCGACCCGCGAACAGGGCCGCCGTCGCCGTGGCGGCCCGGCTCCCGCCGGCGATGGCCTGCGCGAGTGCTGGACCGAGCTCGGCGGGACAGGAGACCAGTGGCGCGAGCCCGGCCTGGTCGAGGGCCACCGAGTTCGCCAGACCGTGACCGGGTACACAGCGATGACTGACCAGCGGTGTCCCGACCGCGAGGGTCTCCAGTGAGGTGAGCCCGCCGGCGTTCTGCACGACGACGTCACACGCGGCGATCAGTTCCGCCATCGCGTCGGTCCAGCCGATCGCGACACCGTGCCCGTCCCGGGCGATCCGCCGTCGCAGCTCGACGTTGTGGCCGCATGCGACGACAGGCAAGGCGATCCCGGTCCGGGAGATCTCGGCGGCGGCCGCCGCGATCGTGCCGACCCCCCACGAGCCGGCGACGACCAGTGCGAGCGGCCCACCCGGCAGCCCGAACCGGGCGCGGGTCGCCGCGCGCTGCGCCGGCGCGAAGGCCGGCCCCACCGCCGGTGCGGTGAGCGCGACCCGCTGCGCGCCCAGAGCGCGGGCCTGCCCGGCGGGGATCGCATGCCACGCCAGGTGCAGGTCGACCCCGGGAGCCACCCACAGCGGGTGCACCGACATGTCGGTGAGATAGGTGACCACCGGCGCCCCCAGCCGGCCGGTGGCCCGCAACCAGCCGGCTGCGTGGGCCGCCAACGGATAGGTGCACACCACAGCGGCGATGTCACGACCACCCGCGGCCGCCAGCGGGCGGGCCGCCCACCGGCCCACCGCGAACCCGATCCCCTGCAGGCCGCCAGGATGTTCGAGCCTGCGGTACAGCCACCCCCAGCTGTCCGGTGCCGTCCGCAGTTGCAGCGCGTAGGACCGGCGCAGGGCACGGCCGAGCGAGCCGGGTAACAGGTCGAGGAAGTCCACCACGGTGCAGGTGTGCCCGCGGACGGTGAGCCGACGCGCGAGCTCGGTCGCGGCCCCGTCGTGGCCCGCGCCGACACTGGCCGAGACGATCAGGACCCGGCTCACCCGGCGCTCCGCAGCGCGACACGGGGGTGCGACGCGCCGGCCTGCGGCCAGGCCCGCCAGACGGCGCTCCGGCCCGCCTCGACCGTCTCGATCACCACCAGGTGGGCGTCGGCCACGTCGCAGACATGGGCATGGTCCCGCACACCCGTACCATTCCTGGTCGGGTAGTCCATACCGTAGACCGGGACCGCAACGCCGGCCGAGATCGATCGGAACAGGGTCGGCAGCAGGTTGTCCGCGGTCCGATCGGCCAGCACGGCCGGCGATCCGGACCCGATCGGATTGACGTAACGCGACGTCACGAAGGTGCAGGGAGAGGCGTCCGCCCCGACTCGTCTCCGGTCCAACAGCATGCGCCCGACGACGTGGCCGCCGATGTAGCCGGCACCGCCCGTCACCAACCAGGTCATCTCGCGGCCTCCCACGATCGATCGACACAGACGCGAGTGATGATGACCACCACCCGACCATTGCGCGCCCGAACGCGCCCTACCCGGCACCAGATTTGAACCAAATTTGTGACCACGGAGCGCCGCCGCACAGGTCCTCGCGACTGCCGCGAGCAACGCGTCGAACCGCAGGTCACCCGTCGGCACCGGCTCCGCCGTGACCAGCAACAGCAGCGGATGGCCGTCCTCGTCTGCATTGCGGAGGAACTCGAGACCCAACCGCATCCGCCGGTGTACATCGGTGGTCGCGCCTGCCCGAGCGTCGTGGAACCGAGGAGGGACGTCGGCCCGTCGTCTCGTCAGGCGAGTAGCGCTCGGATGTCGTCGGCGTCAAGGCTGGAGCCGAAGACGTTGCCCTCGTCCATGACCCCGGAGAACAGCTCGGCCTTGCGGCTCGCCAGGGCCAGCACCTTCTCCTCGATGGTGTCCTTGGCGATCAGGCGGTACACCATGACGTTGCGGGTCTGCCCGATGCGGTGGGTGCGGTCCACCGCCTGCGCCTCGGTTGCGGGGTTCCACCACGGGTCGAGCAGGAAGCAGTAGTCCGCCTCGGTCAGGTTCAGCCCGAACCCCCCCGCCTTGAGGCTGATCAGGAACACCGGCACGGTCCCGTCCTTGAAACCCGCCACGACCGCGGGCCGGTTCCGGGTCTTGCCGTCAAGGTAGGCGTACCCGATGTCCGCGGCGTCGAGCCGCTCGCGCACATGGGCGAGGAATCCGGTGAACTGGCTGAAGACCAGTGCGCGGTGCCCCCCGTCGATCACCTCGGCGAGCTGGTCGAGCAACGCGTCGACCTTGGCGCTGCCCAGGTGCCGGTGCTCCGCGTCGACAAGTCCGGGATGCAGGCTGAGCTGACGCAGCAGCGTGATCGAGCGCAGGATCGTGAACCTGTTGCGGCTCACGTCGTCGATCAGGCCCAGGATCTTCTGCCGCTCCCGCTGCAGGTGGCGCTGATAGATCCGGCGGTGCCGCGGGTCCAGCTCCACCTCCAGGACCTGCTGTTGCTTCGCAGGCAGATCGGCCGCCACCTGCTCCTTGGTCCGGCGCTTGACCAGCGGTGTGATCCGCCGGCGCAGGGTGGCCAACAGCTCGCCGTCAGCCTGCCGCTCGATCGGTCGCGCGAAGTGCTCGCGAAACCGCGTCGGGCTGGGAAACAGCCCAGGGGCGGTGATCGACAGCAACGACCACAGCTCCATGAGGTTGTTCTCCATCGGCGTGCCGGTGATCGCCAGCTTGAACGGCGCCACCAACCGCCGCGCGCACTGGTGGGCCTTCGACTGATGGTTCTTCGTGAACTGGGCCTCGTCCAGGATCAGACCGGACCAGCCCGTCGCGGAGTAGGCGTCGAAGTCGAGCCGGAACAACGTGTACGAGGTGACCACCACGTCCGCGCCTGCGATGATCTCCTCGAGCTCCTGGCCCCTTCGCCGTATCGTGTCCGAGATCGACACCACCCGCAGATCGGGCGCGAAGCGCGCCGCCTCGGCCGACCAGTTCGACACCACGCTGGTCGGCGCGACGATCAGGAACGGGCTCATGGTCGGGTCGGCCTGTTTGACGTGGCAGATCAGCGCCAGCGCCTGCACGGTCTTACCCAGCCCCATGTCGTCGGCGAGGATGCCGCCGAGCCCGAACCCCCACAGAAAAGCCAGCCAGCCGAACCCGTCGCGCTGATAAGGCCGCAACGCAGCCGTCAGGGTGGCCGGCAGCTCCGTCGCCGAGACCTCCTGAAGGGACAGCAACCCCGCCACCTGCTGACGCCAGGCCTCTGCCTGCCGGTCGACCACACCCAGCTCGGTCAGCTCGTCCCACAGCCCGGCCTGGAAGCGGCTGATCCGCAGCGGGCCCCCGGGTGCGTCCTGCAGCGCCCGCGCCTCCTCGATGAGGCTGCGCAACGCCTGCAGCTCGGGCTTCTGCAGGGAGAAGTAGGCGCCGTCGGCAAGCAGGAGGTCCGACTCCCCCGCGGCCAGCGCCACGAACACCTCGGCGAACGGGACCTCACACCCCTCGACGGTGATGCTGACACCGAGGTCGAACCAGTCCGTCTCGCCCGCCACCTCGTCGGTCGACACGCCGATGCGCAGCGAGTCGCCCGTCTCCCGATACACCGCCGGCTGGCCGCTCACCTCGACGGCCACCCCGGGGACGTCGGCCAGCAGCGGCAACACCTCGGTGGTGAAGCGCATCGTGTCCAGGCCACCCAGCTCGGCGTGCGCCGCGAGGCCCTGCCCCGGATCCCCGCGCCCCGGGTCAGCGCCGCGCAGCCCGAACTTCTCGAGCGGGACGTCGAGCCCGTCCAGCACCGCCCGCTCCATGGCGAGGTCGCGGTAGTCGTCGCCGGCCCCCGACGGTGTCAGCGGTACGCGTACCTGCGAGTTGCCCACTTCGTAGGCCCACTCCCAGCTGACGGCGAGATCGTGGCCCGCGCCGTAGGACGCCCGCAGCACCAGAGTGGGCTCCGAGATCGCCGGCGGGGTGAACGACCCGTCGGACGAGACGACCGCAGCCCGGCTCCGCAGCCGCGGGTAGAACTCGTCACGAAACCGGTCCTGCTCCCCGGCGGGCACCGCCAAGCGCTGACCCCCCAGCGCCATCTGCTGCAACTGCGTCGGGACGGACGTGACGAGCCTCGCCAGCCGGATGTGCCACTCGGCGGCGTCCTCGCCTCGATCCTGGGCGCCCGACACGTACACCACGCCGTGCGCCTGGGTACCGATGAACCGGACCGGCACCGCGGCCACATCGTTCCCGTTGACCCGCAGCACCGGCGCGATGACGAGCGAGCCCGGGACCTCCCCGGCCGTCACGTCGAGGCACAGCTCACCCTCGCCGTACCTCTCGACCGCGCCGAGCCGCTTGCGCGCATGCACCGTCTGCAGGCCGATCGCCGCAGCCTCGGCCAGGATGGGCCACAGCTGCCGGCTCTCGAAGGTGGCCAGATCAATCGTCTTGTCCTCCCGGTAGGAGTAGTAGCCCGACGGACCGGTGCGCGAGCGGTACAGCGCGTACAGCTCCTGGAGCAGCCGCAGGTGGGAGGCCCGGCAGTCACCGAAGTTGTAGGGCGAATCGAGCCTGCTCCAGCTCATCCCGCCGCCGACCCAACCGGTCCGGCCCGGCCGTACCAGCCGGGCCAACAGCTTCGGACCCGCCCCGGGTGTCCGGGGGTGTTGCGAAGCGCCACTCGCAGCACCGGACAGGGTCAGCTCGATGGCCAACTCCACGCCGTCGGGATGGGATTCGGAGCCCCGCCCCGCCGGCTCGAGCAGCGATCCCAGGGACTGCTCCCATGGGACCACAGGCGGGCTCGGCGCCTTCCCGGGGCTCATCGTGCCGGTGGCGGTGAACGCCGTGGCAACGACGTGCTTGCAGTCGAACCCGACCGGGCAGCTGCACTCACCCCCCACGAACTGCAGATCTGCGCCATTGCGGGACGTGAAGTGAACCTCCGTCGCGTACCCACGGCCGCGGCTGCCCTGCACCACACCCCGCAGCGTGTTCGTCGTGTCATCCCACTCCATGTGCAGGACCGCGCGCCGCTGGGCGTACTGCACGCCCTTCTCGTAGGTGCCGGTGGCGACCCCCCGCGCGATGTCGACCGGGTCAATGCCCTCCACGACCACAAGCCGCATGCGGCCCTCCCCATGCCGAACTGTGCTGACGGGTGGTTTCCCGCCGGGGTGACGGTAGCCGCCGACACCGACACCGCCGCGGCAGAGGGCTGGCGGGGATGTCGGCGGAGAAGCCCACCGGCCAGATGAGGACGGTAGCCGCGCGGTGGCCGGTAGGTTCCACGGGTGACAGTGGATAAAGCATACCGCTGGCCGCGGGTCAACAGTCGGACGTAGCGCAGTCGATCCGAGTCATCCTTCGGGTATCGGCATCTCTGGAGCCTTCGTCCTGCCAGGGACTACCCGTAATCTGCACGTACGCCTGCACGTACATCCGCACAGTATTGTGATTTCGCTGCGGTACGTACGCTGGCGACGAGTGATAGCTAGTAGCGGCTATTTAGGCGACCTGTGTTGATGTGCCGGTCAGCGACTCACTATGCTTGTGCAGTGACATTTCTGGAGAGTTGATCGTGGGAGGGCGGCAGTGGAGAGCTACCGCACCCAACAACCATCTCGGTACCGTCTGATCCTGCTGCAAATGCATGGGCCCTTTGTACCCACAGTGGAGGGGCGGCCTGAGTGAGTGATCACCACCAGTCCGGCTCCGGTAGCGGGCGTGCGTCCGACGATGGTGACCGGCGCGACGACAGACTCCAGGTCCGTCGTCGCAACGGTGTCGAGGTTTCCGCTGTGCACGGCCTCCAGTTCGACGGGATCGAGGGCCCGATCGACCTCGTCGCGTTACAGGCCGACGACGACCTGGTGAACGCGATCGCGGCCGGGATGGTGGTTCCCGCCCCAGATTCTGACGGCTACCGCGACGAAGAACGTCTGATCGCCATGCTGGTAGCCTGGAAGGCCGAGGTCGACGCCGAAGCACCCCCCGCGACCAGGCGCAGCCGCCCCTCCCACCGCAGTGCGCGATGAGGACCCGCACCGTCGATTCCGCCATTACGGCTGGGCACAGCTCCACACTGACGTCGCTGCGGTCCGCGCCGGCACCCTCCTCATCGACGAGGTCGGCTATCAGCCCTGCGACGAGCGGCCGGAGCCGCAGTGGCGGGACGTCGCGGTCGGCGGCACCGTGCACTCCTCGCCAGCGAGCACCCGGGCCGCCATTACCGACCGCGCCGATCTGTCGGTGCCGGACCGTTGCCGGCGTGGCACGTTGATCACTTATTGCCGTACTGCGCGCCGAGCGTAGAGGCCGGCGGCGAGCGAGACCCCGATCGCGGCAACGACGATCTGGAGGATGAGCTGGATCCAGGGGAACCCGCCGTTGCTGTTGGTGTAGCCGAAGGCCGCGGCGATATAGCCCCCGATGAACGAGGCGATGATACCGATGATGATCGTGAGCCAGATCGGGATCGGTTGTTTGCCCGGAACGACGAGGCGGCCGAGGGCCCCGATGATCAGACCGACGATGATCGCCGAGATGATGCCAGTGATGTGCATGTCGCGCTCCCATCTGTAGCAGTGAGCGTAGGTACCCGCCCACGACCGCGGGTAAGCGTCGGGCTGCAAGTTCCATCCGGGACAGAGCTGCACCATCGGCCCTGGCGACGGCGCGGCGGGAGGAAGCCGCGGGCGCTTCGGCGGTTGATCCGTTGCAGGCCGGGAACCACCGGGGGGGAGATCAGGCAGGCTTGACGTTGACGGCCCGGTCGCCCTCGATGTCGAAGGTGACATCGTCACCAGGACCGAGGTCGCCGGATTTCGGGTCGAACTCGTACGCAGCCTTGTCGGCGTCGACGACGATCCCCATCCCGCTGTCGGTGTCATACACCGTGATCTGTCCGGTGGGCATGTGGTGCTCCTCTGGTCGGTCCGACTGGGCCAACATCTACCTCTCAGGCACGCAGCGCCGGCGCCAGAGGTGCTGCGGAGCCGCCACCCGATCGGGACGACGCAGGCTACAAGGTACCGCCGGGCCGACCGACGGCGGAGCAAGGTCGGCCGAGCTGACCTCCACAGCGTCGGGACACCCCCATGGCCTCATCCGCCATACCAGCCCGATCCGAGGTTGGCTGATCGGGCCCGGTGTGGGGGAGGCGCGATTGGGGAACAGGCCGAACGGGCGACGATCCACCCAACGCCCAGGACGAGGACGGCGCCGGCACGGACGAGGGCGACCGGACCTGCGCACCCGGAGACGAGAGGAACTGTTGATGTTCTTGCACAACCCGAAGATGATGTACACAGTTCGGGTCGACAACCCGAACCCGGCGTTTGCGAAGATGCTGCTGGAGCAGTTCGGTGGGCCCAATGGCGAGTTGGCCGCGGCGATGCGGTACTTCACGCAGGGCTGGAACGAGCCCGACGGGGCACGGCGGAGCATGTTGCTCGACATCGCCACCGAGGAGCTGTCGCATCTGGAGATGGTGGCCCAGACGTTGTCGATGTTGTTGAAGGGCTCGCCCTCGGAGCTGGTGGATCAGGTGGAGGGCAACTATCTCGGGGATCTGCTGGACGGGAAGATGCCCGACTACCTCGCGATGTCGGTCAACAGCGGGCCCAACGTGCTCGGGGGCGGGGGCCCGCGGCTGACCGATTCGATGGGGGCGCCGTGGACTGCGGCCTACATCGACACGATCGGTCAGCCGGTGGCCGATCTGCATTCCGACATCGCCGCCGAGGCCCGCGCGAAGATCGTGTACGAGCGGTTGATCAAGCAGTGTGACGATGCGGGATGCAAGGACACGTTGAACTTCCTGATGACCAGGGAGGTCGCTCACCAGAAGATGTTCCAGGCCGCCCTGGACTCGATCACCGCGAACTTCCCGCCGGGCACCCTGCAGGGTGATGAGACGCTGGGCCACGCCTACGTCGCGGACTCCGGCAACTTCGGCGGCGGACGCGGTGGCGGCAGCACCGAAGGCTTCGAGCTCGCCCAGGCGAACAGTGAGTGGGGTTTCGAGCTGGACGAGAAGCCGGTCGGCAACGCCTCGACACAGGAGGTGCAGTAACCGCCGGAACCGGAACCGGCCGGTGGTCAGAAGATTGCCGGCCGGTTCCAGGGATCTCCGCGTGCCCGGGGCCAGATGTGCTCGAGTGTCACCACTGGTGGCGGACGCGTCCGCGCACTTCGGCGAGCACGTCATCGACCAACCTCGGGAGCGAGGTCCCCTCGGTCAGTGCCGCGCGGAGCGGGCCGGTCACGCGCTGGCCGGACACCCGGGGGCCGGGGTCGAGGCCCAGTGACCTGCGGGCGACGCGCACGTGATGCAGACCTTCGACGGCCGTGTCCTGGGCCAGCCGGCACTGCCGCCGGGTTCGCGCTGCCCCCAGCTCGGCTGCTGCCGCGGTGAACCGCTCGGCGGCCTCGGCCAGTCCCGCGCGGCCCGCCGCTGCGGACCCGACGGGGGCCCCGTCGAGCACCAGCAGCTCACCGCCGAGACGTTCCACCCAGTGTCGGGCCTGCGCGCGGGCGTCGTCGAGCTGGCGGCGACCGTGCGCCCGAACCGTCAGCGCTACGGTGCCCACGGTGACGGTGAACATCAGAGCAACCAGCAGGATCGCGGTGAGGAATACGGTGGTCACCAGATCGACGATACCTGCGCGGCCACTGCGGTGGTGCTTCCTCGGCGCGCTGGTGCGAGCTCGACGTCGAGAGCGCGGCCCGCGCCTGTGCGCGCATACGTGCACCCGATTGGCCCCTCCTCGTCCTTTCACCGCCAGTGGCCGGTTGGAGCAGTGACAAACGCTCGGCCGTCCCAGTAGCGTTCGACACTCCCGGACGCCGCCGTGGTGGTGGGTGCGCGACGGTGACCCGAGGAACGGCGTGTCGCGTGACGTCGAGTACCTCACCCGAGCAATAGGGGATCGCAGTGGTGGACGACAGTGCAAGGCGGTGTGCCCTGCCAGGTTGCGACACCGAGATCGAGGCTGTCCCAGGACAGCCGGAGCCGCGGTACTGCACGGCCGCGCACCGGGTACTGGCCAGACAGTCCCGCCGCGCTGCCGCCCAGGCCGGCGGCGACGAATGGCTGATCGAGCCCGCCGAGCCGGTGTCCCTCACGGCCGTCGGTGGGACCGGCAGTCCTGCCGGCGGGTCGCCGCAGTCGGAGTGGTGGGCGCAGGCGTCCCGGCCCCGCCGGCTCCGACTCCGGCTCCGCGGGCACAGCGACCGGCGGGTCGCCCTGCGGCGCCGGCACATGGTCGTGGTGCTCGGTGCGGCGGGGTTGCTGATCGGAGGCTACGCGACCGTCGTGTCAGATCACCCGGCCGAGCCGCGCGAGACCCCGGTCGCCCAGGCCCCGCCCGTTGACCGCACCCAGCAGGAGTGGGCCGCCCGTACCCAGATCGCGCTGGCATCGGTGAACCAACAGCTGGACACGATCGCCCAGACCGAGGAGACCTGGAACCGGCTGCCGAAGAGCATTCGGGCCGGCACCCCGCCCGTGCCCGTGCAGCGGCTGGTGCAGCGCAAGACGGTGCTGGAGCAGCGCAAGACGATGATGCAGTCCCAGCTCGCCGCCTACCAGTCGCGTGCGCTGACCACCGACGAGCTCAACCAGGACGAGCAGTACCTCACGGCGGTCGAGAAGGCGCTCGCCGACGTGCCTGCGCCGGCGCAGCGCTCCCCGGAGGAGGCCGCCCTCGTCGCCCAGCGCAACCTACGGGTGCGTCAGCTCGAGGCGAAGCGCGAGGAGCTGCGCAGCCTCGACGCCGGCGTGCAGAGCGCAGCCCGGTCCCCGTTGCCCGACGATGCGTCGCAGACCACCAAGGTGACCGGTGAGGTGCTCGGCGTGGTCGCGCTGGTCACCCAGTCGCACGACGGTGGGCGACCGCCGTCGGGTCCGACCACCGGCCCGCGCCCCGCCGCGGTCACCGGGCGTGACAACGCCGACACCCGACCCCGGGTCGACGCGGACACCAGCGGGCCGCCCGACCCGAGTGGACCGCACGCGGGCACCGGCTCCGCCGCACGACCGGCCGCGGCTACCCCGGCGAGCGGCGCCGGTGCCGGCGTGCGAGGCGCCGGACGGCCCCTCGCACCGGGCGCAGTGGCGGGTCCGGTCGCCGGGGGGGTGGCAAGGGGTCCGATCACCGGCTCGGTGGCGGCTCCGATCACCGGCTCGGTGGCGGCTCCGATCACCGGCTCGGTGGCGGCTCCGATCACCGGCTCGGTGGCGGCTCCGATCACCGGCTCGGTGGCGGCTCCGATCACCGGCTCGGTGGCGGGTCGGGTCGCCGGCTCAGTCACGATCCAGCCGGTGGGGCCCCCCGTCGTTGTACCGGGCGTGACCGGGTCCAGCCCCGACGCAGGAAGCACCCTGCCCGCTCCACGCAGCCTCGACGCCGGCGTGCAGAGCGCGACCCCGTCCCCGCTACCCGGTGACATGACACAGACCACCATGGTGAGCGGTGGAGTGCTCACGGTAGTGGTCACCGTCATCGTGCACCCGCAGGACGGCAGCCCACCGCCGACTGGACCAGGTCCCCACTCAGGTGCCGCGCAGGCCACGCCGAACACCACATCCGGCTCCGGAAATGGATCCTCGTCCGCAACACCGACCCAGTCCACCGGGACTGGCACCGGCGGTTCCGGGTCGGGTGCTCCATCCCCCGGACCAGGTGGCGTCCAACCCGTCCCGTCCGCCACGCCAGGTGACAGCGGCGGGACCCGCGCGAACGGGTCCAGCTCCGCCAACGCGAGTGGCACCCGGTCCGTGCCGCCGTCCTGCGAGTGTGCGATCGGCACGAGCGGGCCGAGCACCGACTCGGCCACCGGCACGACACCTTCCGTGCCGGCCCCTCTCGCCGGCAGTGACACCACCACCTACCCGGTTACGGCGCCGGTGGCGCAGCCCCCGGCAGACAGTGCGACCAGCACAAGCGGGACGGCCACCAGCCGGGGTACGCCATCGGTGGTGCGACCACCAGTGTGCAAAGACGCGCCCGAGAGTGGGCCTGTCGCGAACGGCGGTAGCAGCGCCACACCTACCGGTCCGAGCGGGACCGACACGGCCACGACCGCTCCGAGCTCCGCCAGCACGGGCGCCACCACCACGGGGCCCACCAACACGGGCGCCACCACGCCGAACACCAACACCACCACCCCGAATGCGAGCACCACCGCACCAGGTACGGCCCAGGCAGTACAGGCACCGACCGGGGGTGGGAGCGGGTCAACCGGGCCCAGCGCTTCCTACTCCACCCAACCCGCCACGTCCGGCTCCGAGAAGGGATCCGCGCCCGCATCCTCCGCCCGATCCGGGGCCACCGGCGCGATCGGGCAGCCGTCCTGCGGGTGCGCCTCCCGACCCAACTCCGACCCAGGCACGGCACCGTCGGTGCCGTCCACCACGACCGGCACCGGAAACGGCTCATCGCCCACGTCAGCGGCTCCGTCCGGGACGGCGAACGCTCCCATCGCCTGAGGCCGCAGGCCGCGTTGCGCTGATACACCTGGTCGCGCTCCTGGGTCTGCGCGTCATGCGCCGACGCCTGCTCGCGCAGTGGATCGTGATCGACTTCACTGCGCCCATCCCCACGACCGGTAGGAGGCAGCCACCAGCATGACGGCTGTGTCGCGGCCGAGATCGCCTCGCCTGCCGACGAGTCGCGGTGCGGGCCGTTCGCGGGTATACCGGCGGGCGTGGCCCGCACCGCGTTCGTACTCGGCGGCGGTGGTCTGCTCGGCGCCGCCGAGGCGGGCATGGCCCGGGCGTTGCTCGAGGCCGGCGTGGTCCCGGATCTGGTGTGCGGCACCTCGATCGGGGCGATCAACGGCGCGGCCATCGCTGCGGACCCCACTGCCCGCGGCGCGCAGAAGCTGCTTGCGACCTGGGCGGAGCTCGCGGCTGACGACGTGCTCGGTGGTTCGCTGCTCGGCCGGTTGGTGGAGATCGTGCGCACCGGAACGTCGCTGCACGACGGCGAGGACCTGCGTCGACGGCTGCGTGACCTCCTTCCCGTCCGCACCTTCGATGAGCTCGTCGTGCCGTTCGAGTGTGTCGCGGCGAGCATCGAGAGGGCGCGGGAACACTGGTTCTGCTCGGGAGACCTGATCGACGCGGTGCTCGCGTCCTGTGCCCTGCCGGGAGTCCTCCCGCCCGTCGGGATCGCCGGCGAGCACTTCTTCGACGGGGGGCTGGTCAACAGCATCCCGCTGGCGCGGGCGGTGGCGCGGGGCGCGGACACGGTGTGGGTGTTGCACGTCGGGCGCATCGAGGAGGCGCTGCGGGTACCTCGCTTTCCGTGGGAGGTGGGGTTCGTGGCGTTCGAGATCGCGCGGCGACACCGGTTCCACACCGACCTCGGTCGGGTGCCTGGCGGGGTGACCGTCCACGTGCTGCCGACGGGTCTTCCGCAGCGGCAGGCGCCGACGTGGTCAAACCTGCGTTACGGCGACCGCCGGGGTATCAGTCAGGGCGCCCAGCGCGCCTACGCCGCCACCCGCGAGTACCTGGCGACACTGCCATGACCACACTTCGCCGGGCCGTGACGGTGCCAACCGTGGTCATGCTGGAGGTTCTCCTGCTGATCGCCGCGCCACTGCTGATCGTCGTCGCCGCCATGGTGTCCGCGGGGTCCCGCTCGACGCGGCCATTGCGCAGTACGGCCCTCGTGCTGGCCTACACGGTCATCGAGCTGTCGGTGCTGGGGCGCCTGCTGGGCGGTGCGGACGACTGGGAGGCGCTGCTGCGTGACGTCCTCAGCAGCGCCTACCGCGCAATGTGCTGCATCCTCGACGTCCGGCTGGTGGTCGAGGACGGATCCGCGACGAGCGAGCAACTCGGGACCTGCACGGGCCTGGTGGTACTCGCCCGGCACTGCGAGCCCGGAGACTCGCTGTTCATCGCCTGGCTGCTGGTGGTGCGGTACCAGTTGCGGTTACGCGTCGTGCTCAAGTCCGTGCTACGGCTCGAACCTGCCCTCGACCTCGCCGGCGATCACCTGCCGCTGTGCTTCATCGGCCACAACCGACGTCGGGCCCGACAGCGGGTCAGCAGCCTCGCCGCCTCGATGTCCGCTGGTGACGCTCTACTGCTCTTCCCCGAGGGCGGCAACTTCAGCCGGCCGCGTTGGCACCGAGCGGTGTCGTCGCTGTCCGCCACCGGGGCCCACGACATGGCGCGGCGCGCCCGCCGACGAACCCACACCCTTCCACCGCACCTCGGCGGGGTGCTGACGGCGCTGACCGGGTCACCGACGGCCGACGTACTCCTGCTCACCCACTCCGGCTTTGCTCCCGACGGCCGTAACCGGCCGTGGTGGCGGTTGCCCGTCCACCGTGCCCTGGTGGTGCGCACCGCGCTGGCGCCTGCCAGCAACGTTCCCCGCGAGCAGGACGCACTGTCGACGTGGCTCGACGCTGCTTGGTCACAGGTCGACACCTGGGTGGAGAGCCACGTCGCGCACCACAACCACCGGTGCGAACCACCCGTCAGGACACCGCGGGCCCGGACTCGCCGGTCCCGGCCATGCCCCTGAGGAACTCGTGGCACTGCGCCGCCCGCTCGGAGTCCTGCCGCATCACTGTGCGGAAGAACTCCGCACAGTCGTCACGGCCGGCGTTCTCGGCGTCGCGGACGTACTGCCCGTAGTCGTGCCCGGCCTTCAACGAATGGTACTGGACGGAGATCAGGTCGAAACTCACGTCGTCGAAGCCAGTCTCACCGGTGGCCATGGTTTCCTCCTCGGTCAACTCTTGCGGTACTGGTGCATCAGTGGCCGTGCACAACGTCGCGGGACTCCCGCACGCGGCCGTGCCGGACCGGCAGTTCAAGACGCCGGACTCCAGCACGGCCTCAGCGAGCTGCTTCTCACAGCCCGCCGCTGCGGGCTGGTGAACCACCACTGGGAGGGGAAGGAGTCCCAGTGGCACCTCCACTACGGCTGCGGCGCCGACAAGCCCCTCTCCTCCCTGGGAGTCGCGACGCGCTCCGGGGTGTCGACCTCTTGCATGCCTTCCTGGTGGGTGCCCGCCTCCTCCGGAGAGTTCTCACCCCTCATGGGATCCGGGTCACCCTCGCTCGTGCCATGCGAGGTGTGTGCGGACCTTTCGTCGATGCGCTCCTTGAGCTCCTCCGCTGAGCTGTTGCTTCCGGTATCTGCGTTGAGCTCCTCCATGCGCTGCTGGGACTCGTCGGACGAAGCCTGGCTTTCAGACATCTGCACTCCTCACCACACACCAAGGGACGGACACTGCGGAGTACCCGCATCAACGGCGGGTACTCGTTTTTCCGGGACCCAATTGGTCGTCGGCGGCGAGCAGGTGGTGGGTCAGCCACTGTCGCACCTCGGCGACGAACTCCGCGCGGTTGGCCCGTCCCCGCAGCTCGTGGCCCTCGTCGTCGAACTGCAGGAGTCGAGGGGGCGTTCCGGCCACGCGCAGTGCCGCCACCACCTGGAGCGCCTCGACGAGCGGCACGTTCGTGTCGTGCGCGCCGTGCACCACCAGCAGCGGAACGGTCAGCGCCGCGATGCGGTGCAGCGGTGACAGGTCCCGCAGCAGTGCGGCGTCGAGCTGGGGGTCGCCGTACTCGCCCGTCGCGGCGGCGGCGATCCACGGCTCGGTGTGCGCGTAGAAGGTGGCGAAGTCGGTGATGCCGCACACGTCCACCCCGACCCGGAACAACCCCGGAGCGCGCAGCAGCACGGCCAGCGTGAGCCAGCCGCCGTAGGAACGGCCCCCGCAGGCCAGCCGTGCCGGATCCACCAGCCCGCGGGAGACGAGAAACTCGGCGGCCGACTCCACGTCGTCGATCGCGGCGAAGCGCCGATCGAGGTTGTCGGCGTCGACGAAGCGGTGCCCGTACCCCGACGAGCCACGCACGTTGGGCGCGAACACCGCGATGCCGTCGTCGAGCAGGGCCTGGAACAGCGGGTCGAACGTCGGGCGGTGCTGCGCCTCGGGACCGCCGTGCAGCCACACCAGCGTGGCGGCCCGGTCCGCGGCTCGCGGTGGCCGGTACAGCCACCCGGTGAGCTCGAGGCCGTCCCGCGCGGACCAGCGGTGCAGCGTCGGTCGGGTCGGCGTGTCGAGCGGCCACGGCGGCACCGCAGGCACCAACCGCTGGGTCGAACGGGGCCGCGGCGGGTCGGATGCCCGGAGCGGCAGGCGCAACACGTGCGCCGGCTCGGCGGCGGACTCCACCGCGAGCACGAGGGCGCTGCCGTCATAGGCGAACCCACAGCCCGTGACCACCTGCGCGTCGAACCGCACCGCGCGCCGGGCGCCGCCGTCCAGCTCGACGAGCTCCAGCTCGCTGCACCCGTCGACGTTCCACACCACCGCCGCCGCCCGCCCCGTCGGGTCCAGCGCCCAGCACTCCAGCTCGACGCCGTCGCGCGCCAACACCACCTCGGCCGCGTCGGGGTACCCGGCCGCGATCCGCGGCGCGGCGAGCAACGCGGCGAACTCCCGGCCCGCATCACTGTGCAGGTAGATGGTGTGGTCGTCGGGGGCGAAACAGGCGTCGGCGACGGTGGCGTTGCCGCGCAGCAGCTCGGTGCGCTCACCGGCCCGCAGGTCGACCAGCAGCAGCCGGCGGTGGGCACGGCGGCCGACCCGCACCACCGCGTATCTTCCGTCGTGGCTGAACGCAGCAGCCGCCGCCGCCACGCCACGCGCCAGGAAGCGCCGTCGTCCCGTCTCCACATCCATCGCGAACGCGGCCAGCTCGCCGGGCTCGTCCGCGCTGGTCTCGGCCAGCCCGACCACGTGACCGCCCGGCTGCCAGCGTCCCAGGACAGCGGCGCCGGTCGGCGTACCAGCGATCACTCGTTGGTCCGAACCGTCGGGCCGCAGCGCCCGCACCCTGGTGCGTTCACCGCCGGCCGGGGCGGTCAGCAGGCACAGCCACTGTCCGTCCGGCGACCAGCTCACCGCCCGCACCTGGTCGGGCCCCGTCTGCACCGGCCCGGCCGAACCACCCTTGGGCGCCAGCCACAGCCGGGGCAGCCCGTCCGCGTCGGAGACGTAGGCCAGCGTGCCGCCCTCCGGCGACTGCGCGGGCGAGGTGACGGTCGGCGCGGCCAGCCAGTCGGAGTAGGTCGGGTGCCGATCGGGATCGGTCGCGGGTCGGTCGGGGTGGGTCCGATGGATGTGCACGTCGATCTAGATACACCGGTCCTGCAGCCACATCTCCAGCAGTGCCACCTGCCACAGTGCGTTGGAACCCAGCGTCGTGCGCGAGGCGTTCGGATCGGCCAGCAGCCGCTGCACGTAGTCCGCCCGGATCAGCCCGCGGTTCTTGGCGACCGGGTCGGTGAGGGCGTCGCGAACCCGGTCGAGGAACGGGCCGGCCAGGTTCCGGATCGCCGGCACCGGGAAGTACCCCTTCGGTCGATCGATGATTGCATCGGGCAGCACGCCACGCCCGGCCCGTTTGAGCACGCCCTTGCCACCGTCGGCGAGCTTGAGCTCCGGCGGGCAGCGCGCGACGAGCTCGACCAGCTCGTGGTCCAGGAACGGCACCCGCGCCTCCAGTCCCCAGGCCATGGTCATGTTGTCCACTCGCTTGACCGGGTCCTCGACCAGCATGACGGTGGTGTCGCAGCGCAGCGCCGCGTCCAGCGTGGTCTCCGCGCCGGGCGCGCCGAACTGTGCGGCGACGAACGCGCCGCTGGCGTCGTGCTCGAGGCGCCACTGCGGCTCGACGATCTCGGCGAGCTCGCTGTGGGGCCGGTCGACGAACACCCCGGCGTAGGCCTGCGCGCCCCGCTCACGGGGAACCTGCGCCAGCGGCGGGTACCAGTCGTACCCGGCCAGGATCTCGTCGGCGCCCTGCCCGGACTGGACCACGGTGACCGACCTGGACACCTCCTGGGAGAGCAGGTAGAAGGCCACGCAGTCGTGGCTGACCATCGGCTCGCTCATCGCCGTGACCGCTTCGTCCACGGCGGGCAGCAGCCGGTCGGCGGCGATCATGATCTGCTGGTGATCGGTGCCGAAATGCTCGGCCACCAGGTCGGAGTAGACGAACTCGTCGCCCCGCTCGCCGCCGGCCGGCTCGAAACCGACGCTGAACGTGCGCAGCCCGTGCTGCCCGCTCTCGGCGAGCAGCGCGACCACCAGACTGGAGTCGATGCCGCCGGACAGCAGCACGCCGACCGGCACGTCGGCCACGATGCGGCGCTGCACGGCCCGGCGTAGCGCGCCCAGCACCGCCTGCTCCCAGTCCCGCGGGCTCATGGCGGCCTCGGCGGGGTCGCGCGCGAACGACGGCTGCCAGTACTGCTCGTCCTGCGTGCGGCCGTCGGGGTGCACGGTGCGCACGGTCGCCGGTGGCAGTTTGCGCACGCCGGCGAGGATCGTCCGGGGCGCCGGCACGACGGAATGGAAGCTCAGGTAGTGGTGCAGCGCGACGGGGTCGACGGCCGTGTCCAGCGGGCCGGCGGCGAGCAGCGCCGGCAGCGTGGAGGCGAAGCGCAACCGCCGCCCGGGCGTGTCGGCGAGGTAGAGCGGTTTGATCCCCAGCCGGTCGCGTCCGAGCACCACCACGCCGGTGTCCCGCTCGGCGATGGCGAACGCGAACATGCCGAGCAGGTGCCGCACACATCCCGTGCCCCAGCGGTGATAGGCCTTGAGCAGCACCTCGCTGTCGGAGTCGGAGAAGAACCGGTACCCGGCCGTCCGCAGCTCCGCGCGCAGCTCGCGGTAGTTGTAGACGCAGCCGTTGAAGACGATGGTCAAGCCCAGCTCGGGGTCGACCATCGGCTGGGACGCCTTCGCCGAAAGATCGATGATCTTCAGCCGGCGGTGGCCGAACGCGACCGCGCCGGCGCCGACCACACCCCACCCGTCCGGCCCGCGGCGCCGCAGGCACCCCGTCATCCGGGTGACGGCGTCGACGTCCGCGGCCGAGCCGTCGAATCGGATCTCACCGGCGATGCCGCACATCAGACGCTCCTCGGTCAGCTTCGTACCCGGCTGCGGAACCCCAGGTCAGCGCAGGATCCAGGTGTCCTTGGCCCCGCCGCCGCGCGACGAGTTGACGATCATGCTGCCGCTCGGTGCGACCCGGGTCAACGCCGCCGGCGCCACCTCCGGCCGGTCGCCGAACAGCACGAACGCGCGCAGGTCCACCGCGCGCGGTTCCAGGCCGGTACCGGTGAACGTCGGGTGGGTGGACAGCGCGACGAGGTCCTGGGCGACCCAGCCCGCCGGATCGGCGCGGATGAGCTCACCGACGGCGGCCAGCTCAGCCGGCTCGGCAACCGGGCCGATCACGATGCCGCGCCCGCCGTAGCCGTCGACCGGCTTGAGCACCAGCTCACCGAGCCGGTCGAGCACCTCCGCGCAGCGCTGCGGGTCCACGCACGGATAGGTCGCCACGTTGTCCAGCAACGGGCGCTCGCCGAGGTAGTAGGAGATCATCTCGGGTACGTAGGAGTACACCAGCTTGTCGTCGGCCACCCCGTTGCCCAGCGCGTTGACCACGCCGACCGTTCCGGCGCGCAGGGCCGCCCGCAGGCCGGGGCCGAGCGGGGCACCACCGGCGCCGCGGGCGGCGAGCAGCGCGTCCTCGTCCAACCGACGGTAGAGCACGTCGACCCGCTCCGGTGTCCCGCCGGCCCGATGGTACAGCCCGTCCCCGCGGACCTCGAGGTCGGCCGGCACCAGTAGCGGGACGCCCATTGTCTCGGCGAGCAACCGGTGCTCGAACCACGCCGAGTCCGCCGGCCCCTCGGTCAGCACGGCGACCGCTCCGGCGTCGCTCGCCCGCGGTGGCATCGCGGCGAGCAGGGTCTTGTGCAGCAGGTCCGGTACGCCTTCCACCGGCACGACGCCGGCCGGTGGCTCCAGCTCGGGCAGCACGCTGCGCACCAGCCGTCGACTGATGACCGAGTAGCCGAGGCCGGAGGGCACCCGCAGGTTGTCCTCCAACACCAGCCAGCGGTCCGCCGACTCGCGGACCAGGTCGATGCCGCTGACCGCCGCCCGGCAGACCCCCGGCGAACACAGCGCGCCATCCTCGCTCCAGCCCCGCGACCCGCGACCGACCGACTCCGGCAGCACCCGGTCCCGGAACGCCTCGCCGGCGCCGTACACGTCGGAGAGGAACGCCTCCAGTGCGCGGACCCGCTGGGTCAACCCGGCCTGCAGCACCGTCCAGTCCTCGGCGGTGACGATCCGCGGGATGAGGTCGAGCGGGAAAAGGCGGTCGTCGCGCTCGCCCTCGACGTGGAACAGCACCCCGCGGGCGCGCTGCTCCAGGTCCCGGTCGACCTCCCGGCGGGCCAGGTCGGCCAGCCCGATCCGGTCCAACGCCCGGAACATCCAGCCATAGCTCGGGACCACTCGGCCGCCCCGCACCACCACCTCGTCGAAGCCGCCGAACCGGTAGCCGGCCAGTACGGCGGGTAGTCGCGGTGGCGCGCTGGGTGGCGGGGTCCGGGGCAGTGGCTCGCCGAGAGTGGTGGCCAGCAGGCCGTCGACCACGTCGCGGTACTCCCCCCGGCGGCCGAACGCGCGGCGCTGCGCGGCAGCCGCACTGCCCCTGCCCAGCGCGGCGTCGGTGAGCTCGCGCACCTGCTCCCAGTCGCCCGACTGCTCCAACGGCTCGCGCAGCTCGCCGACCAGCCGGCTCACCAGTACGGTGGCCGGCTCCAGCCGGGGTCGGCCGCCCAGGTCGACCAGGTCACCCTCGAGCCCGGAACGCGCCGCGCGCCAGGTCGCCGCCCGCAGCAGCTCGTGTCGCGTCCCGGGCAGTGGACGGCCGGCGGTGACGGCCGCGCTCGCCCGCCGCACCAGCGCCCGGAAGAGCCCCGCGATCAGCACCACGTCGTCCACCTGCGGGCAGGCGTCGCAGATCCGCAGCTCGACGGTGGGCTGGTGCGCCGAGGGGCGGACGTCGAAGTACACCATCCCGGGGTCGCTGATCGTGCCGGAGGAGACCAGGTCGGCGATCAGTGCGTCGTACTCGGCGGCGTCACGCACCGAGCTCGGCGGCCCGGCAGTGGGCCAGCGCTGCCACACCAGCGTGCGGCTGCTCGCGTAGCCGCTGTCGGCGCCGCGCCAGTACGGCGAGCTGGCCGACAGCGCGAGCAGCACGGGAAGGGCCGGGGCAACGTGCTGCGCGACGGCCACCGCCAGATCCCGGTCGGGCACGTCGACGTGCACCTGGGTACCGCAGATGTGCTGCTCGCGGGCCAACATCTGGTACTCGCACTGCATCCGCTCGTAGCGCGCGCCCGCCGAGACGTCGGTGGCGTGCACGTCGTGCAGCGGCACGGTCCCCGCGGAGACCACGCCGAGCCCCAGTGGGCGCCCCGCGGCAGCGAGCTGCGCGCGCAGGCCCGTGAGGTCGGTGCGCAGCTCGTCCAACGTGGTGCACGGGCGGGTGTTGCTCTCCACCAGGGAACGCTGCAGCTCGGGCGCGAAGGCGGCCGAGTCCAGCGCGGTGAGCAGCGTGTCCACCTCGGGGGTGGCCTGCCGACTGTGCAGGTCCACGACGTGGAACTCCTCCTCGACCCCGATCAGGACGGTGCGCGCGACGCTCATGCTGGTGACGCTAAATGCTCGGTGTTACGGCCATGTTGACGATGGGTGCACGTGGCCGAGGGCGACTGCGGGTCGGCGGCTCCGGATAGGGCGAGTGCTCGCCGCCGGTCGGCTCGTCCCAGCGTGCTCATCAGCCCTTCCGAGCTTACGGCCCACCGGGCCCGACTACCCTCGGGAACATGTCGACAGCTCGTACCCGCCCAGTGCCTGGAAGTTGACGTCGCGAGCCAGGGCCGCACGATCGCAGAGGCTCTCGCCAGTCTCGGTGAAGCGGTCAGGTTGTACCTCGACGAGGTCGACGACCCCAGCCAGTATCTCACCGATACCCCGTTGGTCACCTCCTTCACGGTGTCCGGCGCCGCGTGCGCCGAGCGCTCTCGGACCTGCCCGTCAGCAAGGTCATCGCGGTGCTGGAGTCCGTCGGGTTCGTCCACACGCGGACCTCCGGTAGCCACGCCGTCTTCCGCCACACCGATGGTCGACCGTCGACGTCAGGCCTTGCCGCGTGCCTCGGCGGGTCGACCACAGTCACCTCGTGCGCACGGATCTCGTGCGGCCTTCATTGATCACGCTCCCCGACGCCGCACCCGGCGGGTGCGGCGTCGGTTCGCCCGAAGCTCGCGACGCAGCGGCCGGTCAACCATCCACAGATCAAAGCGGTACAGCAGCAGGCCCATCCAGCCTGTCGGTGTCATACCCCGTGCGTCTCTCTAAGAGCCTGTTGGCAAATGGTCACGCGGCTTGCTGATCTTGTCGGTCGGGTGCCGACGCTACGGCGCGGGGCTGGCCCCAGCGGGGATGAGGTGGCGCGCCGGACCTGTTGCGGTCCAGTTGCCGGGTCATGATCGCGACG
>JBBSGM010000025.1:0-39814 GCA_038254065.1 Mycobacteriales bacterium | reverse complement strand
ACCCCGACACGGCGTGCGATCCGGCAACAACGGCTCCAGACGCGCCCACTCAACATCAGTCAGATCATGACGAGCATGCATGAGCAAGATCTACCGCACCCGAACATCAAGATCCCGCAGACACGCCCTAGTACTACAGGGACAGATCCCTGGTCACAGCAGCGGCGCCGAAAACGTTCGCGCAGGTCGAGGAACTCTGGATCATGCAAGTGTCCCTGTAGTACTAGCGGCTTGGGCGGCGTCGGCGCCCCACCGACGCCGCGCCGAGCGACGCGGGTGACACCGGACGTGCCGCCCGCGCCGGTGGTTCAGGAGTTCGGCCGCTTGCCGTGGTTGGCGCTGCTCTTCTTGCGGTCGCGCTTCTTACGTGCCCGACGGGACATGGTCCTCCTTCTCATGGTTGGGTGCTCCGTTGAGTGGAGTACTCCGTTGAGTGGAGAACAGTGTCCCACGTGGTTCGATGACGACGTGTCGACCCTCAGCGAGCTCCTGGCCGAGCACACCCGGCTGCCCGGTGACGACGTCGACCACCTGCAGCGCGTCGTCGCCGAGTGGCAGCTCTTGGCAGACCTGTCGTTCGCCGACTTTCTGCTCTGGATCCCGCTCGGTGAGGACCTCGCGGAGTTCCTCTGCGTCGCTCAGGCGCGTCCGGACACTGCACGGACAGCACACCCCGAGGACATTGTCGGGGTCCGGGCCAGCACCCCGGCGCAGCCGCAGCTGCGCCGGGCGGCCGTGGAGGGTCGGATCTGCCGCGCGAGGGGCCACCGCAGGCGCCCGGAAGTCCCGGTGCGCCGCGACACGATTCCGGTGCGACGCACCGATCGGGTACTCGCCGTGCTCGCCAGGGACACCAACCTGGTGACACCCCGGGTGCCCAGTCCGCTGGAGGTCGCCTACCTCGGCAGCGCGTCGGATCTCTGCCAGATGATTGCCGACGGCACGTTCCCACCGCAGGCGGTGGTGGCGGGTGCGGACACCAGCCCACGCGCCGGGGACGGGCTGATCCGGCTCGACTCGCGCGGCCTGGTGACCTACGCCAGCCCCAACGCACTGTCGGCCTATCACCGGATGGGGCACGCCAGCGATCTCAGCGGGCTGTCACTGGCTGAGGCCACCCGTGAGCTGGTCCATGACCCGTTCGACGCAGCCGAGGTTGCTGCGCGCATCAGAGCGGCGCTGGAGGGACACGCGTCGCTGCGCCTGGAGGTCCGGGCGCGCGGAGCGGTGATGCTGGTGCGTGCGTTGCCGCTGCGCCCGCACGGCGACGCTGCGGGAGCGCTGGTGCTGGTCCGTGACGTCACCGACCTGCGCCGCCGTGACCTGGCCCTGCTCAGCAAGGACGCGACGATCCGGGAGATCCACCACCGGGTCAAGAACAACCTGCAGACGGTGGCCGCGCTGCTGCGCCTGCAGGCCCGCCGCACGGCGATCCCGGAGGCCCGCCGGGTGCTGGCCGAGAGCGTGCGCCGGGTGACGTCGATCGCGCTGGTGCACGAGGCGCTGGCGTTCTCAGTTGCCGAGCAGGTCGATCTCGACGACCTGGTGGACACGGTACTGCCGGTGATCGGCGACGGGGCCACCGCGGAGGTGCGGGTCAAGGTCCGCCGGGACGGCGGTTTCGGAAGCCTGTCGGCTGCGTTGGCCACGCCGCTCGTGCTGGTGCTCACCGAGCTCGTGCACAATGCGTTGGCGCACGCCTACGCGCCGGGGCAGTCCGGTGAGGTGGTGGTGTCGGCGGACCGGTCGGCGGGGTGGCTGGAGGTCGTCGTGGCAGACGACGGCCGGGGCCTGCCGGAGGGATTCGACCTCGACACCGCCGACGGGCTCGGGCTGCAGATCGTCCGTACCCTGCTCGACTCCCCACTGGAGTCTGCGCTGCAGTTGCGGTCGAGGCCGGGACGGGGCACGGAGGCCGTCATCAGACTCCCGCTGCTGGAAAGGTAACGCTCGACGCCCTGGTCGAGCGGCCGGCGAGAGCACCGCGGGCCCGACACCGGTCGTGTCCGGCATACGGGCCCGCGGTTGGGGAGCTGAGGTGCTCTTCGTCCGGTGGGGACTGCTCTTCGTCCGGAGGACAGGGAGGTGCTTCTCGCTCAGGCCGTGCGAGCGCGGGTGCGCGCGGTGCGGCGCTTCAACGCCCGCCGCTCGTCCTCGCTCATGCCGCCCCAGACGCCCGCGTCCTGGCCACTCTCCAGTGCCCAGGTGAGGCACTCGGTGACCACGGGGCAACGTCGGCAGACGCTCTTGGCCTCGGCGATCTGCAGCAACGCCGGACCGCTCGTCCCCACTGGGAAGAACAGCTCAGGGTCCTCGTCGCGGCAGATAGCGCGGTGACGCCAATCCATGGTGCTCTGCTCCTCGTATCGCGCGATCGGGGTCGCGCCGATCGTCTGTCACGGTGTGTCCGCGCTTGTGAATACTTTCACGAGCGCGCTCAGTCTTCAAGGACATGGTCCACTCAAGTGAAAATCCTCACCCACTTATCGTAACGACCAGCAGCACGATCGGTGACTCTGTGCCGGTCCATCACGTCAGGTGAGCAACCCGAGCGCTCCTACCCTGCCCACCGTTCTTGGTTACCCAGTTTCCGGCGGACCATGCGGCGACGCCGTTCGCTTCCCGTCTCCGCATCCTCGCTTGCGCAAGACTCACCATGGTGGACTGTTTGCGCTGGTGCGAGACCCGTGCGGCTCGACGGTCCACAGGCATCTGTGAATGGCCCCACCCGACGGTGCCCCACGGTGAAGCGGGCCGCTCGCTGCGACGAGCTGCCCCTCTCACACGACGACGCGTAACGCCCTGGGCACGGCGGCGAACTCGACCTCGCTGCGTTCTCCCAGGTGGTCACCGTCGAGTTGGAGCGCGAGCGGCTCGTCGGTGCACACCCGGACCGATGTGACGGCGTCGTGCCGGACGACGTGGCGGCCGTGCGGGTCTCCGTCGGAGCGCAGGAGCTGGCGGAGCACCGGCGCGATGGTGGGCAGACCGAGGTTGCGCAGCGCGAAGAGGCCAAGTCCGGTGCTGAACGACGCCTCCGGATTGGTGCGTACCGCCCGGCCGCGGAGGTAGGTCCACGGGTCGGCGTTGCTGACGAACGCCAGCCGGATGTCGGTGAACGGGTCCACACCCGGGATCTCGACGGTCATCGACGACGGATGCCTGCGTTGGTGCAGATACTGCCGTAGCGCGGTCCGCGCGTAACGCAGCGGCGTCGCCTCCCGGCCCCGTGCCCGCGCCCGTTCCACCTCGGCGACGACCTCGGCGTCCCAGCCGAGCCCCGCATTGAAGGTGAACCAGCGGTCGTCGGCGCGGCCGAGTCCGACGAGCCTGCTGCGTCCCGCCTCGAGCGCGTCCAGGATCACTGCGGTGGCCTCGAGCGGGTCACGGGGCATGCCGAGGGCACGCGCGAACACGTTGGCGGAGCCGCCGGGCACCACGGCCAGCGCCGGCGCGGCCCACGGTTCACCCGGTGCCGCCCACGGTTCGCCCGGTGCGGCGCGGTGGCCCGCGACCAGCAGCCCGTTGACGACCTCGTTGACCGTCCCGTCCCCGCCCAGCGCCACGACCAGCTCGATACCGGCGGCGACGGCCTGGGCCGTGGCCTCCGCGGCATGCCCCCGGTAGGCCGTCTGCAGCACCTCGAGCTTGAGCTCGCTGGCGAGGGCGTGGGTGAGCACGTCGCGGCCGCCGGGGGTGGTCGAGGTGGCCTGCGGGTTGACGACGAGTAGCGCGCGCACCGGCACCAGGATAACGGCTTATCCTCAGACAATGCGGACGGAGCAGCCTCCCCCCGCTGCCGGGCCGCCGCCGCAGGTCCGGCTGGCTGGCTGGAGTGTAGGGACGCAGGGCCTGCTGGGGGTCGTTTTCGCGGTCGTGCTCGCGACGCGCGCCGCCGGCGCGGGCTCCGGGCCGGGCGCCGCATTCGGCGAGGCCGGTTACTTCGCCCTGGTCGGGGCGGCGCTGGTCGGAGTCGGCTGGGGCCTGGTGAGGGGGCGGCGGGGAGCCCGGACCCCCGCGATCGTGGCGCAGCTTCTGCTGTTGCCCTTCGCCTACTCGTTGATCGGCCCCGCGCACCAGTTGTTGCTCGGTGCCCTCAGCGGCGCCGTCGTGATCACGACGTTCCTACTGTTGATCAGTGAGCGGTCCCGGACGTGGGCGGTGGCGCTGCACGAGCGGGACGCTCGGCGCTGAGCCGCGCGCCCCGTGCACGCCCTGCCAGGTCGAGAAGCTGCGGAACCACAGTGCGCACCCGACGACGGTGCCGCCCACCCCCGCGACGTGGCCGTGCAGCGCCGGCGCCGGACCGAACAGCGCACCCGCAGCTGGTCCGAGGTGAGCAGGCACGCGCCCCACGGAGGATCAGTACCCGGCAAGCACGTACACCAGCCCGACGACGGCCTCGACATCGTCCGGTCTCATCCTGCGCACCGGATTGGTCACGGCGCATGGTAATGAACCCCTACGCGCGGCGCGACCGGTACTCTCCGTACTGGACGCGCAACCTGGCGGCGTCCCGTGCGTCCTCACTGATGGGCGGATCGACGGTCGGAGGACGATGTCATGGGACGGCACAGCAGGAACGTGCAGCGGCGCGGGCTGCCGGCACTGGGTGCGATGGCGGTGACGACGGCGCTGGGGCTCGGGACGGTGCTGGCCGGCCCGAGCGCCCAGGCCGCGCCCGTACTCATCGCCGACAGCGCCGGGGACGGCAACGTTCCCGGCACCCCGTGCACGGTCACCGCACGGGCCTGCGCCGACCTCTCGACCGGGCAGGCGTGGTTGATCTCCCGCGGCGCGGTCACCCGTGGCCCGCTACCGATCAAGCCGGGTACGCCGGAGGAACCGACCCCGGTCGGCACGTTCCAGGTGCAGTGGAAGGACCGCAACCACGTCAGCGCCGAGTTCGACAACGCCCCGATGCCGTTCTCGGTGTTCTTCGCCTCCGGCGGCATCGCGTTCCACGAGGGCAGCCTGGAGCGGTTCTCCGCGGGCTGCGTGCACCTGACCCATGACGACGCGGTGGCGTTCTTCGACACCCTGCAGGTCGGCGACGAGGTACAGGTGCACTGAGCTCCATCCCGGGCTTCCTACCCGGGGCCCTGCACGTTCAGGTGGTCGAGCTGCGGCGTGCCCCGTTCACGGCCGAGCACGCTCCACGCGGGGGCGTCCATCCTGAAGTGTGCGCCCGCGGTCGCGGGCAGGCCGATCCAGCGGGCGACGAGCACCCGGCTGAGGTGGCCGTGCCCGACGAGCACCACGTCGCCGCGGCCGAGCACGTCGCGCGCGTCGGCGAGCAGGCCGTCAGCCCTGGCGGCCACCTGCTCGGCGGTCTCGCCGCCCGGCACCGGGTGCGTCCACACCGTCCAACCGGGCGCGGTCTCCCGGATCTCCGGCGTGGTGCGGCCCTCGTACTCGCCGTAGTCCCACTCGACGAGCCGGTTGTCGGTCCGGTCAATGGTCAGCCCGGCGAGTTCGGCGGTGTCCCTGGCCCGGCTGCGGGGGCTGGTCAGCACGAGGGCGGGCGGTGTGGCGTCGGGCCCGCGGAGCTCGGCCAGGGTTGCGGCGGCCGCGCGGGAGTGCTCGCGACCCCGTTCGGTCAGCGGGACGTCGGTCCATCCGGTGTGCTTACCCGACGCCGACCACTCGGTCTCACCGTGCCGGAGCAGGAAGATCCGTCCGGACTCACCGTCATGGGACACCCGGGGGAGAGTAGTGCGGGGTCGCCGGCCCGGTCGAGCTCGCGGCGGGGTGGGCGTGCACGGTGGCCGCTGCGAGCCGCGGCATGGCGGAGACCAGCTCGTCCTCCGCGGCGTGCGCCACCTGGTGGGCGCCGGCGAGGGAGAGCTCGCCGTCGACGGCGAGTGTCACCTCGGCGTGCAGGGCGTGCCCGATCCAGCGCAGCTGGACCCGGTCGACACCCGCGACTCCGGCCACGGTGCCCAGGGCCGCGGTGGCCCGCTCGACCAGCGCGGGGTCGACGGCGTCCATCAGCCGGGCGAGCACCTGCCGCGCGGCCCCGACCGTCACCGCCCCGATGGCCACGGTGATCAGCAGCCCGATCACCGGATCGGCCCAGCGCCAGCCGAGCGCCGCGCCACCCGCGGACAGCAGCACGGCGGCCGAGGCCACGGCGTCGGTGCGGGCGTGCAGGCCGTCGGCGACGAGCGCGGCCGAGCCGATCCGGCGACCGGTTCGGATGCGGAGCCGGGCGGCGATCTCGTTGCCGACGAAGCCGACCACGCCGGCGACCGCTACTGCGCCGATCTGGTGCAGGTCGGTGGACTCGACGAGTCGGCGCACGGACTCGACGCCGGCCAGCGCCGCCGATCCGGTGATCACCAGGACGACGACGATGCCGGCCACGTCCTCCGCCCGGCCGAAGCCGTAGGTGAAGCGCCGGGTCGCCGGGCGGCGGCCGAGCAGGAACGCGATCCCGATCGGGACGGCGGTGAGCGCGTCGGCCATGTTGTGCAGGCTGTCCGAGAGCAGCGCCACCGAGCCGGACCTGAGCACCACGATCCCCTGGAACGCGGCGGTCACCCCGAGCACGGCCAGTGAGATCCACAGCGCCCGTACGCCGGCGCGTGAGGCCGCGAGGGCGGAGTCGACGCGGTCGACGGTGTCGTGGCTGTGCGGGGTGCCGAGGTGGCGCACCGCCGCGACCAGCCGCCGGGAGGGTGCGCCGTGGCTGTGGTCGTGGCTGTGGTCGTGGCTGTGGTCGTGCCCGGTGTCGCCGAGTTCCTTGGGCATCGCCGTCCGCTCCTCCCGCCCGGGCCCGCCGCGTTGCCCGGAACCCTGACATCATACGTGCTCATGTACGCACGCGACGACAACGCAACGGCGGACGGTTGGCAGCGGCTACCGCCGAGCGGCCACGTCGAGGCGGCGGCGTCGTCGTTCCGGATGTTGTCCGACCCCACCCGGCTGCGGATCCTGTGGCTGCTCTGCGGGGCCGAGCTGGACGTCGGGACGCTGGCCGAGCAGGTGGCGGCGGCCCGTCCGGCGGTGTCGCAGCACCTGGCGAAGCTGCGGATGACCGGCCTGGTCACCACCCGCCGCGACGGGCGACGGGTGCTCTACCGGGCGCGTGGCGGGCACGTGCGGCGGCTGCTCGCGGAGGCGATCGAGGCGGTCGAGCACCACCTCAGGGACACGCCCGAGCACGACTGAGTGGCTCGCCGCACGCCAGCCCGGCGATACCCGGGACCGGCTACCGGAGGCGCCCGTCACCTCGGCCGCCACCGACGAGCAACTACACGACGTGGGGCAGTGGGTACGGGGACGGGGGCGAGAGCGGCAGCCTGAAGACCTCGTTCGTCGTCGATGACGGACGCCCGCAGTATGCGTCGCGGCACACTCTGGATGCACCGCCGGCTCACAGCAGGAACCGGAACAGCGGGCTGTTCGGCGGGACGGGTTCGATGGAGGGCGGGGCGGCGGCCATCCGCTCCAGCAGCGCGCCGAGGTCGCCGGGGCACCCCAGCTCGATCCCGACCAGCGCGGGTCCGGTCTCCCGGTTGCTGCGCTTGACGTACTCGAACAGGGTGATGTCGTCATCGGGGCCGAGGACCTCGTCGAGGAAACGGCGCAGCGCACCGGGCTCCTGCGGGAACTCGACGAGAAAGTAGTGCTTGCGGCCCTCGTGCACCAGCGCCCGCTCGACGACCTCGGAGTACCTGCTGACGTCGTTGTTGCCCCCGGAGAGCACACATACGGTGGTCGAACCGCGTGGGACGTCCAGCGTCTCCAACGCCGCCGGGGCCAGCGCACCCGCGGGCTCGGCGATGATCCCGTCGGACTGGTAGAGCGCCAGCATCTCCACGCAGACCCGGCCCTCGGGAACGGGGGCGAGCCTCACCCCGGAGTCGCGCACGATCGCGAACGTCACCTCGCCGACCCGGCGCACCGCGGCGCCGTCGACGAACGGGTCGAGGTCGGCGAGGGTGACCGGGCCCCCGGCGGCCAGCGCCGCCGCCATCCCCGCCGCGCCGGCGGGCTCCACCCCGGCCACCCTGACCTCGGGGTGCCGCTCGCCGAGCCAGCTCAGCGTCCCGGCCAGCAGCCCGCCACCACCGACGGGCACGACGACCAGGTCGGGTGGCGCGCCGAGCTGGCCCATGATCTCCCGCACGACCGTGCCCTGGCCCGCCACCGTGCGCGGGTCGTCGAACGCCGGGACGAGGGTCGCGCCGCTCGCCGCGGCGTCGGCCACCGCCGCAGCGGACGCCTCGTCGTAGCTGTCGCCGACCACCCGCACGTCGACGACCTTCCCGCCGAGCTGTGCCACCCGGTCGCGCTTCTGTCGCGGTGTGGTGCGCGGCAGGTACACCCGTGCCTCGACGCCGAGCCGGGCGCAGGCGAACGCGACGCCCTGGGCATGGTTGCCCGCGCTCGCGCACACCACCCCGCGCTCCCGGGTCGGCGTGTCGAGCTGGGCGATGAGGTTGTAGGCGCCGCGGATCTTGTAGGAGCGCACCGGTTGCAGGTCCTCGCGCTTGAGCCACACCTCGCCGCCGACGGCGTCGGACAGCCGCGGGGACAGCTGCAACGGGGTCGGGCCGATCACGGCGCGCAGCCGTCCGGCGGCGTCGTCGACATCAGCTGCGGTCACGGTGCACACCGTGTCACGCTCGCTTGCGCTCCGACCGGCAGGCCTACGAGAGCGCGATGGTGGTCTTCTCCATCTCGGCGCGGTGCGTCAGCTTGGCCGGGTTGGCGTTGCGGCACTGCACCAGCGACGCGCCGGCGGCGAGCACCGCCAGCAGGCCGTCGAGCAACCCGTCCAGGCCGGTCCAGTCCAGGGTGGACAGCACCCGGTCGCCGGGCCCGACCCCGAGCGCGATGGCGCGACGGTGGGCGTCGGCCAGCACCTCGGCGACCGAGCCGCCGTTCAAGGCCGGTGCCTCGTCGGGCACCGGGCCCCACGGCACGAACTCGTCGCCGTGGCGCCGCACCTCGGTCGCGAAGTCGACCACGTCGGCCGGCAGCCCGCTCAGTCCCTGGCCGAACGCGTCGAGCGACAACGCGACGATTCCCCCCGCCGGCTCGGCGGCCAGCGCCAGCTCGACCCGGTCGGCGTCACACAGCAGCCACTCGGCGTCCGCGGGCTCGGCGACGACCTGTCCGCCGCACCACCAGATCGCCAGCAGCACCGCGGCGGTCTGCCAGTGCGCCGGCAGCAGCACCGCGACCGGCGTGCCGGGCTCGACGTCACACTCCTCGCGCAGCAGGTTCGCCGCCTTCGCGGCCCAGTTGGCCGTGGTGACCGCGGACAGCTCGATCCGCTCGCCCGTCGCGTCGTCGTAGAACGTGATCAGGGGGCGGGCCGGGTTACTGGCCAGCGCGGGACCGAGGACGGCGGCGGTCAGGGTCACGGAGCTCCTCGCGGGTCGGGGTCAGTCGATGCACGGTACGCCGGCCGCGTTGATCGGCTTCCCGGCGTCCGGCGGGGCGGGAGTGGTGGCGGAGCCGGGGGCGGCGGGCGGGCTGAAGTCGGCGCCCAGCAGCACCTGCACCCGCCCGGTCGGTACGGCGGCGGACCGTTCGACCGGCAGGTTCCCGAGCTGGGCGGCGACCGCCCTGGCCGCGTCGGCACTGCCGTCGCCGCCGTAGCGTACGACCGACGTCGAGCGTGGCGAGGCATTCGTCGCCGTGCCACGGCCGTAGCCGGCCGTCGCGAGCCGGTCGGTCACCTCCGTAGCCTGCCCGCTCACGCCCGAGGCGTTTCCCACGTCGACGGTGACGGCGGGCGGCACGGCGGGCGTCGCGGCCGGTTCGGTGGGTGGCTGGGCTTGGGGGTCGAGGTGTTGCTCGACGAAGGTCTGCACCGCACGCGGGTCGACGACGACGACGTCGCCACGGGCGTTGTTCTCCCCACCGCGGGTCGGGATGGTGAGGAACTCCAGCCTGCCCGCCGCGAGGTTCGAGGCTTGGTGGGCGAAGCCGAGGATGTCCCACCCGGAGTCGATGACCAGCGACTTCTGTGCGACGTCGATCAGCGCACCCAACGTGCGCGGGTTCGTCAGGGTTCCGCGGGAGAGCACCTTGGCGGCCACCGCGGCGAGGAACACCTGCTGGCGCCGGATCCGGGACAGGTCGCCCTCGGGCAGGTCGTGGCGCTGCCGGACGAAGGCCAAGGCGTCGGCGCCGGAGATCGTCTGTGGTCCGGCGGGGAACCTTGCACCGGACAGTGGCTCGTCGACCGGGGTGTTGAGGCACACGTCGACGCCGCCGATGGCGCTGGTGAGGTCGTAGAACCCGAGCAGGTTGACCTCGGCGTAGTGGTCGACGTGCAGCCCGGTGAGGTTCTCGGTGGCCTTGATCAGCGCGCTGCGCCCGGCCGCGGCCGACCGCTGCTCGACCTGGGCAGGGTCCTTCACCCCGCCACGGACCAGCTCCTCCGCCGTGAGCGCCTTGGTCGCCGGGTAGGCAGCGTTGATCTTGTCGGCGCGGTAGCCGGGGATGTCCACGTAGCTGTCACGGGGGATCGAGAACGCGACACCGCTCCCACCACCGGCCGGCAGGTGCAACATGATGATGGTGTCGGAGTTGAGCACCCCTGGCTCGGCGCCGCTGCGCAGCTGGGCCAGCACCTCGTCGGACAGCGGGTTGCCGCGCGCGTCCGTGCGACTGTCCACCCCGACGAGCAGGATGTTCAGCCCGTTGCCGTCCGAGCCGCCGAAGATGACGTCCGTGGTGGTCAACCCGGCGATGAGGTCGCGGTAAAGACCCCACGCGGTGCCGGTAAGGACGAAGACGAGCACCGACATCGCGGTGAGAGTGATCCGGATCCGGCGCGGCCAGTCGTGCGGCGCGGAGCGCGACGGGCGGGGGGCGGCCCGCGAGGCCGCGGGTCGGGAGACGGCGGTTCGGGAGGCCGCCGTTCGGGAGACCGCGGACCGGGTGGCCGGTGGCCGGGTGGCCGGGGGCCGGGCCGCGCCGGCACCCGCGCCCCGTGCGGTGGGCGGACTGCCGGGTGCGCGCGTCGAACCCGCCCGTGGTCCCCCCCGGGCAGTCCGTTCGTCCACGCTCACCCCGCACCGTCTCGATCACCGTCGCGAGAACACAGACTGCAACATCCGGGGCGCCGGACGCGACCTCATCGGCCACGTGTCGGAGCAACCACCCCGCGACCGGCTCCAGCCGTGGCACGATCGGTGCATGTCCCAGCCCTCCCGCGTCCTGGTCACCGGGGGCGCCGGCTTCATCGGCTCGCACTACGTCCGGACCCTGGTCGGCGGGGGATACCCCGCGTTCGCCGGTGCCGAGGTGGTGGTGCTCGACCTGCTCACCTACGCCGGGAACCGGGCCAACCTCACGCCGGTGGCGGGTTCACCGCAGCTGCGTTTCGTGCCAGGGGACATCCGGGATGCCGAACTGGTGTCGACGCTCATGGTGGGCACCGACGTCGTCGTGCACTTCGCCGCCGAGTCCCATGTGGACCGCTCGATCACCGGGGCGGCCGACTTCGTCTCGACCAACGTCGTCGGCACCCAGGTGCTGTTACAGGCCGCGCTCGACGCCGGGGTGCAGACGTTCGTGCAGGTCTCCACGGACGAGGTGTACGGCTCGATCGAGCAGGGCTCGTGGACCGAGGACACCGCGCTCGCCCCGAACTCCCCGTACGCCGCGGCCAAGGCGGGCGCCGACCTGCTGGCCCGCTCCTACCACCGCACGCACGGGCTGGACGTGCGGATCACCCGCTGCACCAACAATTACGGGCCCTACCACTTTCCGGAGAAGGTCATCCCGCTGTTCGTGACGAACCTGCTCGACGGCCACCCGGTCCCGCTCTACGGCGACGGCGGCAACGTCCGGGACTGGCTGCACGTCGCCGACCACTGCCGCGGCATCCAGCTGGTCGCCGAGGCCGGCCGGGCGGGCGAGGTCTACCACATCGGCGGTGGCACCGAGCTGACCAACCGCGAGCTGACGATGCTGCTGCTGGCGGCCACCGGCCGCGACGGGTCGTTCGTCACCCCGGTGCCCGACCGGCTCGGCCACGACCGCCGCTACAGCCTCGACGACGCCAAGATCCGCGTTGAGCTCGGTTACGCCCCGGCGACGGACTTCCGCACCGGGCTGGCCCGGACCGTGCAGTGGTTCCGGGACAACCGGGCGTGGTGGGAGCCGTTGAAGGCGCGAGCGCGACTTCCGTGAAACCGTCGTGAGATGGCTGGTCACCGGTGCCGGCGGCATGCTCGGCGCCGCGGTGGTGCGGGCGTTGGCCGGGCGCGACGTCGTGGCGCTGCGCCGGGCGGAGCTCGACGTGGCCGACGCCCGTGTGGTGGCGCGGATGCTCGCCGTGCATCGGCCCGACGTGGTGCTCAACACGGCGGCCTACACCGCTGTCGACGCGGCGCAGAGCGAGCACGCCGCCGCATATCTGGGCAATGCCGAGGGGCCGGGCACGCTCGCCGCGTGCTGTGTCGTTTCCGGCGCCCGGCTGGTGCACGTGTCCACCGACTACGTCTTTCCCGGCGACGCCGACCGGCCCTACGAGCCCGGCGACCCGACCGGCCCGCGGACCGTCTATGGGGCGAGCAAGCTGGCCGGGGAAAGCGCGGTGCTCGCCGCCTCGTCGCGCCACCACGTCGTGCGCACGGCCTGGCTCTACGGCGCCGGCGGTGCGAACTTCGTCACCACGATGGCCCGGCTCGCGCAGGCGGGCCGCGACCCCGATGTCGTCGACGACCAGCGCGGCAGCCCCACCTGGGCCGCCGACCTGGCCGCCGCACTGGTCGAGCTGGGCGGCGCCGACCTCCCCGGTGGCGTGCACCATTTCGCCGGTGCGGGGGAGGCGACCTGGTACGAGCTGGCCCGCGCGGTCTTCACCGAGGTGGGCGCCGACCCCGAGCGCGTCCGCCGTTGCGGCACCGAACGGTTCCCGCGGCCCGCGCCGCGCCCGGCCTACTCGGTGCTCGGGGACGCGGCCTGGCGCGCCGCCGGACTCACTCCGCCGCAGCCGTGGCGCGCCGCGCTGAGTGCGGCGTTCGCGGCGGAGGGTGACGCGCTGCGGGACGGCTGAACGTAAGTTGACCCGGCGGCCACTGTCCCCGGCACCGGCTCTCCACGTGCACCGTCCCGGTAGCCACCCGCGCCCTGCGTCGTCACGCGCTGGTCGATGGCGAGCGTCCCACGGGAACGCGCGCGGGTAGCGTCCAGCTGCTCGCCGGCCGGGCCGGTGCGCCACCGAGCGGCCGGTGCCGACGAGGTCTACGTTCAGCAGCTTGTCCCGGACCGGGCGTCGTGGCGACCTGGTTGTTGTGGCGCTGTCGGAGCTGTCGGTGCCGGCAGCCCGGAGGGGAGCGGGATGACCGGGATGACTCGGCGGGCTCGGTAATGCGGGGTGGCGCTCGCGGTGGGGAGGACCGCGCTCGGCGCCGTCGCGCTGGTGCGGCCCTCGCTGGCGGCGCGTCCGTGGGTGGGCGCAGCTCAAGCCGGCAGTCCCGCCGGTGTGGTGCTGGGCCGGGCGGCCGGTGGCCGCGATCTCGCGCTCGGGGCGGGCGCCCTGTTCGCGTCAGCGCGCGGGGACGGGCGAAGGCTGCTGGGCTGGACCGTCGCCGGGGCGTTCTGTGACGCGGTCGACGCGGCGGCGACCCTTGTGTCCTGGCGCGACCTGCCCGCGCGCGGGCGAGTGGCCGTCGCGGCTGCCGCCGTTTCCGGCGCGGCACTGGGTGGGCTGACGGTCCTGCTGGCCGGTCGACGATGACCGGGCACCATTCGTTCCTGCCCTGGCCGGCGACCCCGGAGGGCATCTACCGTGGAGGCACGCCAACCAAGGAGGTGTCGGCATGACGCGATGCACTGCGGCTGTGCTGCGCGGGGCGGTCATCCTCACCGATGCGGCAGCTGGCCAACGTTTTGGGTTACTCGTCGTGACCAACGTGGGCGGCGGTGGCTGTACTCTCGACGGGTTCAGTGGTCTCCAGCTCATCGGGCAGGATGGCGAGAAACTGCCGACCCAGGCGCAGGGGGACCTCGACCCCGGTCCGAGCACCGTCACGCTGCCGGTCGGCGGCGTCGCGGCAGCAAACATGCGCTGGTCGGTAGTGCCCGGCGAAGGTGACGCCCAGAACGGCCCGTGCCAGCCCAACCCGGTCACGCTCAGGGTGATCCCGCCGGACGAGACCGAACAGTTCGATATCCCCTGGCCCTACGGCCCGGTCTGCGAAAGTGGCCGGATACAGCTGAGCGCCTACTTCACGCCGCCCGTATAAGACCTGTGGTACCTCGCGTAGCAGTGTGCTGTGGGCGCTCTGGCGACTTCCTGCCAGGAGGTCCGTGGTGCGGGGCTCTCCCCGGTCTTGCCACTCCGACCTGACCAAGCTCGAACAGTCTCGGGCGGCCAAGCCTGTAACTTCCGTGAATGATCAGGTCTGGGCTGCGATAGAGGCGATCAAATGATACGTTCCATGAAAGCTCGGACCAGTACGTCGGTGGGCAGCCCGCTAGGGTGGCCCGCCGTGGAGCAAGGCCCCCGCCACTACGGCGACGAGCTCGCCGTCGTCACCGTCACGTACTCCCCGGGGGACACCCTGGACGCCTTCCTGGACTCGCTCAAGGGTGCCACCGCGCGGCCGATGCGGGTGGTGCTGGCCGACAACGGCTCGGTGGACGGGGCCCCGGAGCGGGCCGCCGAGCGGGCCGGGGTCGAGCTGCTGCGCATCGGCGAGAACGTCGGCTACGGCAGCGGCGCCAACCGGGGTGTCGCCGCGCTGGGTCCCGAGGTCGGCTGGGTCGTCGTGGCGAACCCGGACCTGGTGTGGGGGGAGGGCAGCCTCGACACCCTGCTCGCCGCGGCCGCCCGGTGGCCGCGGGCCGGAGCGCTCGGACCGTTGATCCGCGGAGTCGACGGGAAGATCTACCCGTCGGCCCGGCTGCTGCCTTCGGTCGGCCGCGGTGTCGGGCACGCGGTGTTCGCGACGGCGTGGCCGACCAACCCGTGGACGGCGGCGTACCGCCAGTCCGACGCCGCGGTCGCCGAGCGTCCGGTCGGCTGGCTGTCGGGCTCCTGCCTGCTGCTGCGCCGTGCCGCGTTCGACTCGGCCGAGGGCTTCGACTCCCGCTATTTCATGTACTTCGAGGACGTCGACCTCGGCGATCGGCTCGGTCGGGCCGGCTGGCTCAACGTTTTCGTGCCCTCCGCCGAGGTGGTGCATGCGGGCGGCGCGGCGACCGGGAAGACCGACGTGTCCGCCCGGATGCTCGCCGAGCACCACCGCAGCGCCTACCGCTACCAGGCCGACCGGCACCCGGGCCTGCGCTGGGCGCCGCTGCGCGCGGCGCTGCGCCTCGGGCTGGCGGTCCGGGCGCGGGCGGCGGTCCGGCGAGCCGCACCCCGCTAGCCGAGAGGATCCCACGTGCTGGACGACGTCGAAGCGGTGGTGCTGGTGGGGGGTACGGGCACCCGCCTGCGGCCGCTCACCCTGTCGACCCCCAAACCAATGCTGCCCACCGCCGGCGTGCCGTTCCTGGCCCACCTGCTGTCCCGGATCCGGGCCGCGGGCGTGCGCCGGGTGGTCCTGGGGACCTCCTACCTCGCGGAGACGTTCGCCGCGCACTTCGGCGACGGGGTGGTACTCGGGCTCGAGCTGGAGTACGTGGTCGAGGACCGCCCGCTGGGCACCGGCGGCGCCATCCGCAACGTGGCCGAGCACCTGACCACCGAGAACGTGCTGGTCTTCAACGGCGACGTGCTGTGCGGCACCGACCTGAACGCGGTCGTCGACACCCACCGGTGCGCCGGGGCCGACGTGACGCTGCACCTGGTCCGGGTGCCGGACCCGCGCGCCTACGGCTGCGTGCCGACCGACGCCGACGGCCGGGTCCTGGAGTTCCTGGAGAAGGTCGAGGACCCGCCGACCGACCAGATCAACGCCGGTTGCTACGTCTTCCGCCGCCGGGTGATCGACTCGATCCCGCCGGGCCGCCCGGTGTCGGTGGAGCGCGAGACGTTCCCCGAGCTGCTGGCGGCGGGGTCGCGGGTGTGCGGGCATGTCGACAACGCCTACTGGCGCGACATGGGCACGCCCGCCGACCTCATCCACGGCTCGGCCGACCTCGTCCGCGGCGTCGCCCCGTCGGCCGCGTTACCCGGACCGACCGGCGAGGCGCTCATCCTGGACGGGGCGTGGATAGCGTCGAGCGCGCGGGTGTTCGGCGGGACGACGGTGGGGCGCGGCGTGCGGATCGGGGCCGGGGCCCGGATCGAGGGCGCCATCCTGTTCGACGGCGCGATGGTGGGTGCGGGCGCCGTGGTCGAGCACGCGGTGATCGGGGCGGGCGCCAGGGTCGAGGACGGCGCGATCGTGCTGGACACCGTGGTCGGCGACCGGGCGGTCGTCGGCGCGCGCTGCGAGCTGCGCGGGGGTCTGCGGCTCTGGCCTGACGTCGTCCTCCCGCCGCACGGGATCCGGTTCTCTGCGGACGTGTAACACTCGTGCCCGCAGAGTCCTGGCTGACCTGCGGTTCGGTAATGGAGGACGATGATCGAGCGGGAGTGGCGCCCGCCGTTCCGGCTCGACCTGCCCGGGGTGCTCGCCCCGCTGCGGCGCGGCCGCGGCGACCCGACCTGGCAGTCGGCTGCGGAAGGAGCGGCCATCTGGCGGGTCGCCACCACCCCGGACGGCGTCGCGACCGTCCGGCTGCACCGCCGTGCCGATGGCGCCGTCGTCGCCGCGGCCTGGGGTCCGGGCGCGGGATGGCAGCTCGACGGGTTGCCCACGCTGCTCGGCGCGGGCGACGACCCGGACGCCTTCGTCGCGCACCATCCACTGGTGGCCGACGCGGCTCGCCGGCTGCCGGGGATCCGGCTGGGCTCGACGCGACGGGTGTGGGACGCGCTGGTCCCCGCGGTGCTCGAGCAGAAGGTCACCGGGGTGGAGGCGCGCCGGTCGTGGCGCGAGCTGTGCCGGCGCTTCGGCGAACCGGCGCCGGGCCCGGCACCCGAGGGCATGCGCGTCCCGCCGACCCCGGAGCAGATCCGCGCGGTGCCGGACTGGGAGTGGCACCGGGCCGGTGTCGACTCGGCCCGACGGCGGGCGATCCTGGCCTGCGCGGCCGTCGCGCACCGGCTGGAGGACGCCGCGACGGTGGGTGGTGAGGCGGGCCGGGCCCTGCTGCGCCGAGTGCCCGGGATCGGGGTGTGGACAGCCGCCGAGATCGCCCAGCGGGCCTGGGGCGATCCCGACGCGGTGAGCTTCGGCGACTTCCACATCCCGTCGGTGGTGGGCTGGGCGTTGGTCGGCCGCCCGCTGGACGACGCCGGGATGCTCGCCGTGCTCGCCCCGTACGTACCGCAGCGCCACCGCGCGGTCCGCTACATCGAGCTGTCCGGCTTCCGCCGGCCGCGGTTCGGCCCCCGGTACTCCCCGCGCGACCACCGCGCGATCTGACCCCACCACCCAGAGCGGACCGAGGGGCTGGTGGGGGTGTGACTCCATACCCGAGCCAGACGCGGCGGGGGGGTGGTCAGATGGCCCGGCCGGACCAGCGCGCCCGGTGGCTCGCCAGGAGACCGCCGATCCGTTGGTCTCCGTAGGCGGAACTCCCAGCGAGACGCATGTTGTACGAAATGTGTCGCGACTTGTACGATCGTAGGCATGGCGACCATGAAGATCAGCGCAGTGCGGAACAACCTGCCCGAGGCGGTCGAGATGGCGCGTACCGAGGCGGTGTTCCTGGAACGCTACGGGCGCACGGCGGCAGTGCTGGTCAGCCCGGCGCACTACGAGAAGCTGATGGCTGCGCTGGAAGACGCCGAGGACATCGCAGCCTTCGATGCAGCGATGGACGAGGAGGGCCCCAATATTCCGTGGGAGCAGGTCAAGGCTGACCTCGGCTGGGTGTGAGCGAGTACCGGATCGAGCTTCGCCCGGCGGCCGTGCGGGCCCTACGCAAGCTTGATCCGCAGATTTGTCGTCGTGTTCAGGGCGCCCTCGCGTTGCTGGCCCACGATCCGCGGCCGCCGGCGGCGCGCGCCCTGCAAGGGCGCCCTGGTCTGCGGCTACGTGTCGGGGACTACCGCATTCTCTACACCGTGGCTGATGACGTGCTCGTGGTCGTCGTGGTGACGCTCGGGCACCGTCGCGACGTCTATGACCACTGAGAGCCTGCGCTGCGCGGTTCGTCGTGATACCTGCGCCCCACCGCAGGCGTCGGAGTCCCGCCACACCGGCCGTGTGACCAGCCGCCGATCGGCGGTGACCAGCTCCGCGTCGAGGTCGCGCACCAACCAGCCGGGCGGCTCCAGGATCGGGCTGACGTGGAGATTCTCACCGGTGGCGGACGCGAGCCGACATGAAGCGGTCCCGCCGACGACGCGACGTAGGCTCGCAGGCGTGCGAGTGACGGTGCTGGTCGGTGGGGTCGGCGGCGCCCGTTTCCTGCTCGGGCTGAAGGCCGCCCTCGGGTTGCCGGCCGTCGGCGCGGGGGAGAGCGAGCACGAGATCACCGCGGTGGTCAACGTCGGCGACGACATCTGGCTGCACGGGCTGCGGATCTGCCCGGACCTGGACACCTGCATGTACACCTTGGGTGGCGGCATCGACCCCGAGCGCGGCTGGGGCCGGGCCGGGGAGAGCTGGGCGGTGCACGATGAGCTCGCCGCCTACGGTGCCGACCCCGCCTGGTTCGGCCTCGGCGACCGCGACATCGCCACCCACCTCGTCCGGACCAGGATGCTGCGCGCCGGCTACCCGTTGTCACAGGTCACCGAGGCACTGTGCCACCGCTGGCAGCCCGGGGTGCGGCTGCTGCCGGTCACCGACGAGCGGGTCGAGACGCATGTGGTGGTCGACAACCCGGACGGTGCCGACCCCCCGCGCCAGGCGATCCATTTCCAGGAGTGGTGGATCCGCCACCACGCCGCCCCCACGCCCCACCGGTTCGCCTCAGTCGGTGCCGACGACGCACGCCCTGCGCCCGGCGTGCTCGCGGCCCTGGACGGCGCCGACGCGGTGCTCCTCGCTCCGTCGAACCCGGTGGTGAGCATCGGCACCCTGCTCGCGGTGCCGGGCGTGGCGCAGGCGCTGGTCGCGACCCGCGCGAAGATCGTCGGGCTGTCCCCGATCGTGGGCGGCCGGCCGCTGCGCGGGATGGCCGACGCGTGCCTGTCCGCGATCGGGGTGGAGACCACCGCCGAGGCGGTCGGGCGACACTACGGCGGCCGCGGGCAGGGCGGGCTGCTCGACGGCTGGCTCGTGCACACCGGTGACTCCGCCGACGTTCCCGGGGCGCAGGTCAGGTCGGTGCCGCTGCTGATGACCGACGTCGACGCGACCGCCGAGATGGCGCGGTGCGCGCTGGAGCTGGCCGGAGCCCCGGTTGGCTGATCACGTCCCCGACCACGCCGCGCCGGACGGCGTGACGGTCCGCCCGGTCCGCGGGCTGCCCGAGTTCCGGCCCGGCGACGACCTCGCCGCCGCCCTGGCGCAGGCGGCACCCTGGCTGGTCGACGGCGACGTCGTGGTGGTCACCAGCAAGGTCGTCTCCAAGGTGGAGGGCAGGCTGGTTCCGGCGCCGCCGGACCCGGTGGAGCGCGACGCGCTGCGCAGGCGCCTCGTCGAGGCCGAGACCGAGCGGGTGCTCGCCCGCCGCGGACGCACCCTCATCGTCGCGAGCAAGCTCGGGTTGGTGCACGCGGCCGCGGGCGTCGACGGCTCGAACGTCCGGCGCGACGAGCTGGCGTTGCTGCCCGTCGACCCCGACGCGAGCGCGGAACGGCTGCGCGCGAGGTTGCGGGCGCTGCTCGGCGTCGTCGTCGCGGTGGTCGTCACCGACACGATGGGGCGCGCCTGGCGGGTCGGCCAGACCGACGTTGCCATCGGCTCGGCCGGGATGACCGTGCTGCACGCCTACGCCGGTTCCACGGACGCGCAGGGCAACGAGCTCGTCGTCACCGAGGTCGCGCTGGCCGACGAGGTGGCCGCCGCCGCCGACCTGGCCAAGGGCAAGCTCGCGGCGCTGCCCGTCGCGGTGGTCCGCGGCCTGCGCACCGTCGACGACGGGTCCACCGCCCGTGACCTGGTCCGCAGCCTGGACGACGACATGTTCTCCCTCGGCACCGACGAGGCCATCGCCCGGGGTCGCCAGCAGGGCCACCGCGAGGCGGTGCTGCTGCGGCGCAGCTCGCGGACCTTCGCCGGCTCCCCCGTCGACGCCGCGGCACTGCGCCGGGCCGTCGGCGCCGCACTCACCGCGCCCGCGCCGCACCACAGCACCCCGTTCCGCTTCGGCTGGCTGCGGGACCCGGCCCGGCGCGCGGCGCTGCTCGACGCGATGGCCGCCCGCTGGCGCGCCGACCTCGCGACCGACGGCCGGACCGCCGACGAGGTGGGCCGCCGCCTCGCCCGCGGCGACCTGCTGCGCCACGCCCCGGAGCTGGTACTGGCGTTCCGTACCGGTGACGGGATGGCGCCCTATCCGGACGAGACCCGGCGGTCCGCCGAGCGGGACATGTTCACCGTGGCGGGCGGGGCGGCGGTGCAGTCGCTGCTGGTCGCGCTGGCCGCGGAAGGGCTCGCCTCCTGCTGGGTCGGGTCGACGATCTTCGCGCCGGACGTGGTGGCGGCCGAACTGGGGTTGCCGGCCGACTGGCAGCCGCTCGGGGCGGTGGCGATCGGGAGGCCGGTCGAGCCGATCACGCCGCGCCCGGTACCGGACCCGGTGCGCGGGCTGCTGGAGTGGTGACGGCGTGGTAGCACCCGCGGTGGCGGCTGTCGAGCTGCGCGCGTGGGCCGCCCCCGACGCGTCGCAGCGGGCGCTGCAGCAGGCGCTGCTCGCGTTCCTCGCCGCCCGTCCCGACGACGCCTGCGACCGGTCCTGCGAGCCGGGGCACCTCACCGCGTCGGCGCTGGTGCTCGACGCCACGGGCGAGCAGGCACTGCTCACCCTGCACCCGCGGGTCGGCCGGTGGGTCCAGCTCGGCGGGCACTGCGAACGGTCGGATGACACGCTGCGCGACGCCGCGCTGCGGGAGGCCACCGAGGAGTCGGGCATCGACGGGCTGCGCCTCGATGCGGTGCCGCTGCATCTCGACGTGCACCCGATCACCTGCTCGTTGGGCCGGCCGACCCGCCACCTCGACGTGGTCTACCTGGGGTGGGCCCCGGCGGGCGCACTGCCCCGGATCAGCGACGAGTCCCTCGACCTGCGCTGGTGGCCGCTGGCCGGGATCCCGGCCGACGGCGGCGCGCTGCCGGCGATGGTCGCCAGGGCCGGGTCGCGGGCTCAGCAGTCGCGGGCTCAGCGCCAGAAGAACAGCTCGCGGTAACCGATAGCGGCCAGCCGCGGCTCCCCGCCGATGGCGCCGAACACGCGGAAGCCCAGGTCGAAGAACAGCTGCGACACCCCGGGCAGCCCGATGATCAGCAGGAACAGCACGATCGGGGCCCACGGCCGGACCTTCGCCGCGAGCTCGCGGGCACCGGGCGACAGGTAGGGGTCGACCACGCCGAAGCCGTCGAGGCCGGGCACCGGCAGGATGTTGAGCACGAACGCGAGCACTTGGATCAGCGCCAGGCAGGACAGCCCGACCGCCAGCCCGGCGGGCATCGACAACGAGGCCACCGCGACGGTGAGCACCGCGCCGAGGACGAGGTTCGCGCCCGGTCCGGCGAGCGAGACCATGCTCCGCCGGAACGGGGAGCGGATCGCCGAGTGGTTGATCCATACCGCGCCGCCAGGCAACGGGATGCCGCCGAGCAGCAGGAACACGACCGGCAGCACGAACGACAGCCCGAGGTCGGTGTAGCGCCGGATGTCCAGGGTCAGGTAGCCCTTCTCGCGCACCGAGGTGTCACCGCCCGAGTAGGCGACGGCGGCGTGGGAGAACTCGTGTAGGCAGAGCGACACCGCCCAGCCGCCGAGCACGAGCAGCACGACCCCGGCCGTCAGCGTCGCCGACGAGCCCGACGCGAGCAACGCCGGCGTGCCGAGGGCGGCGAGCAGCCCGCCGACAGCGGCCACCCCGAGGAGTAGCAGGAACCACGGGCTTATTCGGGCTGAGGTGCTGCGCACTTGACCATTCTGCCCAACGGGCGACCGATGGGGTGGAACCCGTCACCCGGAAGGCAGTACCAGCTTGCGTCCGTCGAACGTCGGCGCTGTACTTACGCCGGTGTCATTCACCGTTGGGTGCGGGGGAAAGGTGGGCGGTGAACGAGATCGTTGAGACACCGGCGTCGGGCCGGGGAGCCGGCGCTGACGTACTGAACATGATCAGCCTGAACATGATCGGCCTGAATGTGGCCGGCGTACACGTGACCGGTCTGAACGTGATCGAGGTGGCGGGCGGGACCGACGCGTCGGCCGAGCAGGAGTGGCAGGAGCGGGCGCTGTGCGCCCAGACCGATCCCGAGGCGTTCTTCCCGGAGAAGGGTGGCTCCACCCGCGAGGCGAAGCGGATCTGTGCGGGGTGCGAGGTCAAGGCGGAGTGCCTGGAGTACGCGCTGACCCAGGACGAACGCTTCGGCATCTGGGGCGGGCTGTCCGAGCGGGAGCGTCGCAGGCTGCGCCGCACCGTGAGCTGACCGCGGCTACTCGGCCCCGCCGTCCACGGCGTCGGGCTCGATGTTGAGGTACTCCGCCACCTGTTCCACGAGCACCTCGTGCAGCAGGTCGGCCAGCTCGGCCTCGCCGTGCGCCCGCGCCTCCAGCGGGCGCCGGTACAGCACGATCCGGGCCCGTGACGGCAGCCCGGCCTGGTCCACCCCGGCCGGCACCAGCTGGGCCAGCGGCACGCCCACGTCGGCGAGCACCCCGGTGCCCCAGACGAGGTCGTCCGGCGAGGTCTGATCGACCTCGGGGACCTCGTCCACGGCAAGGTCGAGGTCGGCCAGCTCGGTACCCCAGCGCAGCTCGATCGGCTCGAGGGCCTCGAGCACCAGGTCGTCGAACCGCTCCGCGCGGGTCCGCGTCGCCGGCGTCGACATCGGGTAGAGCAGCCCACGCAGGCCCCGGCCGCGCCGGTCCCGCCGGCGCGGGGAGGGATGCAGGGTTCGACGTGCGGTGGTCACCCGGGCAATTCTACGACCGACGCGCCGGGCAAGCCGGGGCGCGTCGCAGCAGGGCGCGACGGCTGTCACCCGCTATCGTCGCAGACGTGCTGAGCGTGCGCAGGTGTTCGCGGACCGGGTGCACCGCGCGTGCGGTGGCCACGCTCACCTACGGCTACGCCGAGTCGACCGCGGTGGTGGGCCCGCTGGCCAGCCAGTCCGAGCCGCACTCCTACGACCTGTGCACCGGGCATGCGCGCCGGCTCACCGCGCCACGCGGCTGGCAGGTCGTCCGGTTCGAGGGTGAGCTCGGGGCGCCGCAGCACCCGAACGACGACCTCAGCGTGCTCGCCGAGGCCGTCCGGGAGGTCGGGCGCACCGACCGGCCCGGCCCGGCTGCCCCGGTCACGCAGAGTGGGCGCCGGGGCCATCTGCGGATGCTGCCGGGGTCCGCCGAGAACTGACAGTGCCGGGCGGCCCGGCAGTGCCGATAGGCTCGACGCCATGGTGGACCTGTCGGCGCGAGATCTCCCGGCATCGGATCTTCCGGTGCCACCTCCTCCGCGGCCGGATCTTTCCGGGATCGTGAAGGCCTACGACATCCGCGGTGTCGTGGGCGAGCAGCTCGATGCCGCCGTCGTCACCCAGATCGGTGCCGCGCTGGCGCGGTTGCTGGCCGGTGAGGGCGCGACGCGGCTGGTCGTCGGCCGGGACATGCGGGCGTCCTCACCCGAGCTGGTCGGGGCCTTCACCGAGGGGGTCACCGGGCAGGCCCTCGACGTCGTCGACATCGGCCTGGCCAGCACCGACCTGCTCTACTTCGGCTCCGGAACCCTCGACGTCCCCGGCGCCATGTTCACCGCCAGCCACAACCCGGCGCGCTACAACGGGATCAAGCTGTGCCGGGCCGGTGCCGTCCCGATCGGCCAGGACACCGGGCTCGCGCAGATCCGCGCGGCCCTGGCGAGCGGGGTGGCCGACGAAGGGCCCGGCGGCGGCACCGTCACCCGCCAGGACCTGCTCGCCGGCTACGCCGAGTACCTGCGCGCCCTGGTCGACCTGTCCGCGATCCGGCCGCTGCGGGTCGTCGTCGACGCCGGCAACGGGATGGCCGGGCACACCGTGCCGGCGGTGCTGGGCCCGCTGCCGCTCGACGTCGTCCCGCTCTACTTCGAGCTCGACGGCAGCTTCCCCCACCACGAGGCCAACCCGCTCGACCCCGCCAACCTGGTCGACCTGCGCAAGACCGTCCTCGCCGAGAACGCGGACCTGGGCCTGGCCTTCGACGGCGACGCCGACCGCTGCGTCGTCGTCGACGAACGCGGCGAGCCGGTCAGCCCGAGCGCGATCACCGCGCTGGTCGCGGTCCGGGCCCTGGCGCAGTCGCCGGGAGCGGCGATCATCTACAACTGCATCACCTCCCGCGCCGTGCCGGAGATCGTCGCCGAGCACGGTGGACGGCCGGTGCGCACCCGGGTCGGGCACTCGTTCGTCAAGCAGACGATGGCCCGGACCGGTGCGGTGTTCGGCGGCGAGCACTCCGCGCACTACTACTTCCGCGACTTCTGGCGCGCCGACTCCGGCATGCTCGCCGCGCTGCACGTGCTGGCCGCGCTCGGTGAGCAGGACGGTCCGCTGTCGCGGCTGCTGGCGGACTACGCGCGCTATGCCGCGTCCGGCGAGATCAACTCGACGGTGCCCGACCAGGCCGGCCGGATCGCGGCGGTCGCGGCGATCTACGGCACCCGGCCCGGCGCGACGCTCGACGAGGTCGACGGGCTCACCGTCGCGTTGCCCGACGGGTCGTGGTTCAACCTGCGCCCCTCGAACACCGAGCCGTTGCTGCGGCTCAACGTCGAGGCGGCCGACGAGCGCGCGGTTGCCGCACTGCGCGACGAGGTACTCGCGGTCGTCCGGGCGTGATCCGGCGGCGTGGCCCCGAGCACGGACCCGAACGGACGCGGCAGGGACCCGTCGGGTGCTGGCACCATGGCGCGACAGCTCGCCGCGAAGGCAGAAGGAGACCGACCGTGGCCGTACAGCTCGACCCCCAACTGCTGGAGATCCTGGCGTGTCCGTCGGACGACCACGCCCCGCTCACCGTCGGCACCCCCGAGAATCCCGCGGCCGACGTGCTGACCTGCACCTCGTGCGGGCGTCGCTTCCCGGTGGTCGACGGCATCCCGGTGCTGCTGCTCGACGAGGCCGAGCTCGATGAAACCCGGCCGGACGGCGCCGGCCCCCGGGGGGGCGGGTGAGGACGGCGGTGCTCGACGACACCCTGCTGGTCGACCCCCTCGCGCTCGCCGCCGTCGACACCGGTGGCGTGCTGCGGTCGGCGGCCACCGCGGGGGCCCAGGTGCGCTCGGCGGCGCAAGGTGCCCGGGACGCCGGCGTCGCGGAGCTGGCCGGGCACCGGCCGCGGGCCCTGGTGCTGCTGCGCCGCCCCGGTGCGTCGGTGGCCGCGTTCGACCTGCTCGCCGCGCTGCTCGGTCCCGACTGCCCGGTACCCGTCGTCATCGCGGACCGCACCCCGAGCTGGGTCGGGCCGCTGGACGTCGTGCTGGCGCACACCGCCGACGGCGCCGACGGCGAACTCGCCGACGCCGTCGGACGGGCGGTGCACCGCGGCGCCGAGGTGGTGCTCTCCGCGCCACCGGACGGCCCGGTGGCCTCTGCCGGGGCGGGACGGGCCCGGCTGGTGGAGCCTCGGGTCCCGGTCCCCGCCGGCCTGGACCTGCCGCGTGCGTTTGCGGTCGGGCTGGTCGCCGTCGCGGCGCTGGACCTGCTGGGTCCCCCGCTGGACCCGCGGCTCGACTTGCTGGCCGACCAGCTCGATGCCGAGGCCGAACGCAGCCGACCCGGCCACGAGCCGTTCATGAACCCGGCCAAGACGTTGGCGCTGCGGCTGGCCGAGCACACCCCGCTGCTGTGGGGCACCGACCCGCTGGGCGCGGCCGTCGCCGCGCACGCCGCGAACGCGCTGGCCACCCACGCCGGCGTCGTCGCGCACGCGGGGGACATCACGCGGGCGGCCACCCTCACCGGGCTGCGGCGGGCGGTCGACGAGGCCGCGCGCGGGGCCGACGTCTTCCACGACCCCTTCGACGACCCGCCCGGTGGCGAGGCGCCGCCGGTGCGCCTGATGCTGCTGGCGACCGGTGAGGAAGATCCCGATCCGGTCACCCTGCGGCGGACCGGACGGACCTGGCCGACGCCGGACCTGCTGCACCCGGTGGACGAGGTCGCGCGCGGCACCCGGCACGCCGCGTTGCTGCGGGCGGGGGTGCTGGCGTCGCGCTTCGACGTGGCAGCGGTCTACCTGGGCCTGGCCACCCGCGTCATCGAGCCGGCCTGAGCCCGGTTCCGAAGAGGAGTGTCGAGTACCGTGGATGTGCTGGACAACCCGGTGCGGTCCTATGCCTGGGGATCCCGCACGGTGATCGCGGAGCTGCTCGGTGAGCCCGTCCCGTCACCGCACCCGCAGGCCGAGCTGTGGCTCGGCGCGCACCCGGCCGATCCCTCACACCTGGTGGGACGCGACGGCAGCAGGGTCTCGCTGCTCGCCGCCGTCGCCGCCGACCCGGAACGGCTGCTCGGCCGGCATCGCAACGGGCACTGGCACTCCACGTTGCCGTTCCTGCTCAAGGTGCTCGCCGCCGACGAGCCGCTGAGCCTGCAGGCGCACCCCAGTGGGGAGCAGGCCGTCGTCGGCTTCGAGCGGGAGAACGCCGCCGGGATCCCGTTGGACGCGCCCGATCGCAACTACCGCGACCCCCACCACAAGCCGGAGCTGATCTGCGCGCTGACCGAGCTGCACGCGCTCGTCGGATTCCGGGAACCCACCGCGAGCGTCCGGCTGCTGAACCAGCTCGACGTCCCGGAGCTGCGCGTCTACACCGCGCTGCTGGCCGCCCAGCCCGACGCCGACGGGCTGCGCGCGTTGTTCACCACCTGGATCACGCTGCCGCAGTCGGTGCTCGACGGGCTGGTCCCGGCGCTGCAGGAGGGCTCGGTGCCCCTCGCCGGGGCGGAAGGAGAGTTCCAGGCCGACGCCCGGACCGCGCTCGAGCTCTCCGAGCGCTACCCCGGTGACGCGGGCGTCCTTGCGGCGCTGCTGCTCAACCGGGTGGTGCTGGCCCCGGGTGAGGCGCTCTACCTGCCGGCCGGGAACCTGCACTCCTACCTGTCCGGTGCCGGGATCGAGCTGATGGCGAACTCCGACAACGTGCTTCGGGGCGGGTTGACCCCCAAGCACGTCGACGTCCCCGAGCTGCTGCGGGTGCTCGACTTCGCCGCGGGTCCGCCGCCGGTCCGCACCGGACGTCTCGAGGACGGCTGGATCCGCTACGACACCCCGGCCGCCGAGTTCCTGCTGCGCCGCTGGGCGTCAGCCGAGCCGACGTGCGGGGACGTCGCCGTGCCCGGCGGCGGCCCGCGGATCCTGCTCTGCACGGCGGGCGCGGCCCTCGTGCGCTCGGACGACCGGGTCGTCGAGCTGCGCCCCGGCCGGTCACTGTTCCTCGCCCCCCACGACGCCCGGGTCGTCCTCACCAGCGCAGCACCCACCACCCAACTCTTCCTGGCCAGTGACGGGTTGGGGTGATCGCTGAGGGTTCCGGGAGTATCGAGTGCGGAGGAGGAGCGTTGTCAGCGAGCGGTGGAACCAAGGCGATCGTCGCGGCCCTGCTGGCCAACGCGGGCATCGCAGTGGCCAAGTTCGTCGGCTTCGTGGTGACCGGGTCGTCGTCGATGCTGGCCGAGGCCGTGCACTCGGTCGCCGACACGACCAACCAGGGCCTGCTGCTGCTCGGTGCCAAGCGAGCCCAGCGCGCGGCCACCGCCGAGCACCCCTTCGGCTACGGCCGCGACCGCTACTTCTACTCGTTCGTCGTCGCCCTGCTGCTGTTCAGCCTCGGTTCGGTGTTCGCGATCTACGAGGGCGTGCACAAGCTGGGCGAGCCCGAGCCGATCAGCAGCCCGCTCGTCGCCGTCGCCATCCTGCTCGTGGCGATCGCGCTGGAGGGCTACTCGTTCCGCACCGCCGTTCGCGAGTCGCGGGAGCTGAAGGGGTCGGGGAGCTGGTGGCAGTTCATCCGCCAGTCCAAGGCCCCCGAGCTGCCCGTAGTGCTGCTCGAGGACTTCGGCGCGCTCATCGGCCTCGCCCTGGCGCTGGGCGGTGTCGGCCTGACCGTGCTCACCGGCGCCCCGGTCTTTGACGCCCTCGGAACGCTGGGCATCGGCGTGCTGCTCGGCGTCATCGCGGTCATCCTCATCGTCGAGATGAAGAGCCTGCTGATCGGCGAGGGGGTGCTCCCGCCGGTGCTGGCGCGGATCGTCGACGAGCTGGAGTCCGCTCCCGAGGTGCAGCGCGTCCTGCACGTCCGGACCCAGTACCTCGGCCCGGACGAGCTGCTGGTCGCGGCCAAGATCGCGTTCACCCCGGGGATGGCGGTGGAGCGGGTGGCCCACGCCATCGACGACGCCGAGGGCCGGGTCCGGGGCGCCGTCCCGGTCGCGCGGGTGATCTACCTGGAGCCGGACCTGGACCGCTCGATAGTCGCGGGCTGAGCCACGGCGCTAAGGCAACTCCTTTTCGTTGACATCGCTGCGCCGTCCGGCGCGCCGAGCCCCCATTTCCGCAGGCCGACCGGGGGTAGTGTGATACTCGACCGATGACGACGGTGACCGCAGTGACGATCCAGCGAGCCGGTCCGGCGCTGGCGACGATGGCCGTCAACCCACTCACCGACGACGAGCGGGCCCAGGTGGCCCGCGCGAAGGTCGGCGACCTCACTGGGGCTGCGGGCCCGCGACGAGCACGGCAACTGGATCACGCTGTAACCCGTCGACCCGGACGCCGCCTACAACGGACGCTCCGACCAGTGGAGCATTCCCCTCGGTGATCAAGGCTTCCTGTTCTACGCGGTGGTCCGCGCGCCGACGAAGGTGATCGTCCTGCGGCTGGTCACCGGACTCGGGTAGCGCGCCGCCGGACGACCGGGACCCGGCACCGGGTCGGAGGTCAGGGCGGTTCCTGCACCGAATCCCGATGAGGGATCGCCCTCGTCACTCAGCCATCGGCGTCGCTGGGGGCGGGTCGACCGATCCGGTCGAGCACCCGGTCGGCGACGGCGACGAACGTGCCGAGGTCGGTGGCCGGGAGGTCGCCGAACAGCTCGTGGGCGGCCTGGCGGCGTTCGGTGTCCATCCGGGCGGCGGCGGTCGCGCCCCGCTCGGTGAGCGACACCAGGGTGGCGCGGCGGTCGGTGGGATGCCGGCCCCGCGCTACCCAACCCTGCGCCTCCAGCGTGTCGACGAGCCCGGTGACGTGGCGTGGAGTGCAGCGCAGCGCCTCGCTGAGCTCCCGCTGCACCAGCGGGCCGCGCTCGTGCAGCACGAAGAGCACCCCGGAGCGGGCGGTGGTCAGACCGCGCTCGGCCAGCGCTTGCTCCATCAGCCCGCCGAGCCGGGTGGCCAGCTCGAACACCCGGTCCAGCGCGGTCACCGCATCGGTCAGCATCCAATACCTCTGTTCATCATGAAGTACCTTCACTATATTGCGGCTGACACGAAGATTCCCAGGAGGGCGAGCAGATGGCGACCACCATCCGGCAGGTGTGTACCCCGGCGGGCGACCCGGCCTGGCTGGTCGGCGGTTACGACGGCGTCCGCGCCCTGTTGACCGATCCGCGGTTGGGCCGCTCGCACCCCGACCCGGAGCGGGCCGCCCGCTACTCCCGATCGATGATCTTCGGCCGGCCCCAGCCCGCCTCGCCCACTGAGCGGGCCGACCACGCCCGGATGCGCAGGCTGCTGAGCCCCTCGTTCTCCGCCCGACGCCTCGCCGGCCTGCGCGACCGGGTATCCGAGCTGGTCCGAGGACTGCTCGACGAGATGGAGCGCGGTGGTTCGCCTGCCGACCTGCACGAGGTCCTCGCGTTCCCGCTGCCGGTGCTGGTGATCTGCGAGCTGCTCGGCGTCCCCTACACCGACCGCGAGCAGTTCCGCCGCGCCTGCGACGACGCCGCCGACATGACCGACGAGGCGCGGTCGATGTCCGGGCTCGCCACGCTGTGGCAGTACATGGTCGAGCTCGTCGAGCGCAAGCGCTCCCCCCTGGCCGGGGAGTCTCGGCCTGGGGAGTCTGATGTGGAGCACGTCAGCGACGTGCTGTCCGACCTGCTCGCCGCACACGTCGAGGATCCCGCTGGGCTGCCCACCGCCGAGGTGGCCGAGCTGGGTGCCGCGCTGCTGTTCGCCGGGCACGAGACGACGGTCAACGCGATCGACAAGGGCGCCGTGCTGCTGCTCACCCAGCCCGGACGATGGGACGCCCTGGGCCGCGACCCGGAGCTGCTGGCGGGCGCCGTCGAAGAGATTCTGCGGCTGTCCCTGCCGATCGAGGAGGCGCCCGCGGACCGGTCTGCGACCGGGCTTCCGCGCTGGGCGGCCGCCGACCTCGACATCGCCGGCACCACCGTGCACGCCGGCGAGCTCGTGCTGCTCGACCTGCACGACGCCAACCTCGACCGGCGACGCTTCCCCGCACCGACCTCGCTCGACCCGACCAGGTCCGACAACCCGCATTTGAGCTTCGGGCACGGCCCGCACTACTGCATCGGCGCACCGCTGGCGCGGATCGAGCTGCATGCCGTGGTCGCCGCACTGGTCGCGCGCTTCCCCGGCCTCCGGCTCGCCGTCCCCGTCGGGGAACTGCGGGTACGCGGCGAGCGGCTCACCGGCGGTCTCGCCGAGCTGCCGGTCACCTGGTAATGGCAGGTCGGGTCGCCAGGGGCGTCGGGCCGGGCCCGGGAACCTGCCGGTGGGGCCGTCCCACCGGGAGAGGACTGGCCATGATCAGAGTTTGGGAGCCAGGAGCGGCGAAAACCGCGGTCCCTGGCTCCGGAACGCCGATCATCCGACGGATAGCTCGCCCGAGGCCGCGCCCCAGTCATACCCGGCGGACCTCGGCGTCGACACCCCTGGAGGCCAGCAGGTGCTCGAGATCGTCAGGGTCGCTGGTGAGGATCAGGTCCCCGGATGACGCCAGCGACGCGACGTGCGCGTCTACGACGTCGTGAGTGCGGCTGCGGCCGAGCAGGCCACCGATCTGCTTTCCGACCTCAGGGCTCAGTCCGTCGGTCCGCACTCCGGCGAGCACCCGGGCCAGGTTCGCCTGGCGGGACCCGTCGCGCCAGACCTGGGCCACGGCGGCCGCGCTGGTCAGCAACGGCATTCGCTCCTGTTGGGCGACCCGGAGCAGGGCGCCGACGGTGCGGTCCCGGCGGTCGACGGCGACCAGTGCCCCTGCGTCCAGCACGACTCTCACGCGGCGTGCCCGCGGGGCGAGGCCCGCTCGGCAAGCGCCGTCGCGCCCGGCGCTGCGTCCAGCACGACTCTCACGCGGCGTGCCCGCGGGATACTCGGGTGATGCCGAAGCCGGCGGCCGCCGCGTCGAGCTCGTCGTCGCCGAACGGCCCGTCCTGCGCCTCCCAGGCGTCGAGGGCGGCACCGAGAAGGTCGTTGCGTAGCCGGTCCGCCGCAGCCTGCGCGAGCCAGCCGGAGACGCTCATGCCGGCCCGCGTCGCGGCATCGCGCACCGCCGCCCCGAGCTGTGGGTCCATGGTCACCGAGAGTCGATCGACATTCACAACGCCAGACTATTGCATACCTCCGTATGCGCGCCACGCCTTTCGCGGACGGGCCGGCGTGACGCCCGCAGCGGCGGCCCGTTGCACCGGGAGCGGGCCGGCACGATCAGAGTTCGGGAACCGGGAGCAGCGGAGACCGTGGTTCCGGGTGGCGATAGAGCCCGGGTGGCGTACGCAGCACCGTAGTAGCGTTCCAGGTCCTCCAGCGCCTCCTCCGGCCGCTCCAGGCGCTGGGCGATCCGGGCCGGCTGACGGCACGGCCTCCGGGTTCCACGTCGCGGGCTGCCACAGGTCCGCGCGCAGGAACGCCTTCGCGCAGTGGTAGAAGACCTGCTCGATCTCGACGACGACCGCCAGCAGCGGCCGGTGGCCCTTGACCGTCAGCTGGTCGAAGAAAGGGGCCTCGCGCACCAGGCGGGCGCGCCCATTGATGCGCAACGTGTCGTTCCGTCCGGGGACGAGGTAGAGCAACCGACGTGCGGGTTGGTCAAAATGTTGCGGAAGCCGTCGGCGCGCCGGTTGCCCGGCCGCTCCGGGATGGCGATCACCGTGTCGTCGCGCTGTCCCTCCTCTTGAGCACCGCACACCACGGAGACGCCTTGGTCAGATCACTCCGACAGGCGCGGTGCCGAACCACCGCGCCACCGCGCCCTCGGGTGTCGCCTCCGGGCCGGTGCCCGTCCAGCAGACGTAGCCGTCGGGGCGGACCAGTACCCGGTCGACGTCGGGTGCGGCGCCCAGTGCGGTGCCCACGGGCGAGTCGACGACGCGCGCGACGACCCGGTCGACACCCTCGGCCACCGGCTCCAGGGACGCGGGGACGTCGCCCAGCTCCAGGAGCAGCCCGCGCCCGGACCGCAGCAGCGCGCTGACCGTGGTCGGGCCGTGGTCGGTGTCCAGGGAGAGGTCGATCATCCGGGCGCCGACCAGCGGATTGGGGTCACCGAGGTCGTAGTGCAGGTCCAACCCGGACATCAGGCCGGCCAGGTAGCGGTTCGCGTCGGGCAGGCGCGCCAGGTCGACGACGATCTCGCGCAGGGCCCACACGTCGTCGGCGTCGGGCGGCGGGCTCATCAGCACGCCCTGGGCCCGGGTGGTCGCGATTACCCGGGCGGCCACCGGGTGCCGCTCGGCGTGGTAGCTGTCGAGCAGTCCGGCCGGGGCCCGGCCCTGGACGTGGGCGGCGAGCTTCCAGCCGAGGTTCATCGCGTCCTGCACGCCGAGGTTGAGGCCCTGCCCGCCGACGGGTGAGTGGAGGTGCGCGGCGTCCCCGGCGAACAGGACCAGGCCACACCGGTAGTCGGTGACCTGCCGGGTCGCGTCGCTGAACCGGGAGCCCCAGCGCAACCGTCCCAGCTCGGTGTCCGCGCCGTGGACCGCGGTCAACGCCCTGGCCACCTCGTCCGCGGTGACCGGAGCCTGGCGTGACAGCCTCTGCTGTTCGGGGCCGCCGAACACCACCCGGTACCGGCCGGTGCGCTCGCCGGGCCCGTCGAGCGGACACGCCAGCATCCAGTAACCGCCGCCGGTGCGGGTGAGCGTGCTGATGTGCGACACCGACCGCGGCACCGTCGCCGACCTGGTCGCCAGCTCGACGTCGGCGCTGACCGCGGCCATCGTCCCGGCCCGCCCCGGGAACCCCACCCCGGTCAGCTTCCGCACCGTGCTGTGCCCGCCGTCGCAGGCCACGAGGTAGCGGCCGCGCAGCACTCCGTCACCAGCGGGACCCGAGATGGCGGCCTCGACGCCGGTCGCGTCGCTGATCACGCCGGTGAGCTCGGTGCTGCGCCGGACCGCGACGCCCAGCCCGCGCAGGTGGGCCTCGAGGACCTCCTCGAGCCGATCCTGCGGGATGAAGACCCCACCGGGGTAGCGGGTGCGCCAGGGGCGGGTGTCCAGCGGCACCGGCAGGCCGGCGAAATGCCCGCCGGCCGACTCCCGGGGGATGGCACGCTCGGTCACCGCGTCGAGCAGCCCGCGCATCGCCAGCACCTCCGCCGTGCGTGGGTTGACCCCACCGCCGCGGGACTGCCCGCTCGGCACGGCCTGCCGCTCGACCACCTCGACGGCCACCCCGGCCAGGGCCAGCTCAGCGGCCAGCATCAGCCCGGTCGGGCCAGCGCCGACGACGATCACCTCAGTTGCTTCTTGCTTCCGGGAGCTTTCCATCCCAAGATCCTAAGTATGCCGAGTGCAAGAAACAACCAGGTTTAGGATTGCGTGGTGAAGTCATCCGACGGACTGCGCGAGCGCAAGAAGCGACGCACCCACGCCACCCTCTCCGAGACGGCCATCGCGCTGTTCCTGGAACGCGGCTACGATCAGGTGTCCGTCGCCGAGATCGCCGCGGCCGCGGAGGTCTCCAAGCGCACCCTGTTCGCCTACTTTCCCAGCAAGGACGACCTGGTCCTGCACCGGTTCGCCGACCACGAGGACGAGGCCGCCCGGGTCGTCCGGGGGCGGCGCCCCGGCGAGGCGCCGCTGGACGCGCTGCACCGGCACCTGCGGTCCGCCCTGGAGCGCCGCGACCCGATCAGCGGCCTGTGCGACCACCCGGACGTGGTGGCCTTCTACCGGCTCGTCGTCGAGACGCCCGCGTTGGCGGCGGCACTCGTGCGCTACCTGTCCCGCGGCGAGGACGCCCTCGCGGCAGCGCTGCGCGAGACGACCCCGCGGGGCGCGCCCTACGCCGAGCAGACCGCGCGGCTGGCCGCCTGCCAGATCCTCGCCGTCCAGCGCGCGCTCGCCCACGCCAACCAGGTCCACATCCTCGGAGGTCAGACCGCCGACACCCGGGTGACGGACGCACTGGCCGAGGCCGAGTACGCCTTCGAGCTACTCCGGGGTGGTCTCGTGCCCTACCGCACCTGATGGAGCCGCCATGCAGCCCGAGGCGCCCCCGTAGCACCACAACCGCAGAACCCGCACTCCCGGCGCTGTGCGTGGTGGTTGACGACGCGGGTGCCGTCGATGCTGGCGTGGATGGTGGCCGAGACGAAGCCGGGTGGTGATCAGGTTCGGGTCGGCTCCTCGGGGGAGGGTTCGGCGGTGGTGGCCGCCGCCACGCGGGGAATGAGGGCGGTGGCGATGAGTCCGAGGACGAGCAGCCCGGCGGCAAGGTAACTGGCGACGCTGATGGCGTCGGTCATGGCGGCTCGGGCCGCGTCGGCCAGCGCGGTGGTCTGTGGGTCGGCGGCCAGGGGTGCGATCGCTGCTCCGGCGCTGTTGGTGACGGTATTGGTGAGCTGGTCGGCCTGCGGTCCTGGGATGCCGGTGGCGGCGAGGCGTTGGTGCAGGGCGCTTTGGATGCCGGAGGCCTGCCCGGCACTGGGGCCGGGGACGGCAGCGAGGACGACGTTGGTGACCTGGGCGGTGGCGAACCCGACGCCGGCGCCGAACAGGAACAGGGTCAGGGCGATCGGCCACCAGGAGCTGTCGGGGGCGAAGAACAGTCCCAGCCCGGCGAGGCCGGCGATCTCCAGGGCCAGCCCGAGGCGGACCAGCCCGAGCGGGGAGACGCCAGGCGCACATCCATCAGCGCCGCGCCGCCGCCACGGCTCAGAGTGCTCTGGCGCCGAGCGAACGCGATGAGGCGATGGCGGCTACCAGCAGGGCGACCAGGACGGGGGACGGTCCACGGTCCCAGGACAGACCGGCGAGGTCGAGCGGTCGGACGGTGGTGATCCATCCGTAGGTGCGGCCTTCGATCAGGGCGAAGGCGAGCAGGCCGAGCCCGACCACCGACAGCACCGCGCCGGGGAGATCGACGCCTCCGTTGGCGCGGTGAGGGCCCGTGAAACGCCCTCACCTCAAACAAGATCAACACGCCGAGGGCGATGTTGATGCCAAACGCCCAGCGCCACGAGACCTCCGCGAGCGCGCCGCCCAGCAGCGGGCCGACCGCCGCCGCGGCGCCGATCGTCGATCCCCCCACCGCGAACGCCTGGCCGCGTTCCTTGCCGGTGAAGGTGCCGTTCACCAGTGTCAGCGAGCTCGGCAGGATCATCACCGCGGCGGCTCCTTGCAGGACGCGCGCCACGATGAGGACGCCGCCGCTGGGTGCAAGCCCGGCCAGGACGCTGGTGGCGGCGAACACCGCCACGCCGACCAGGAAGACTCGGCGGGCGCCGACGAGGTCGGCGAGGCGTCCGGTCAGCAGCAGCAGGGCCGCGAAGACGATGGCGTAGGACTCCTGGACCCACTGCGCCTGCGCGGAGGTGATGCCCAGGTCCGCGACCAGCGAGGGGACGATGACGTTGACAATCGTGGTGTCGACCACGATCAGGGCCACCCCCAGCGAGACGGCGATCAAACCCAGCCATCGGCGGCCCACAGGAGAAGGAGACATCAGAACCTCTTTCATGTTCCTGGGTCTGCACTCGACCGACGCCGCCGCGCTGGCGGAGATCCTCTACGCCGAGGACAAGGGCACTCCGATGACTCCGGCGCGTCCTGGCGAGCGCATCTCGCTGACCTCAGGCGCCACCACCACACTGCTCAACCGGCTCGAACGTGCCGAGCACGTCGTCCGCACCCGCGAGCGCACCGACCGACGAGTCGTCACTCTGCGCAGCAGCCCACGCATCGTGGGTCCGGCCCGTGAGTTCTTCGCTCCCCTCGGCGACGCCCTCGACGCCATGCTGTCGCAATACTCGCCCGAATTGCTCGGGCAGACATGACCAGGTGCCGCCGGCATCGCTCGATCGCTCGGATCCGCGCTCGCGACACGTACCCCATCATGGCGGCACCGCACTCGCCTATCTGAAATCAGCCAGCACGCACCACACTGACCGTCCCTACCGCACCTGACGGAGCCGGTCACCTCTCTACAGGGGCGACGGTCGTTCGACGGTCATCGGCGGGCCCTTCGCGGGCATCGGATATCAAAGTTTGGCCGCGGGTTGATCCCGGGCCGGTGCCGGCCTGCGCGGCGATGGAGGCGGCGGCCAAGCATGGCGCGCACGGCGGCGATCATGCATCGACGTTAAGGAAGAACACCGTTCGCAGAGTTCACCATCGGTGAACCCTGGTCAGCATGGACGGACCATCCCGAACCTGTTCCGCAGGCTGTCCAGCTCCCACACCTGGTGGCGGGCCCGGCGGTCCAGGGCCGCCACCAGGTCCCGGGCGATCGGGTCGGGGCGGATCAGCTGCGGGGCAATCCGGTCTGCGGTGTCGAGGTGGCGGATCGCGTCCCAGTCACGCGACCCGTTCTCCTGGGCCAGGGCGCGGGCGAAGTCGAGGTGCAATGCTGCGGACCGCTCCTTGCTGCCCAGCGCATCGACGTCGATCGGGGCGTCAGTGGCGTCGGCGTAGGCCCTTGCACCCTCGCCGAGCTCGATGCCGACGGCGAGACGCCACGAGGCGACGTTCGTCGGCCCGAAGTGCCTGCGCAGGGTGTTCCGCTCCCCGACCCGCCTGGCGATCCGGTCGGCTTCGTCGAGGTGGGCATGGGCATTGTCTGATGAGCCTGATCGCGCTGCGTTCTGCGCGGCGGTCAGGTGCATCAGCCCGACCATCTCGGCGACGGTGGTGTCCGGTGCGGCGAGCCGCACCGCCGGGGCGAGGTCGTCGACGGCGTCGGTGAGCAACGACGATGCGCGGCTGCGGGCCCCGAGCCGCATCAGGCTCAGTGCCTCGTACCAGCGGGCGAAGCCGAGCAGCCCGGGCGCGCCGAGGAGGTGGGCGTAGTCGGATCCGTGCCGGGTGGCAGCCACCGACAGGTCGATGAAGCCGAAGTTCTTCGCGATGGCGGCCGCGACCATCCAGGACTCGACCATCGCGGCCAGCGCCCGCTCGCGATCAGCAGGATTCCCGACGTTGGCATGAGCTTGTAGCTCGAGTAGCAGGTTCCCGAGGTCGTGGCCGGCAAGCCAGTAGCGTGCTTGGTCACGGTGCCGGGAGGCGTGGTCAGCCAGGTCCAGCAGCTGGTCGAGGGGCCGCGGCGTTGCGGTGGGTACTTCGTCGGGGGCATAGTCGTTGAGCGCCAGCCGGATGCTCGGGAGGGTCGCCAGCGCGTCGGCTGAATTCCGGTCCGCCGGAGGGTAGGGCTGCCCGGTCAGGTCGGCCACTGCGCAGCCGAGCGCGCCGGCCACGTCCTCGAGCAGGCCGCGGCGTTCCCACCGTCGCTCGCCACGCTCCAGCATGGACAGGTAGGGCTTGCTGATCCCGGCCAGGCCTGCGGTCACGTCGAGGCTGAGGCCGCGGCGCCGTCGGATGGTGCGCACCCGCTGGCCGATCGCGACGGGTTCCGACCCGTTCAGGACGCTCACCTCCCCGCAGTTGAAGTCGCAACCCCACCGTAGCGGGGATCGATGGGTACTCACTTTCGGTCCGAGGTCTATCGTGCGCGCCATGTCGGAGACAGCCGTTGATCACTGGGGGGACGTCGAGCCCCTCCCGCCGGTCAACGGTGATCTGGCAGGCGTGCTCGCGTCCGTCGACACGCTTCGCTCTGCGTGGGTGGACGCGCTGTCGCGGGTCACTCCGAACGAGCTCGCCGAGGCTCGGCAGCGGAGCCTGCGGCGGCACGCCATCGAAACGGGCATCATCGAACGGCTCTACGACATCGACTGGGGCGTCACCGAGGCGCTCATCGCCGAGGGACTGACCGCGGAAGTCGCCACCCGAGAGGGCGGCGTGGACGAGGACACTCTCGCGATCATCCGGTCCCAGCACGAGGCGCTCGAGTTCCTGGCCGAGGTGGTGCGGGAGGGCCAGGACCTGAGCTTGCCCTTCATTCGGCAGCTGCACCAGCTGGTGTGCCGGGAGCAGGCGACCTACGAGGCCCGCGACCAGTTCGGGCGAGTGCTACAGGCGCAGCTGCACCGTGGGACGTGGAAGCAGCAGCCGAACCACGTGACGCGGCACGACGGATCGCTGCTCGAGTACACGCCGCCGGAGCATGTGCAGTCGCAGATGGACCGGCTCCTCGAGTTGTACGCCGAGTCGGCGGACACGCACCCTGTGGTCCGGGCGGCCTGGCTGCATCACCGCTTCATCCGGATCCACCCGTTCGAGGACGGCAACGGCCGGGTCGGACGCGCACTCACGTTGCTCGTACTGCTCCGTGCCCAGTATGCACCGCTCGTCGTAGACCGAACGATGCGCAGCGAGTACATCGACACTCTGAACCGGGCGAACGCCGGCGACCTACGACCACTCATCCGGCTGTTTGCGCGCCTGGAGATCGTCGCACTGCGTTCGGAGCTCGAACGACCGGCGGAGCCGGACATCGAAGGGGCGAGCGTTCTCGACGTCGCTCGCGCGTACGCCGACCGGCTGCGGGCCTTGCGCGAGGCCGACCGGACCGACCGGATAATCAGAGCCGAAGCGCTCGCGGCAGCGTTGCACGGCGAGATCGCCCCGCATCTCGGGGAGTTGGGTGAGGGAGTTCGCGAGCAGTTCGCCGTGGTGGACGCCCACGCCCGGGCCGTGGTCGTCGACGCGGCGCCACCGGATGACAGGTCGAGCTACTGGCATGCACAGCTCGTGCGCACGGCCCGCGAGGTGGACTTCTTCGCCAACCTCACGGGCGGTAGCTGGTGGTCCCGGCTGCATCTGAGCGTGTTGGGCGCGACCCTGCGCTACGTGGTCGCGGTGCAGAAGGTCGGGCACGGCGACACCGGCGTGCTCGCGGTCACGGCGTTCGCCGAGTCCCCGCCGTTACGCGACGGGGACAGCGATGACCGGTCGGTTCCGACTCCGCTGCTGCGGTTCACGCCGAACGACAGCGTCACGCTCGTGTTCAGCGACGAGCCGGACGCCCGGTGGGAGGAGATCGCGACGCTGATCGACCGGACGTTGGCTGCGGCGGTCGCCCGGTTCGCCCAGCAGCTGGGGTGAACCGACGGCCATTCGCGGTTGCGCCGCACGGCCCTGCGCCCGGTCCGATGGCCTGATGGAGTGTGGCAGGCTCACCCGGATGAGCGGGACCGGATCGGCGCGGGACCGGCCGGGTCGGCCGGTGCGCTGGTCCTGGCTGCGGCTGAGCTGGAAGCGGCTGGCCCTCGTCGTCGCCGGGCTGGCCGGGGCCGGGATCGCGGTCAAGGTGCTGTTCGACAGCAGCGACGAGCTGCTCGCCGCGGCGGACACGTTGACCTCGGTCAGCGTGGGCTGGGTGGTGGTCGCCGTGGTGGTGGAGCTCGCGTCGTACTGGGT
>JBBSGM010000024.1:0-39949 GCA_038254065.1 Mycobacteriales bacterium | reverse complement strand
TCGCGCAGCTCAAGCAAACCCAGGGTGGCTCATTCGTGTACTAGGCGTTCTCGTCGTAGCGGGGTCAGCGCGGGCCCGCTGACCTGCACACTCCGCCCGAACGTGTCCCAGAATCCGCCATCAACTGCGGAACGCAGGCCCTTGCGCGCAGGTCTTTGCGCAGGATCTTGCCCGCCGCCGACTTCGGTACCTCGTCGATGAACTCGACGGCGCGGATCTTCTTGTGCGGCGCGATCCTTTCGGCGACGAAGGCCATCACCTCGTCGGCGCTGAGCTCGATGTCGCGGCCCTGCTTGACCACGAACGCCTTGGGCACCTCCTCGCCTTCGGCGTCGCGCACCCCGATGACCGCGGCGTCGGCGATCTTGTCGTGGGTCAGCAGCAGCGCCTCCAGCTCGGCCGGCGGGACCTGGTATCCCTTGTACTTGATCAGCTCCTTGACCCGGTCGACGATGGAGAACACGCCGTCCTTCGTCACCGTCGCCACGTCACCGGTGTGCAGGTAACCGTCCTCGTCGAGCGTCTCCGCGGTGGCCTGCGGGTTGTGGAGATAGCCGACCATCACGTTCGGGCCCTTGACGCACAGCTCACCGCGCCCACCGGGGCCCACCTCCGCGCCGGTCTCCGGGTCCACCAGCTTGCACTCGGTGTTCGGAATCGCGAAACCGACGCTGCTCAGGTCCAGGTCGGGGCGGTCGTCGGGGATGCAATGGCTGACCGGGGACAGCTCGGTCATGCCGTAGCCCTGCAGCACGGTGCAGCTCAGCCGCTTGGCAACCGCGCGCCCGAGCTCGCCGTCGAGCGGGGCGGCGCCGGAGAAGATCACGTCGATGCAGGAGAGGTCGTACTGCTCGACGATCGGGTGTTTGGCCAGCGCGACCGCGACCGGCGGGGCGATGTAGACGCGCTGGATCTGGTGCTCGGAGATGACCCGCAGGAACTCGACCAGGTCGAACCTCGGCATCGTGACCACTGTGGACCGGGCGTGCAGCCCCTGGTTCATCATCACCGTCATGCCGTAGATGTGGAAGAACGGCAGCACCGCGAGGATTTTGGTCGCGCTGGTGACGCCGCCCAGCGGCTGGATCTGCAGCAGGTTGGCGACCAGGTTGCGGTGGGTGAGCACCACCCCCTTGGCGAGGCCGGTGGTGCCCGACGAGTAGGGCAGGACGGCGGTGTCCCATGCGCCGACGGTGAGCACAGGTGGCTCGGCGGTGGTCGCGAGCAGATCGCGCAGGGAGGTGTACCCGTCGGAGTTCGCTGCGGGACCGTCGAGCACGACGATCGCATCCTCGCCGAGCCCGACCTCCTTCGCCGCAGCGGCGACGCGGTCGAGGAACGACGAGACCGTGATCAGCAACGTGGCACCGGAGTCGTGCAGCTGATGGGCCAGCTCGCCGGCAGTGTAGAGCGAGTTCGCACTGGTCACGACGGCGTTGGCACGCAGCACCCCGTGGAAAGCGGCGACCCAGTGCGGTGTGTTCGGCGCGAAGATGCCCACCACGTCGCCCGCACCGATACCCCGCTCGGCGAGCGCCGCGGCGATCCTGGTGACCATGGCGGCGAGCTCCGCGAACGTGGTCGCGGCGCCGGACCCGCCGTCGATCAGGGCCGGGGCGTGGGCCCGGTCGCCGAAGCCGCCGGCGAACAGGAACTCGAACAGCGAGACCTCCGGGATCTCGACGTCCGGGTACGGGCTGCGGATCGACATCGGGGCGCTCCCTTGCGGCTCGAACGGGGACCGCGGGCGACCGACACGTGCGGGCCGCCGGATCCGGACTCATGCTAGGTCGTTGGCCTACTCCCGACCGTGACGGCCGAGGCTTCTGCCCTGCCTGGCCCATAGCGCCGAACGGGTCAGCAGAGCTGCACCGAGAGCGCTGACGACACGTTCGACGAGGCGACTGATCAGGTGAAGAGGTGGTTGAAGGCACGCAGGTTGGTCAGCGACTCCCCACGCTCGGATCGCCACGCGTGCTCCCGGCGGATGGACGCCGCGAAACCGAGCTCCAGCAGCGTGTTGAAGTCGCCGTCGGCGGCCTCGAGGACCTGCCCCAGCACTCGGTCCAGCTCGTCGGGGTTCACCGCGTGCCGCCCGATCCGGCCGATCAGGTGAATGTCCCCGATCCGGTCCAGCGCGTAGTACACGCCGTAGAGCCGGGCGTTTCGCTGGAGCATGAACCGGTAGACGCCCTCGTGGTTCTCGTCAGGCCGGCGGCAGACGAACGCCTGGACGAACAGTGTGTGCTCGCGCAGCAGCAGCCAGCACTGGGTCTGCAGCCGGTTCCTGCCGGGCAGGGTGACCAGGAACTGGCCGGGCTCCCGGTGTTGGTGATCGACCTCCAACCCCCGAAGCGCCGCCACGACACGGGCATCGAGGCCGTCGGTGTCCATCGGCGCGCTCCCCTCGTCAGGGTCGATCATGCCCGCAGCGTGCCCCGCAACACCACCGGCTGTCAGCTCACCACCCGTGCCTGGCGCGCGGTGAACTCCGCGGCTGCGCCGGCGTAGGTGTCGAGCAGCGCGTCGGTGGTGCGATCCCAGGAGAACGCCCTGGCGTGCTCGAGTGCACCGGCCGCCAGCACGTCGCGTGCACCCGGGCGCAGCGCGATCCGACCCAGCGCGTCGGCCCACTCCGGCGCGCCGTGCCCGTCGACCAGCAACCCGGAGCGGCCGTCGGCCACCGCGACGCGCAACCCGCCGACCCGGGCCGCGACGACCGGTGTACCGCAGGCCTGGGCCTCCAGCGCGACCAGGCCGAACGACTCGTTGTGGCTCGGCACTGCGACGACGTCGGCGGCCCGGTAGACGTCGACGAGGCCCTCGCCCGACTGCGGCGCCAAGAAGCGCACCACCGGTTCGGGGCCGGTGAGCCCGAGAGCGACCGCGAGCCGCTGGAGCGCCTTCGGCTCGGCCAGGCCGCTGCCCGAGGGGCCCCCCGCGACCAGGACGACCAGTCGGGAGCGCAGCGCCGGGTCCCGGCGCAGCAACTCGGCCACGGCCCGCAGCAACACGTCGGGCGCCTTGAGCGGCTGGATCCGGCCGACGAACGCGAGCACCACCGCGCCGCCCGGAATTCCCAGCGCGGCCCGCGCCACCGACCGGTCGCCCGGATGGAACCGGGCGAGGTCGACGCCCGGCGGGACGGTCACGGTGCGCGCGGGGTCGGCACCGTAGAGCTCCACGAGCTGGCGGGCCTCGGTCTCGGTGTTGCCGATCAGCCGGTCGGCCTCGGCGACGACCTGGTCCTCACCGATCACCCGGATCATCGGTTCCGGTGGGTCGCCGTCGGCCAGTGCGGCGTTCTTCACCCGGGCCAGCGTGTGCGCGCTGTGCACCAGCGGCACCCCCCACCGGTCCCGGGCCAGCCAGCCCACCTGCCCGGACAGCCAGTAGTGCGAGTGCACGACGTCGTAGTAACCCGGTTCCTGGGTGGCCTCGACGCGCAGCACACCGGCGGTGAACGCGCACAGCTGGCCCGGCAGGTCGTCCTTGCCGAGCCCCTCGAACGGCCCCGCGGCCACATGGCGGACCAGTACCCCCGGAGCGAGCTCGGCGACCGGCGCCAGCTCCGACGAGGTCGCCCTGGTGAAGATCTCCACCTCGACGCCGCGCCGCGCCATCCGCAGCGCGGTGGCCACGATGTAAACGTTCATGCCGCCTGCGTCGCCCGTTCCGGGCTGCTCCAGCGGCGAGGTGTGGACCGACAGGACACTCACCCGCTTCGGCAGCACGGACGCGCCGCCGCGCACACCCCTCACGTCCCCTTCCTAGCACGCATCAAGGCGGTTCACCCGGTAGCCGGCTCACCGGACCGCCTGGCGGCCGCCCACCAGAGCAGCGCCCGAACCGGGTCGGTGGCGTGCCAGCAGCCGCCGGCATCGGACCAGGCCGGGACGGCACAAGGGCCGGCCCGCGGCCGCCGCAGCTCGATCACCAGCTCATCGTGCAGGACCAGCTCGCCCTCCGGTACCTCCAGGCCAAGTGCGTGGCAGGCCAACACGACCTCGGGCAACTCGGCCCAGCGCACCACCCGGCCGCCGGCCGGCACCGCCGCGGACACGACCTCGGAGGCGAGCGGCAGGTCGAGCAGATCGGCGAGCGCAGGCGGGTCGGCGCCGCCGGCGACCAGCTCGGCGGCGGGCAGCACCGCGGCCAGCCACGGGGCGTCGAGCACCACCGCGTCGTCCACCGGCACCGCGGTGCCGTCCAGCGCCCGCACCCGCTGCGGGGGGTCGAGCTCGGCGGGGTCGACGCGGCAGGCGGCCACGGCCGCAGCGAGCGCGCCGTGGGCGGCGGCCGCCACCGCGGGATCAAGCTGCCGGTCGCGGTCGGCGAGGCGGCCCAGCAGATCCGCGGCCTCCGCGCGACCGGCGACCGCAAGGCCGGTCCGGACGCCGATCGCGGCGAGCACCGCCTCGTCCACCGGTCCGCCCGGGACGGGGTCGTACAGCTGCGCGAGCCCGGTCGCCGAGGCCAACCGCCAGTGCCGCGGACGCCGCCCGCCCAGCCGTGCGTGCTCGGCCAGCCACCAACCGGTGTAGCCGCACGGCATCAGCACCGCGGCCCGGGTGTCCGGTTCGCCGGCGAGCAGTGCCAGCGCGGCGGGCCACGCGTCGTCGGCGACGAGATCGAGGTCGCGGACCGCGGCGAGCCAGCCGGGCGGCGCGGCAAGGCCGTCGAACCAGCGGTCCTCGTCGTGCAGGTCGTGGTCGGGGCCGGCGGGGTCGTCGTCGCGCAGCACCGTGAACCCGTCCAGCACCCCGACCGCCGCCAGCACCGCCCGCGGCACCCGATCGGCCCACGCCGCGCCGAGCACGCCGACCGGCGCGTCGTCGGCCAGCAGGGGGCGCAACGCGGCGTCGGGCAGCACGAGCTCGTCGGCCCTGGCCGGCTCGCCGTCCGAGTCGACCAGCGCGAGCGCGCCCAACCAGCGGTGCAGCGGGACCCCGGTCGTCCCGACCGAGGCGAGCTCGGCGGGCCCGAGCTCGGCCACCAGGTCGAGCACCGCCGCGGCCAGCGGTGCGGTGTCCAGGCCGGCTTCGGCGTCGTCCACCGACCGTTCGACGGCGTCGCGCAACGCCGGATGGGCGAGCACCCCGGCCGCATCGGCGGGCTCGGCGCCGAGCCGGGCGAGCAGCGGGTGCCCGGCGTCCGGGTCGCCGAGGTGCAGGCCCGGCAGCCCCAGCCCGGCGAGCGCGGCGAGCGGTCCCCCGACCGCACCGGCCGGTAGCAGCACGGAAGCCGGGCCAGCCACCGTGCGGCCGCCGACCAGCGGCACCGGCAGCCCGCGCAGCGCGTCGACCAGCCCCGGCACGGTCTCCGCGGCGGGCTCCAGCGCGGCATACAGCGCGCGCCACCAGGTGGCAACCCTGCGTAGCCCGAGCAACCGGTCGACCAGCTCCTCGGGACCGATCCTGCGCACCCCGAGCTCGGCGAACACCCCGGGCGGTGTCCCGGCGACGGTGTCGGTGTCGACGAGCCGGGCGAAGCGGTCGTCGGCCGCGACGCCCGGCGGCGCTCCGGTGATCGCGGCGGGGTCGACGAGTCCGGAGCCACCTGCCGCGGCAAGCAGCGCGGCCAGCCCGACCGCGCCCGGTATGTCGACCCATTCGGCGCGCGACGCCACCAGCTCGGGTCCGTCCGGGTCCGCGGCCGCGGGCAGCCAGGCCGCCCCGCGCAGCGCCTCGATGAGCACCGCCCGCAGCCGCTCGTCGAGCCCGGAGCGAGGGAAGCCCGGTACCGGTACCAGTGCGAGCCGGTCGGCGGTCGGCACCGCGTGCACCAGGTCAAGGTAGGCGGGGCCGGCGGCGGTGAGCACCCGGTCGGTGGCGGCCCCGCCGCGCACCCGGCGCCGGTCGGGCTCCAGCGGCAGCGTCGCGATCAACCGGGCGGGCAGCGAGAGCCGCTCGGTGCTGGCGGTGGGCGCGTGCGCGACGTCCTCCCCGAGCGGGACGGGCCGGCCGTCGGCGGCCACCGGCAGCGCCCAGCAGACCCACCAGTCGCGACGACCGCGCTGCTCGGCGGGCTGCGCCCCGGCGTCGGCGGCGTCGAGCCGTCCGCTACGGCGGGCGAGCAGCCAGCACCGCTCCCCGATTCGCACGGCGCCGCCGGAGTCCTCCCGGCGCAGCTCCGCGGTGCCGACGGTGATCTCGGCGAGATCGGGCAGCGCGAGGAGCAGGTCCGGCGCGGTGGCCACGGCCTGCTCCAGCAGCCCGGCCGGGTCGTCCCCGGCGGCCAGCGGCAGCCGGACCTCGGTGTCGTAGCCCGGGGGCGGCGCGGGCTCGTCCGGGCCGACGGGCCAGACCAGGCGCAGCACCGGAAGCTGGCCACCGCGGCGCGCCAGCTCGGCCGCGGGCCCGGCCAGCTCGGCCACCGCCGCCGCGGTGTCGGCGGCGGAGAAGCGCACCCCCGTCCCGGCCCCGGTGATCACCCGCGGCGCCGAGGACACCCCGAGCACCGCGGCGAAACCGACGCCGAAGCGCCCGACCGAGCCCTCGTCGTCGCGCTTCGCCGAGGCCCGCAACGACGCCAGCGCGGCCACCCCGGCGGTGTCCAGGGGTGCCCCGGTGTTCGCCACCCGCAGCTCGCCGCCGACCACCGCGACCCGCAGCGCACCCGGCCGGCCGACGCCACGCGCGGCATCGGCGGCGTTCTGCGCCAGCTCGACGAACCAGGCCCCGGCGTAACCGCCGAGCAGCAGGTCCTCCTCGGCGTTCGCGTCCTCCCGGAACCGGGTGGGCGAGCCCGCCCACCCGGCGAGGACGGCGGCCCGCAAGGCGGCGGTGCCGAAGGGGTCGCTCAATGCGACCCGGCCGGCTCCAGGTCGACCCCGTCGTCGTAGACCAGCTCGGCGACCGGCACCGGTGAGCCCGGTTCGAGCGCGACGTCGGAGTGCGCACCGCAGCCGAATTCGACGGCCACCACGGCACCGTCGGCCGGGGCGTACTCGTTGCCGCACACCCCGAAGGCCGCGCGCAACGACCCGGCGAGCGGCAGGAAGAACCCGCAGGTCCCGCAGGGGCCCGGGGCCGAGCGGGCCATCTCGGCAGCCGGCCCGTGCGGACCGTCCGCCCAGCGTTGGGCGGCCTCGTCGCGGCCGAACCGGCTGAGCACCGCACTGCGCCCGAGGCCCGCCTCGACCGCGACCTCCTCCACCGCGGGGTCGTCGGCGGCGAGGTAGCCCGGGACCAGCCGATCGTCGCCGGCCGGGGCGGGGAGCAGGTCGCCGACGCCGAGGTCGCCGGGCCGGACGCGCTCCTGCCACGGTACCCATACCGGCGCGACCAGCGCGTCCGGGCCGGGAACGAGCACGACCTCACTGACCGTCACCGGCTCGCCGTCACCCACCCAGGCCAGCGTGACGGCCCAACGCCAGCCCCGGTAGCCGGGCTTGCACGCCGCGAAGAAATGGGTGAGGGCACCTTCGCCCTCCGGCCGGGCATCCTGGTGCTCCCCGACAGCTACCTCCGCCGCGACAGGGCCCACGTCGAAGGCCGCCTCGTCGATCGCAGCGGAACGGGCCAGCGCGACCGCGTCCACAAGCGGGCGCGGTGCGTCGAGGGTCGGAACTGCGCTCATGGACGCAATTGTGCCACCCTGGTCCATCGTGGTCCTCCGGCGCGCACTCCTGGGCGCCGTCGCCCTCGTCACCCTGGTCGCCACGGGGTGCGCACCGTCCCCGGTGCCGGTGTTGCGCCCTGAGGTGCTGGCCGAGCAGCCGCACGACACCAGCGCGTTCACCGAGGGCCTCGAGCTCACCGACGGGGTCCTCTACGAGGGCACCGGGCTCGAAGGCCGCTCCCAGCTGCGCGAGCTCGACCCGGCCACCGGGGCGCTGCGCCGGGCCGTTCCGCTGCCCGGTTCGCTGTTCGGGGAGGGCATCACCGTGGTCGGCGACCGGATCTGGCAGCTCACCTGGCGCGACGGGGTTGCCCTGGAATGGGACCGCACGACGTTGCGACTCCGGCGCCAGGTCCCGCTCGCCGGCGAGGGTTGGGGGCTGTGCCACGACGGCTCACGGCTGGTGCAGAGCGACGGCACCGACCGGCTGCGCTTCCACGACCCGGTGACGTTCGCCGAGACCGGTTCGGTGCGGGTCACCCTCGACGGCGGCGAGGTCACCCGGCTCAACGAGCTCGAATGCGTCGACGGGCAGGTGTGGGCGAACATCTGGCGCACCGATCGGCTGGTGCGCATCGACATGGCCGACGGGCACGTCACCGCGGTTGTCGACACGGGCGGGCTGCTGGACGCGCAGCGCCGGGCCGGGACCGACGTGCTCAACGGGATCGCGGCCGTCGGCGACGGGGAGTTCCTGCTGACCGGGAAGCTGTGGCCGGCGATGTTCCGGGTGCGGTTCGTGCCGGCAGGCTGAGCTCAGGCGTTCTCGGAGCGGAACGTGCGGGTGCCGATCGTGACGGCGATCGCGGCCACGGCGACGGCCACGCCGAGGCCGGTCCACATCGCGGTGGTGGTGTAGTGCCCGACGAAGGCGTCGCGCATGCCGTCGACGACGTAGCGGAACGGGTTGGCGTGGGACAGCGCATTGAGCCAGGCCGGGGCCAGTGGCCCGATCGGGAGCAGGATGCCCGACAGCAGCAGCACCGGCACGACGATCGTGTTCAGCAGCGGCGCGAGGGTGTCCTCGCTCTTGAGGAGCAGCCCGACCGCGTAGGACAGCGAAGCCATGGCCACCGCGAGCAGGACGACGAAGCCCATCGCGATGAGCACCCCGAGGACCGGGGCGCGCAGGCCGAACATGACGCTGACCGCGACGAGCACCAGGGACTGCACGAGCAGGGTGACGGCGTCGCGCAGCACCCGGCCCATGAGCAGGGCCAGCCGGCTGGCCGGGGTGACGCGCATGCGTTCGACCACGCCGTTGCGCAGCTCGGCGATGATGGTGAACCCGACGAAGGCGGACCCGAACAGGCCGAGCTGCACCAGCAGGGCGGGCACGAAGATCTGCTGCCAGGTGCTGCCCGGGAGGAAGCCGGGCAGGTCGACGACGTCGCGCAGCAGCGGCCCGAACAGCGCGAAGTACAGGATGGGCTGGGTGAGCCCGATCAGCACCCACGCCGGGTTGCGCAGCGACAGGGTCAGTTGGCGGCGGAAGATGAGCAGGGTGTCGCGCAGCACGGTGGGCATCGGGCGCTCCCGGTGGAGGGGTGGGGTCAGGCGTCGCGCAGCGAGCGGCCGGTGACGGTGAGGAACACGTCGTCGAGGCTGGGGCGGGCGACCTGGATGGCGGTGATGTCGGCGCCGGTCGCGTCCAGGGCGCGCATCAGGGCGACGAGGACCGACTCGCCGTGGTCGACCGTGAGCCGCAGGGTAGGACCGGTGACGGTGAGGTCATTCACCCCGAGGCGCTGACCCACGGGTCCGGCCAGGGTCTGCCTGGCCTGCTCGACCTGGACATCGGCGCCGGCGATGTCGATGGTGACCACGTCACCGGAGATGCGTCGCTTGAGCTCGTCGGGGGTGCCCTCGGCGACGATCCGGCCGTGGTCGATGACCAGGATGCGGTCACACAGTGCGTCGGCCTCCTCGAGGTAGTGGGTGGTGAGGAACACCGTCGCCTGCCCCCCGCGGCGCAGGCGCCGGATGTGGTCCCACAGGTTGGCCCGGCTCTGCGGGTCCAGCCCGGTGCTCGGCTCGTCGAGAAAGACCAACGCAGGGTTGTGCACCAGGCCGAGCGCGATGTCGAGGCGGCGGCGCTGGCCCCCGGAGAGGGTCTTCGCCAGCCGGTCGTACAGGCCGGCGAGGTCGAGCTGGTCAGCGAGCTCGTGGGCCCGGCGGCGGGCGGCCTCGGGCGTCACGTCGTAGAGCCGCGCCTGCAGGACGAGCTCCTCGCCGACCGTGCAGCCGGGGTCGGCGCTGCCTCCCTGCGGGACGTAACCGATGCTCCGGCGCACCCCCACGGGATCACCGCGCAGGTCGCAGCCGGCCCGGGCCTGGCCCGCGGTGGGCTGCAGCAGCGTGGTGAGCATCCGCAGCGTGGTGGTCTTGCCGGCGCCGTTGGGGCCGAGGAACCCGACGATCTCCCCCCGACGCACGAACAGATCCACTCCGCGCACCGCCTCGACGGTCTGCTTGCGGGCCCGGAAGGTCCTGGCCAGACCCGTCGCCTCGATCATGAGGTCTGCCGGGTCCCCCGAACCTGTGGATGGCTGCGCGGTCTCGGGTCGAGCGGTGCTCATCGCCCCTTGTCGTCCCTTCGGGTTGCCCTGCGCTGCTCATCACCGTGATAGCCAAGTAAACGACACCCCGGTACGCATTGGTAACGGTGAGCCGGAGACGCGCCACAGCGACTCGCGTAACAGCGTGAAGAACTCCTGCTCGCCGTCCTCGGTCAGCTCGTACCGGGTGCGCTCCGGTCGAGAACGCTGACTCCCGGTGTCCACCACCAGGATGAGACCGTCCCTGGCCAAGGCCTTCAGGGCGTGGTAGACCAGCAACCGCGTCGCCGACACCGGACCACGGTAGGCCAGGCGACCGGCGGGAACGGACGGAACCACGTGGGTAGATCCGTTGCTTCCCCCGGGCTGAACCGACGGTCGGTCCCACAGCTCGACCCCTGACGGCCGTACGCAGACGTTCCGGTGGGCCAGAATGTGGACGTGACCAGATCCCGTTCCCTGAAACGACGGCGCGGTCGCCGGACGGGCCGGGGACCGACCTGGGTAGCGGTCGACGACGGGAGCCGGGCCGACGGCTCCTCCGGTTGCGAGCCGGATCCGGGTCCGGAGCCGCCGACGCCGCGGAGCGCGCAGCCGTCCGCCGAGCCAGCGCCGGTCCGCCGCTACCCGTGGCACGACGACCCCTACTACGACCCCGCCGAGTACCGGCGCAACCCCCCACCCGCCCCGAGCTGGACACCGCCGGCGCCCGATCCGCCGGCCGCGGCCCCGCCCCGGCCCGGCCCACGGTCCCGACCCGGCCCGAAGTTGCCCCGCAAGCTCACGGTCACCAGGGTCGCCGCGATGCGCAGCCGGCAGCTCGGTCAGAACATGGTCGGCACGTTCCGTCGCGCGGCAACCGCCGACGGCGCCGACCGCTCCGGGCTGACCGCGCTCACCTACGCCACGATGATGACGTACGCGGTGGACGCCGCCGTCGCCGTCGCGCTGGCCAACATCCTGTTCTTCGCCGCGGCCAGCGCCGAGAGCAAGACCAAGGTCGTGCTCTATCTGGTGATCACGGTCGCACCGTTCGCGCTGATCGCACCGGTCATCGGCCCGCTGCTCGACCGGTGCCAGCGCGGCCGGCGCGCCGCGTTGGCCGTGTCCTTCGCCGGCCGTGCCCTGCTCGCGGTGGTGATGGCGCTGAACTACGACAACTGGCTGCTCTACCCGGCAGCGCTCGCCGTGATGGTGCTGAGCAAGTCGTTCGTCGTGCTCAATGCGGCGGTCACCCCGCGGGTGCTGCCCGAGAAGATCACCCTGGTCACCACGAACTCCCGCCTGACGGCGTTCGGGCTGGCCTCGGGCGCAGTGTTCGGCGGGATCGGAGCGGGGGTCGCTGCGCTGTTCGGCTCGCCAGGTGCTCTCTACTACACGGCCGCGCTCGCCGTCCTCGGCACCGTGGCGTGCCTACCGGTCCCGCGCTGGGTGGAGCTGGCCTCGGGCGAGGTGCCCGCGGTGCTGCACAGCACCCGGCGCGGCAGACGACAGCCGATGGGCCGTCCCGTGCTGGTGGCACTGTGGGGCAACGGCACGATCCGGGTGCTCACCGGCTTCCTCACCCTGTTCGTCGCGTTCGTGGTGAAGATCCGGACCGAGCACGACCCGGCACGGCAGCTGTTCCTCATCGCCGTCGTCGGCGCCGCGGCGGGGCTGGGTGCCTTCGCGGGCAACGCCGCCGGCTCGCGGCAGGCTCATCGCCGCGCCGACCCGGTGGTGCTGTCGTGCATCGCCGCCGCCTGCGCGTCGGCGGTGCTGGCGGCGTTCCTTCCCGGAATCGCGACGGCGGCCGTGGTCGGTTTCGTCGCGGCCTCGTCGAGCGCGTTGGCCAAGGTCTGTCTCGACGCGGTGATCCAGCGCGACCTGCCCGAGGAGTCCCGAGCGTCGGCGTTCGGCCGTTCGGAGACGGTGCTGCAGCTGGCCTGGGTGTTCGGCGGCGCGCTGGGGCTACTGATGCCGCACAGCACGTTCTGGGTCGGGTTCGCCGTGGTCGCCTGCGTGGTCGCGGTGGCGGGCGGCCAGACGTCGATGATCAGTCGTGGCCGCAGCCCGGTGCCGGGGCCCGGCCTGCGAGTCCCGAGTCCCCAGCCGTCGAGCGCCGACCCTCCGTAGGGTGGCGGCGTGCACCGCCACGCCCTCCCACTGCTGCTCGTGGCGGCACTGCTGGTCAGCGGTTGCGGATCGGACGAGCCACCCCTGGTCACCTTCGGCGTCGCCGGGCAGGAGCGCAGCACCGGGCCGACCCAGTACTGCGACCTGCAGTTGCGCGACTGCAAGGGTGACGCGGGTGCCGAGGTCACGCTGCCGGTGCCGGTGGGCACGAACGTGCGGATCCACGTCCCGGACGAGGTGTCGCAAGCCCCGTGGCACGTGGTGTTCAGCTACCGCTCTCCCGCCGGTCAGCAGGTCGACGACCGCAGCCCGGTGTTCGCCCCGACCCGGCAGCAGGACTACACGCTGGTGCTACCCGCCGCGACCGACCAGCTCGTCACCGCGCAGGTACAGCAGTTCGGGCCGGCCCCGGCGATGAACCCGCAGACCGGTGAGATCGAGTTCCCGGTCCGCGGCACCTGGGTGCTTCAGGCCCAAGGTTCCTGACCTGGGACAAGCGTGCCTGACCGGCTCAACCGTCGAGGTCGCGGGCGACGGCCCTGACGACCTCGGCGGTCAGCTTGGAGGTCTTGCGGTCGGGGTAGCGGCCGCGGCGCAGCTCGGGCTGGACCCGGTCGTCGAGCAGCTTGATCATGTCCTCGATCAGCCCGTGCAGCTCCTCGGCAGGACGCCGCGTCGCCTCCACCACCGACGGCAAAGCCTCGACCAGCCGGACCGACAGCGCCTGTGGCCCGCGCCTGCCCTCGGCCATTCCGAACTCGACGCGCTGGCCCGCCATGAGCTCCGTGACCCCGGCCGGCAGCGCGGACCTGCGGACATAGACGTCCTCGCCACCGTCCTGCGCGAGGAACCCGAAACCCTTGTCGGCGTCGTACCACTTGACCCTGCCGGTCGGCACCCTGCTCACCCGTCCTCGTTCGGTCCCTCGTCGTGCGGCGTTCACCGGGGCGACCCTGCGGCCACACGACAAACGCGCCCCTGGTGCCTGGTCCGCCGCACTCTTCACTCACGGTCGGCTCGCCGAGCGACACCGGGACGCGCAGCATGCAGCCTAGCCCCGACCCGCCGTCGCGCACAGCGGCCGACCGGAGGTAGCTGCCCTGCGGCGCCGAGGGAAATCTCACGCGTTGCGGATCTCGGCGGCGTCGGCGAGGTCGAGCAGCTCCACGGAACGCGCCCGCATCTCGACCTTGCGGACCTTGCCGGTGACGGTCATCGGGAACTGCTCGACGACCACGACGTAGCGCGGGATCTTGTAGTGCGCCAGCCTGCCCGCGGCGAACTCGCGCACGGCCTGCGCGGTGAGGTCCGCGACGCCCTCGCGCAGGGTGACCCACACGCACAGCTCCTCGCCGTAGCGCGCGTCGGGAACCCCGATGACCTGCGCGTCCAGGATGTCGGGGTGGGTGTACAGGAACTCCTCGACCTCGCGGGGGTAGACGTTCTCCCCGCCTCGGATGACCATGTCCTTGATCCGGCCGGTGACGTTCACGTAGCCGTCGGAGTCCATGATCCCGATGTCGCCGGTGTGCATCCAGCGGGCCCGGTCGATCACCTCAGCGGTCTTCTCCGGCTCGTTCCAGTAGCCGAGCATCACCGAGTAGCCCCGGGTGCACAGCTCGCCGGGTTCACCGCGGGGCAGGGTCAGCCCGGACTCCGGGTCGACGATCTTGACCTCGACATGCGGGTGCACCCGGCCGACGGTGGACACCCGGCGCTCCAGCGAGTCGTCGGCGCGGGTCTGGGTGGACACCGGCGACGTCTCGGTCATCCCGTAGCAGATCGTCACCTCGGTCATGCCCATCCGGTCGATGACCTGCTTCATCACCTCGACCGGACACGGCGAGCCCGCCATGATGCCGGTTCGCAGGCTCGACAGGTCGTAGGAGGCGAAGTCGGGGTCGTTGAGCTCGGCAATGAACATCGTCGGAACCCCGTAGAGCGACGTACAGCGTTCCTGCGCGACTGCGGCCAGGGTGGCCTTCGGGTCGAAACCCGGCGCCGGGATGACCATGGTCGAGCCGTTGGTGGTGGCGCCCAGGTTGCCCATCACCATGCCGAAGCAGTGGTAGAAGGGCACCGGGATGCACACCCGATCGGCAGGGGTGTAACCGCAGAGCCGCCCGACGAAGTATCCGTTGTTGAGGATGTTGTGGTGGCTCAGCGTGGCGCCCTTGGGGAAGCCCGTGGTGCCCGAGGTGTACTGGATGTTGATCGGGTCGTCGGAGCTGAGCCCGGACCGGCGCCGGGCCAACTCGCTCCGATCGCCGTCGCGGCCGAACCCGACCAGCGCGTCCCATTCGGCCGAACCGATGATGACCACCTGGCGCAGCCCGGCGCACCGCGGCCGCACGTCGTCGATCATTGCGCCGTAGTCCGAGCTCTTGAAGCCCCGGGCCGCGACCAGCATCGAGATCCCGGCCTGGTTGAGCACGAATTCCAGCTCGTGGGTCCGGTACGACGGGTTGATGGTGACCAGGATGACGCCGATCTTCGCGGTGGCGTACTGGACCAGGGCCCATTCGGCCATGTTCGGCGCCCAGATGCCCAGCCGGTCGCCCTTACCCAGACCCGCGGCGAGCAGCCCGAGCGCGACCGTGTCGACCTCCTCGCGCAACTGCGCGTAGGTCCAGCGACGCCCGGTCGTCACCTCCACCAGCGCGTCGACGCCCGGCAGCGCGGCCGCCGTCCGGTCGAGGTTGTCGCCGATCGTGTCACCCAGCAGCGGCACGTCGGAGGGGCCGGCGGAGTAGGACGGGTCGGTGGGGACGCCAGCGGCAGTCACGACGTGGTACTCCTCGGTGCAGCGGTGCTGGAACGACGCGCCAATCCTGAACCCCGGACGCCGAACTGCGCGACCCTCGGGTCCGAGCGGGGCCTCCCCGGTCGGGGGACGGGCCCCGGACCCCGCTCGACCAAGGGGGAATATCCTCAGCCGATGCACGACCCCCGCGTCCTGCTCGACCCCGCAACCGACGCCGTGCACCGGCTGCACCGCCGCGGCCACCAGCTCGACCTCGCCCAGCTGGAGAAGCTGCTCGGCGGCCGCAACGCCGCCATCGGGCGCGGCGACGAGGCGCGGGCGGAGGCCAAGCGGACCGCCTCGGCGGTACAGAGCGCCTCCTCCGCGGAGCGTCCCGCGCTCGTGGAGCGGGCCCGCGAGCTCAAGGCCGTCGTCGCCGCGGCCGAGGAGGAGCACAGGGCACTGGAGGCCGAGCTGGCCGACTTCCTGCTCGGCCTGCCCAACCTGCCCGCCGACGAGCTGCCCGACGGCTCCTCCGACGAGGACGCCGAGCAGGTCCGCACCTGGGGTGAGCCGGTCATGCTCGGCTTCGCCCCGCTCGACCACGTCGATGTCGGTGAGCGGCTCGGAATCCTCGACCTGGCGAGAGCCACCAAGCTGTCCGGGCCGCGCTTCGCGGTGCTGAAAGGTCGGGGAGCCGCGCTGGAGCGGGCGCTGGGCCGGTTCTTTCTCGACCTGCACACCCAGCGCCACGGCTACACTGAATGGTCCGTGCCGTCGCTGGTCACCCGGGCGACGATGACCGGCACCGGGCAGCTGCCCAAGTTCGCCCACGACCTGTTCCGCACCGAGGTGGCCGACCGGGAGCTGTTCCTCATCCCCACCGCCGAGGTCCCGCTGACCAACCTGCACGCCCGCGAGACGCTCCCGCTCGAGGAGCTGCCGCTGGCCTACACCGCGCTCACCCCGTGCTTCCGCTCCGAGGCGGGGTCCTACGGCCGGGACACCCGTGGGCTGATCCGGGTGCACGAGTTCGCCAAGGTGGAGCTGGTGCGCATCGTCGACCCGGCGCAGTCCCGCGCCGAGCTGGAGGTGTTGCTCACCCACGCCGAGGTCGTGCTCCAGGAGCTGGGCCTGGCCTACCGGGTGGTCAGACTGGCCGCGGGCGACATCGGTTTCTCGGCCGAGCTCACCTACGACATCGAGGTGTGGCTCCCCAGCCAGGGCCGCTACCGGGAGATCTCCTCGGTGTCGGACTTCGGCACGTTCCAGGCCCGCCGGGCCGGCATCCGAACCCGGGCCAAGGGCGGCAGCCGCGGGTTCGCCGCCACCCTGAACGGCTCGGGGCTGCCGGTCGGGCGGACGATCGTCGCGATCCTGGAGCAGGGCCAGCAGGCCGACGGCTCGGTGCGGATCCCCGATGCGCTCGTCCCCTACACCGGCTTCGACCTACTGACCGGTCCATAGGTCCGGCGGGCCGCCGGCGGCAGTGATCCCGGGCGTGGTGCCCGCGGCGCGTTCCGATATCGTGCTGCCGCGACACGCGACCTTGCCTCGTGACCCAACCCGGTGGGCGTGCACCAGTTCTCCGGGCAGTTCCTCCAGCGAGGTGCGTCACCATGATCCGGTCGGAGCCTGCCAGACCGCCCGTCGCCCCGTTCACGGCAGCGAAAGGCGATGTCGCCGTCACCCAGGCGCTCATCGCCATCGGAGGACGGGCGAAACGGCTGCGCGACGACGGTGTCCACGTCGGTACGTCCAAGGCCTTCATGATCAGCGGAAGGCGCTCAATGCTCTTCTGGTGCCTCCGGTCACTCCATACCGCCGGCATCCGGCGCATCGTGCTTGCGGGCGACCGGCCGGAGCACCTCGACAAGGCCCACCGGGTGCTCGACACCCTCGATGCCATCGAGCAGTTCGACGAGGTCATCCCGTTCGAGGACGAAGGCATGGGTGTGCACGGAATCCCGTACCAGGCGATCGGGCACCTCGAGCCGCATTTCCTCTTCGAGGCCGGACACGGCGTCAGCCATCCCCACCACTACCGCCGGATGATCGAGCTGAAGGGTCCGGAGAATGTCGTGTTCTCCGCCTTCCGGCCCGATGCGCGAAACCCGCGTTACCGGACCGGGCTCGACGAGCGCGGAACCTGTGTCCCGCCGACTCCCGGCGGTCCCGGTTACTCACTCGCACACCCGATGGTGATCGACCACCGCTATGCCGAGTCCCTGCTCGACAACGGGTTCGACGTGAACCGGATGGCCGACGACTACCGCACCCGGCGCACGTTGACGGCCGTGGTCAGTGAGCTCCCGCCCGAGTTCGACCTCGCGTGTGAGTTCGAGGTGTCACTCCAGGTCTACCGGAGCAACATCGCTCGCGAGCGCGATGCCGAATGTCCCTGGGGACCGGCGAGCCGCCGGACGGCACCGCCCCGGCGACGTGTCAGCACCATCCAGGGGACACCGGACGGTGCTGACCGGAACGCTCATGCCGAGCGCGACGTCTGCTGCCCGTCCCGGACGATGTCGTCCTGATCGACGACCTGCGACCACCTGGCGCCGGTCCGGTCGGCCAACATCCGCCGCTGCTCCGCGACCCGCCGCTCACGTCCCTGGGTGCTCAGCTCCTGGATGCGCAGTCCGGCAGCGATCCCCGCGATGAAGAGGAAGCCGCCGCCCAGTAATATCATGACCCACATCGCTGCCTCCCGACTTGCCTCGTCCGCACCCCCAGTCGAGCATCGGGAGCCGGACGCCCTCCGGTTGAACTCCGGTTACCGGCCGGGCACGATCAGGTCATGACTGGCCGCGCAGAGTCGGGTCGCGGCCGCGAGGCGGATCGCCGGAACGCCTTGTCCGAGGAACTGCGCATGCTCCGCGTGCAGGGGTTACCGCATGTGCACGCCATCCGGGTGCCCCACGTCGAGGATGCTGCATCGAATCTCGGGCATCTCGACGACAGTCTGCCGCTCGCCGAGGCCATCGCGACGTTGCTCCACCAGGCCATCGAGCGGCTCGGCGAGAACCGGGACGCGGACGCCGCCTTGTACACGTTCGGGCTGGTGCAGGGTACGAAGACGTTCAACGCCACCGACCGCCGCGCGGCCGCCGCCAGGGCGCAGGGGGTCAGCGTCGAACGGTTCCGCAAGGGCTACGAGCCGCGGTTGCTCGAGTCGGTGGCCACCGAGATCCTGGCGTTGCTGGCCCTCACCGCGGCCGCGGGCCGGCCGGACCGGGTCGAGCCTCCGGCGCGACCGGCCACGCCCGCGCCGTTCCCGGTCGAGCGGCAGGTGGCGGAGATCTTGCGCGCGGCGCACGCGACCGCGGACTGGGATCTCGTCGAAGGCGTCTACCGGCAGTGCCAGGAAATCGCGAAGGACCCGCACGGGCGCACGATCCCGCTCAATGTGGCGGGCTTCCTCGCGGAGGCCTTCGGGCGCATCGCGGCGAACTACTACGACCGGGAGGAGGAGCTCATCGTCCATGCGCTGGGGGTGCTGGGGAACATCGACGAGTCGGAGACGGTCTCGCCCGCCCTCTTTCGTCGCCTCTACCACGACCCGCGCTTCGCCCGTTTCCGGCAGTACTCCGGGGCGAACGACGCACCGCGACGCAGACCTCGTCCTTTCGAGGCGCTCGTCGAGACGGTCCGGCGCTACCGCGACCTCAACTCGTTGGGACTCGCGCTGTCGAAAGTGCCCACCTCGGGAATTCTCGGCGGGTCCGTCAACTACGGTCGGTTCTTCACCGTTCGAGGCCAGTTCGAGAACGATCCGGCGTCCGATCTCGACCTGGTCGTCGTGCTGCCGGACTTCGGGTTCCTGGACTCGGCCATCGCCAGCCTCGACGCCGTCCGGGCCATCGCGGGCGAGGATCTGCGGGCCCTCGCCGAACGGGCCCGGCTGTTCACCGAGAAGGACCTCGACGACGGGCGCACCGTGTTCAGCCATCAGGTTCCCATGTGGGGGGCCGCGGACGACAGCCTGATGGCCTGGGCCCCGAACTCCGGCACGTACCGGCTGGATGTGCGCTTCCTGTCGCTCGCCGCCCTGGACTGGCTACTGGTGGCGGACAGCTCGAAGCTCAACGGCTCCTCCGCGGGACAGACCCGGTCCGTCCGGGACTACTGCGCGACCAACTCCTCGAACGAGGACCACCATCGCAGCTTCGGGGGGCACAACCTGCGCTCGCAGCTCGAGATGCACCCCGCGGAGGGCGGCTTCCTGCGGAGCTCGCGCGTCTACCAGATCGACGACGACCGCTACTACCCCGGTGTCTTCCAGAACCTGGTCCTGCCGCGCTTCGCGCAACGTTGGGAGTCGGTACCGATCAGTGGCCGGCTCGAGGCGTTCCGCTGGAAGATCACCGAACGGCTCCGGTGGGAGCGCCGGGAGCGGCCGTACGAGATGCTCCGGCTCAGCCTGTCCCACATCCGGTCGGAGCTCTTCGCGCCACACGTGCTGCGTTCGGTCGATGGCGCGGACACCTCGGCCTGACCGCAGCCGGCCTGTGCCGCGCTGTTCCTGAGGCACTCCGTCCACGGTGGTCACACCATACGGAGCCGCTCGGTCGGCTGCCCGGTGATCTCGGCGATGAGCTCATAGTCCTCGTTAATCTCCATACGGGTGGGTGTCACAACACGCACCAACCCCCTGTCGATCCGGCCGAGCCACTCCGATGCGTCCGGACTGTGACGCAGCCGGGTCAGCGCCGACTTGTCGGCAAGCCAGCCGGTCACTCCCACGCCTTGGTCATCACATCCCGGTCATCGAGGTCGCTGAACGTCTTGGCGCCGGTGTCGAGCAACCGGTTCGGGCGCCGCCGGCACCGCCGCCCGCAATCACGTCGGGCGTGGCGTGGTCGACCGCCGTAGCGAACGTCGTCGCCTGCTCGGCGTGGACCGCCGCGGCGGCAGCCGTCGCGTCGGCCGTGGTGCGCGCGTGCACGACGTAGGCGGACCGGAGGTCTGCCGCGACCCCGCTGGTCGGGAGCGGCAATCCGACTGCAAGCTGGAGGGTGATCACCAGAAGTGCGACACGCAGCAACAGCCGGGTCACGGTGAGTGACATTACGTCAGGCCCACCGGCGACGACAGTAGAACGGGGAAACTCGGCTCACCGGACCGCGAGATGGATCATCACCTCGGCCGCCTTCACCGCGAACCACAGCACGCTGCCGGGCTCGGCGGCCAGGTCGGCAACCGCCGCAGGGGTGACGTCGGCGGCCAGCCCGTCGCTCCAACCCGGCCGTCCCGGCGGCGGGCCGGCGCGCAGCCGCAGCACGTCACCATGAGGTTCCAGTGCCGTGAGGACCACCTCGACGACGTTGCGCGGGCTCCCTTCCGGGGCAGCCCGGTAGACCGCGACCGCGGCCGGCGGGAACACCGCCACCACGGGTTCACCGGGCTGCACCGGGCCGGTGCGCCGGCCGGACACGAGCACCCCGTCCGACGTGCGCAGGCCCTCGGCACACGCCGTGCCGGGAATCAGGTTCAGCCCGGCGATCCGGGCCGCGAACGCGCTGCGTGGCCTGGTCAGCACCTCGCGGGTCGGGCCCTGCTCCACGACGCTCCCGCCGGACACCACGATCACCCGGTCGGCGAGCACCAGAGCGTCCAGCACCTGGTGGGTCACCAGTACTGCGGTCTGCTTGTCGTCCCGGACCACCCGACGCAGCAGGGACCGCATCGCGGGTGCGACGTCGACGTCCAGCGCGGAGAGCGGCTCGTCGAGCAGCAGCAGATCCGGTCGGGGCGCCAGCGCCCTGGCCAGCGCCACCCGCTGGGCCTGGCCACCGGAGAGCTCGGCGGGCTTGCGCTGGGCCAGCTCACCGGCGTCGACGTCGTCGAGCAGGGCCTGGGCGGTCCGCTCCGCATCGCGCCGGCTCGCGCCCACCGCCTGCGGTCCGAACGCCACGTTGGCCAGCGCGGACAGGTGCGGGAACAGCAACGCCTGCTGGGCCAGCAGACCGACCCCGCGCCGGTGCGGCGGGACCTGCACGCCGGCCGCGGTGTCGGTCAGCGTGCGGTTCCCGAGCCGCACCCGGCCCTGCTCCGGACGAAGCAGCCCGGCCAGCACCCCGAGCATCGTGGACTTGCCGGCACCGTTGGGGCCGAGTACCGCGAGCACCTCGCCGGGCGCCACATCCAGTTCGACGTCGAGGGTGAAGTCGCGCCGGTGCAGCCACATCGACGCCGACAGCTCACTACCCGGGGTCCCCCCGCAGCTCATCGCAGGCCCTCCGCCGCGCGCGGTCGGGCCACCGCGATCACCACGACCGCGACGACGACCAGCACCAGCGCCAGCGCGATCGCCCCGTCGACGTCGACCTCCCGCTCCTGGTAGATGAGCAACGGCAGGGTGCGGGTGGTGCCCTGCAGGCTGCCCGCGAACGCGACGGTGGCCCCGAACTCGCCCAGCGAGCGGGCGAAGGCCAGCACCAGCCCCGAGCCCAACCCCGGCAGTACCAGCGGCAGCGTGACCCGGCGGAACACCGTGCCCGGCGCCGCGCCCAACGTCGCCGCGACCGTCTCGTAGCGCTCACCGGCGGTGCGCAGCGCTCCTTCCAGGCTGACCACCAGGAACGGCATGGACACGAACGTCTGTGCGAGGACCACCGCCGCGGTGGTGAACGGGACCGTGACACCCAACCAGAGGTGCAGCACCTCGCCGGCGAACCCGGTGCGGCCCAGCGTGTAGAGCAGCGCCAGCCCGCCGACCACCGGCGGCAACACCAGCGGGAGCAGCACGACGGGCCGCACCAACCGCAGGCCACGGGCTGCCGAGCGGGCCAGCACCGCGGCCAGCGGTCCGCCGAACACCAGGCACAGCAGCGTGGAGATCACCGCGGTGCGCAACGACAGTTCCAGCGCGGCGAGCGCGCCGTCGCTGGTGACCAGCTCAGGAATCCGCACGAGGTCGCTGCGGACCACCAGCCCGACGACCGGCAGTGCGATCAGGGCGAAGCCCAGCACGGCAGGCACCCACAGCAGCCGGGGCAGTGCGACCGGGACGATATGCCGATCGAGCCGTGCAGCGCCATGCCGCCGTTCGGCGGGCGGAGCGATCACGGAGTTCCGAAGCCTGCCGTCTGCAGGGCCTTCTTGCCGGCGTCGCTGCGCACGAGGTCCACGAACTTGGCCGCCAGATCGGGCTGACCAGCGTTCTTGAGTACCGCGATCGGGTAGCTGTTGATCGCCTTGGCGGCCTCGGGAAAGTCCACACCGGCGACCTTCTGCTGCGCCGAGCGGACGTCGGTGACGTAGACCAGGCCGGCATCGGCATCACCCGAGGCGACCTTGCTGAGCACCGACCGGACGTCGGGCTCCTCACTGACCGGGGTGAGCGTCGTGCCGGTGGCCTGTTCCACCTTCACCGTCGCCGCGCCGCACGGCACCTGTGGTGCACACACCACCACCTTCAGCCCGGGCCTGGCCAGGTCGGCGAGACCGTGGATCCCCTTCGGGTTGCCCGGTGCGACGGCGATCTGCAGCGTGTTGGTGACGAAGACCTGCGGCTGACCGTTCACCAGGCCGGCCTTGGCCACCGTGTCCATCGTCGAGGTGTTCGCCGCGGCGAAGACGTCCGCCGGGGCACCGTTGACGATCTGCTGGGCCAGGTCCGACGACGCCCCGAAGTTCGTCCGGACCGTGACACCCGGGTTGTCCGTCTCGAACCGTTTCATGAGCTCCCCGAAGACGTCGGTCAGCGACGAGGCCGCCGAGACCGTCAACGTCCGTTGCGCAGCCTGCGGTGTCGGCGAACCGCCGGCCGGCTGCGACGACCCCCCGCCGCCGCAGCCGGCCAGTACCAGCGCTGCGGCCACCAGCACCAGGGCAGATCTCCTCATGAACAGCCTCCGGGGGTTTCGATCAGGACGTTCGTCGACTTGATCACCGCGACGGCCAGTGCCCCTGGCTCGAGACCCAGCTCACGGACGGCCTCGCTGCTCATCAGCGAGACCACCCGGTGCGGGCCGCACTGCAGCTCCACCTGGGCCATCACCCGGTCGGTCACGACCGAGGTGACCAGCCCGACGAGCCGGTTGCGCGCCGAGCGCCCGACGTCGGACGGGTCGGGCGGGGCGTGGGCGTGCTCGCGGGCGAAGGCCGCGAGCGCGGCACCGTCGATGACCTTGCGGTTGGACGCGTCCGGCTGCGCCGGTAGTGTCCCCGCCTCGACCCAGCGACGAACCGTGTCGTCACTGACCCCGAGCAGTCGAGCGGCCTCGGCAATCCTGAATTGCGGCACAACGCGGATACTATGTCCGCGTCTGCGAGTTTTACTAGCGCAGCCTTAAGGTATGGTTTGCTGCCGGCGTGGATTTCGAACCCAGCGCGGCCGCGGCGGACTACACGGACCGGATGCGCGCCTTCCTGCACGCGGAGGTGCTGCCGGCGGAACCGGCCTACCACGCGTGGCGGGCGCAACGGCGCGGCACGCCGCAGGAGTGGGACCTGCCGCCCGTGGTCGAGGAGCTGAAGGCCCGGGCCCGGTCCCGCGGACTGTGGAACCTGTTCCTGCCCGCCGTCTCCGGACTGTCCAACCTGGACTACGCGCCGGTCGCCGAGGTCTCGGGCTGGTCGCCGGTGATCGCGCCGGAGGCGATCAACTGCCAGGCGCCGGACACCGGGAACATGGAGACGCTGCACCTGTTCGGCACCCCCGAGCAGAAGGCCCGGTGGCTCGAGCCGCTGCTGGCCGGGGAGATCCGCTCGGCGTTCGCGATGACCGAGCCCGACGTCGCCTCCTCCGACGCCACCAACGTCGCGACCACGATCCGCCGTGCGGGCGACGAGTACGTCGTCTCCGGCAAGAAGTGGTGGATCTCGGGCAGCGCTGACGAGCGGTGCGCGGTCTTCATCGTGATGGGCAAGACCGACCCGGACGCGGCCCCCCACCGGCAGCAGTCCATGGTTCTGGTCCCCCGCGACGCCGAGGGGTGTGAGATCACCCGGCACCTGCCCACGTTCGGCTACCAGGACCAGCACGGGCACTCGGAGCTGGAGTTCCACGACGTCCGGGTGCCTGTGTCGAACCTGCTCGGTGAGGAAGGTGGCGGATTTGCCATCGCGCAGGCCCGGCTCGGGCCGGGCCGGATCCACCACTGCATGCGGCTGGTCGGGATGGCCGAGCGGGCGATCGAGGCGATGGTGCGGCGCGCCCGGTCGCGGGTCGCGTTCGGCCGCCCGCTGGCCGAGCAGGGCGTGGTGCGCGAGCAGATCGCGCAGTCCCGGATCGAGGTGGAGCAGGCCCGGCTGCTGGTGCTCAAGACGGCCTGGCTGATCGACCGGGCGGGCCCGAAGGGCGCGGCGACCGAGATCGCGGCGATCAAGGTGGCCTGCCCGCGGATCGCCTGCGCCGTCGTCGACCGCGCGATCCAGATCCACGGCGGCGCCGGGATGAGCGACGACTTCCCGCTCGCCTACTTCTACACCTGGGCCCGCGCGCTGCGCCTCGCCGACGGGCCGGACGAGGTGCACCTGCGCTCCGTGGCCCGCCAGGAGCTGGCCCGGCACTGAAGAACCGCCGCCTTGGCCGGCCCCCTGCCCCGCCCTCATTCACCCCGCCCTCGCACCCCGCCCTCGCTCGGCCCGTCCTTGTCCTGTCCGCCCGTCCCGTCCCGTCCCGTCCCGAAGATCGTCAGACAGGGGACCTAGACCGCATATGTGCGGCTCATGTCCCCTTTCTGCTGATCATGGCGGAGGCCGTGAACCTACCCGACCACCTGATCGATCGACCAGGGTCTCGACCCGCTTCTGCGGACGCTCGATGCAGCTATTACCGCAGGTGCGGGGGGTGACGCATCGCTCCTGGACGACGTGGTTGGAGATCGGCTTTGCCGGTTACGCTCGTGGGGTGACGGTTACCGAACTCGGCCTCCCAGCACTGCGGGGGCCCACCACCCGGAATCCGGCCCGGCCCGACGACCCCCGGCTCGTCGACCGGTTCGGCCGGGTCGCGACGGACCTGCGGATCTCCCTGACCGACCGGTGCAACCTGCGCTGCAGCTATTGCATGCCCGCCGAGGGCCTCGACTGGATGGACCGGGCCGAGCAGCTCACCGACGACGAGCTCGTCCGCCTGATCGCTATCGCGGTGCGCGACCTCGGAGTGCAGGAGCTGCGGTTCACCGGTGGTGAGCCGTTGCTGCGCAAGGGCCTCGAGGACATCATCGCCGCCTCCGCCGCGCTGCAACCGCGGCCGGACATCTCGCTGACCACCAACGGTGTGGGGCTGGCGCGACGAGCCGAGGTGCTGGCCGCAGCCGGTGTCGATCGGCTCAACGTCTCGATGGACACCCTGCGTCAGGACCGGTTCGCCACGATCACCCGGCGCGATCGGCTCTCCGACGTGGTCGACGGGATGGCCGCCGCCCGGGCCGCCGGGCTGAGTCCCGTGAAGATCAACACTGTACTGCTGCGTGGGGTGAACGACGACGAGGCCGTCGACCTGCTGCGCTTCGCCGTGGCGGGCGGTTACGAGCTGCGGTTCATCGAGCAGATGCCGCTGGATGCCCAGCACGGCTGGGAGCGTTCCGAGATGGTCGTCGCGGGCGAGATCCTGGAGCGGCTGCGGTCCGCCTTCGAGCTCACCCCCGATCCCACCGAGCGCGGCGGTGCCCCCGCCGAGCGCTGGCTGGTCGACGGTGGTCCCGCCGTGGTCGGCGTCATCGCCTCGGTCACCAGGCCGTTCTGCGGGGCCTGCGACCGCACCCGGCTCACCGCCGACGGCCAGGTCCGGTCCTGCCTGTTCGCCCGCACCGAGACCGACCTGCGCACGCTGGTCCGCGCCGGCGCGTCCAACACCGAGATCGCCGAGACCTGGCGCGACGCGATGTGGGGCAAGCTGGCCGGGCACGGCATCGACGATCCCGGCTTCCTGCAGCCGGACCGCCCGATGAGCGCGATCGGCGGGTGAGCGTGGACACCCAGACCGTCACCGTCCGTTACTTCGCCGCGGCAAGGGCGGCGGCGGGCACTGACGCGGAGTCCGTTGAGCTCGCGGCGGGCTCCGGAGTCGACGACCTGCTCGCGGCGCTGCGAGCCCGGCACGGCGAGGAGCTGCGCCGGGTGCTGGAGCGGTGCAGCTTACTGCTCGACGAGGTCGCCGTCCGCACCCACACCGCCCCGCTCACCGACGGCGCCACGGTGGACGTGCTGCCGCCGTTCGCCGGCGGCTGAACGGCGGGGATCAGCCCCCGAACAGGTCGAGCTCTCGGCGTCGGTTGCACAGATCGGTCCGGCCGAAGGAAGGCAGCGGCTCGGGTCGGTGCCGATCGACAGAGCCGGTTTATTCTCGCCACCGGATCAGTCGAGCCGGTACCATTGTGGTTTTGCTGACGACGACGGAGATGCGGATGATGGTGAAGCGAGTTAGGGCCAATGCTTGGGGCCACCTATGCCCTCGGCTGCCTCGCTCGACCTCGTCGGTAGGGTCCTCCAGATGAGTTGCGGGTTGAGGCGGGCGGGGTGACCCGGGAGCCGGTGACGATCGAGTACGTCACGACCGACGACGGACGGCGCCTGGCGGTCGACGTCACGGGTGCTCCGGACGGCTATCCCGTGTTTCTCCTGCACGGCACTCCCGGGAGCCGGAACGGCCCGAAGCCGCGCGGGATCGTGCTTTACCGCCTCGGTCTTCAACTGATCTGCTATGACCGTCCCGGCTACGGCGGCTCGGACCGGAGCGAAGGTCGGACTGTCCGGGACGCGGCCGGTGACGTGGCGACCATCGCCGACAAGCTAGGTATCCACCGCTTTGCCGTGGTGGGACGCAGCGGTGGCGGGCCTCATGCCCTCGCCTGTGCGGCGGTGCTGCCCGAGCGGGTGTCCAGCACGGCCGTTCTGGTGAGCCTTGCTCCTTCCGATGCCGTCGGCCTGGACTGGTACCACGGGATGAACCGGCAGAACGTCCAGGAGTACGGTGCCGCGGACGCCGATGTGCAGGCCCTGTTGACCAACCTCGCGTCCTGGGCTGAACAGGCGAAACGGGATCCGAGCCAGTTCATCGGTCTGATCGAGTCGGAGCTCAGCGAACCCGACAAGAGGGTGGTGGGGGATGTGGTACTGCGTCGCCTCCTCCTCGACACGTACGCGGAGGCGCTGCGTCAGGGCGCGGCCGGTTGGATCGACGACGTCCTGGCGTTCCGTAAGCCGTGGGAGATCGAGCTCTCGAACATCACATCCCGGGTCCGGCTGTGGCACGGGGCGGACGACCGGTTCTCCCCCGCCGACCACACCCGATGGTTGAGTCACCACATCCCGCAGGTGCAGGTCGAGGTCCAGATCCAGGCCGGCATCGGCCATTTCGGAGCCGTGGAGGTACTTCCCGAGATTCTGTCCTGGGTCGCCGACGACCTCGACGAGCCGGGACCAGGCCCCGTCACCCGCGTCGTCGGTTCAGGCCGAGCCGGTGGCTGCCCAGAACCCTCTCGTCAGAAGGGATCGTGAGGATCAGTCACCCGGTAGAGCAGCTGCCCTGCCTGCAGCGAGGTGACCGACGGATGGTTCTGCCCCAACTCGACTGCCAGATCCCTGATGGCTTTCATCGTCACCGGGTCGCCGCCCCTTAGTCCTCCCGAACCGTCACCGCGCCCGCCTGACTCGAGCAGCGCGAGATTGGCGCGACAGATCAGCACGTCCGGGTGCTGCTGGCCCAGGGCTGTGGCCATCCGGGTCGCCGACGCGGCCGTCTCCGCTACCGCACCCTCGACGTCTCCGGCGTCGTAGCGACACGTCGCATGGTTCATCGCCGCCGCCAGGTAGTCGGGATGTGAGTCGCCCAGCAATCTCAGGAAGCCGTCGGCTGCGCGCCCCGCCAGCTCCCTCGCCCGCTCATGCTCTCCCTGTTGCCGCCAGGCCGCGGACTGGTTGTTGATACAGACGAGACTGAAGGGGTGCTCGGCGCCGAGGGCTTTCTGGTAGGACTTGGTGACGGCGATCATCTCTTCCAGCGCCTTGGCGACCTCGCCCATGGCGAGGAGATTGGCCGAGCGATTCAGCCGGCAGGAGAGCGTGTTCGGGTTGTCGAGGCCGAAACGCCCACTCAGCTTCTCGTACGCCTCCTCCAACAGTTCCGCGGCCTCGTCCGCCCGTCCGGCGCTGCGCAGCGAGGAGGCGAGATTGGCCTGGGCATTGAGCGTTCCGACCGCCTCGGGGCCCAGGTGTTCTCTCGAGAGAGCATGGACACTGCGCAGCATCGTCACGGACTGCTCGTACTTGCCTGCCTCCCGCAGATCCCGGCCGAGGCTGGACTGCGAGTGCAGTGCGGACGGGTGCACGGCGCCGAGCACGCCCCGCAGGCGCTCCCACACGTCCTCGTCGATACTCCTCGCCCTGCGGAAGTCTCCGACCGCCCGGAGCGAGACAGCCAGGTTGTTGGCCGCAGCCAGGGTCCGCCGATGATCCTCACCGAACCCCTCCAGCCACGCCAGATGGGTCTCCTCATCCAGCGGGAGTGCCTGCGCGTAGCGGCCGAGGGCCCGAAGGTCCGCCGACAGCCCGCCGGATGTCATCAAGGTGTGCGAGTGGCGCTCCCCGAGCAGGATGCGCTGCGCCGCGAGAACCTCCTCGTCCAGTCTCAGCGCCTCCCCAAACTTGGCCTGGTCCCGGAGGATGTTCGCGATGTTGAAGCGAAGATGGAGGAGTTGGCGACGCAGCGGCACCGGATCGACATCGGGCACCGAAGGCTGGCCATTCTCGCCGGCCGACTCGGCTTTCTTCAGCAGCGTCTCCCACGCCTCCGAGACCGCGTTTCCGAGACTCAGACCCTGCGGGAGGTCACCGCGACGCCACAGGTAGCGGACGCGATCGATCAGGAGCTGGCGTACCGATTCATCGTTGCACGACACGGCACCCGAGATCTCCAGATGGGCCCAGATCTTCCGGAATTGGTCCCAGGTCTTCGGGTCGTCGGGCTCGCCTGCGGGCCTGAACGCGGCCAACGCCAGGTGCGCCTCGTGCCTGGTGTGCGCTGCCTCCTCGTCCGTCATCCGGCTCCGGACGACATTCTGGAGCAGCCGGTGTACCTGGACCTGCCCGGCATGGGTGTCCAATCTCAGCAGGGCGAGCCGGTTGATGTGCTGGACCAGGGCGCCACGCATGTCGCGTACCGCCACGGAGGGGTCGACGGGGATCAGGGCCGTGGTCAGCCGGTCGCTGTAGAGTAGATCCAGCGCGGTTTCCGGGGCGAGGACCGAGCAGATCTGCAGCAGCCGATAGGCGCCGGGGGACTGCTCCTGCAGCCGTTGCAGGGAAAGATCCCAGGTGGCGTCCCAGGTGGCCTGCACGGACTGGGCACCGCGCCGTTCGATGGCGTGCAGGTACTCCGTGACCGGGGTTCCCGTCTCCGCCAGCCAGGCCCCGGCCGCGGCCACCGCGATCGGCAGGTCCCCCAGAGCCCGCGCGACCTGCCCGGACTCCTCCGACGTCATCGCACCGGCCCGGCCGCGAAGGTAGGCGACGCTCTCCTCGCGCTGGAACACGTCGACCTGGATGGGATTCGCGCGCTCTGCCCAGTCCGGATTGCGTGAGGTGATCAGGAGATGGCCGCCCCCGCCCCGGGGGAGGAAGTCCTGGACGTGCGCGAGGTCGTCCGCATTGTCGAACACGAGCAACCAGCGGCGCGTCGGGGTGCCTTGACGCAGGGCTTCGAGGGTGGAGCGCGCGCCTTCGACCGTGCCTTCCGACGGGAGCTTCAACTCGACGCCGAGGTCGATCAGCGCGATGTCGATGAACTGGGGTGGGTCGGCCTCGATCCACCAGACCAGATCGTAGGCGGACCTGAACCGGTGGACGTACTCCAGGGCCAACTGAGTCTTGCCTATGCCGCCCATCCCCTGCAGTGCCACCGGCAGCACGACCGCCCGTCCCTCGGCCTGCAACTCGCGGCGAAGGCGTTGTAGATCCTCCGTACGCCCAGTGAAGCGAGCGTTGCGTACCGGAGCCCGAAACCAATGAGGCTCCGCCCCCGGGAAGCGACCGGCCCGGGGCCCCCGGCGCGACGTCTCCGAACCGACGTTGCCGACGAGCGTGAGCAGCCCCTCCGTCGCCGCCTTTTCGTCGAGCCCGACGATGCTGGTTCTGGTCTCCGTCGGCACCTCACGCAACCGCGCGTCCTCGATATACATCACCAGGTGGGAGGGCCCCGCCCACAGGTCCGGCGCCTCGACACCCTCCCGGACCGCGACGTAACTCTGCGAGACGATCGCCAGAATCGCGGGGGCGGAGGATGGCGCCGGATCCGCCGGGGCGATCTCCATCGGGCCATCATCCACCACCGTGATGCCCGCCGCGGTCAGGACGCTGCCGGCCCACTCGGCCCAGACCTGGTCCTCGGCCGCATACTGAAGGCGGATCGAGGTCTGTTCCGGGTGCATAGGTCGCTCGAACCGCAGCCGCCAGCGGGCCCGGACGGACTCGTCCATTGCCGCGAGCGCCGTGACCTTGCCTTGGGTCACCGAGTCGGTCAGCCGCTCGTAGGCGGCCAACAGCGAAGTGGGGGAACCCGTCTTGTCACCGAAGGTGGCAAGGGTTTCCTCGTACGCGTAGAAGGTCTGGTAGGGCACCTCCACGGACGCGAAGAACTGCACCCGCTCCGGCTCCGTCATCCCGGTGGGTAAACCGGGGAAGCTGCGCATCGCGAGCAGCCGCCCCGCGTCGGCCTTCTCCTTCTCCCCCTGGTCCACGCGCATCGCCACCGGCAGGATCCGGATCTTGCGTTTCGGACCCTCCCTCTTGGACAGGGTGGCCACCGCGCGGGCGACCCGGGCCGCGCCGTCAATTCCCTGGTCGCTCAGGGTGAAACAGTCGACCAGGACGTCGGGCAGGTGCTGGGTGCAGATGTCCGCGACATCGCTGAAGCCGGTGCGGCTGTCGATCAACGCGTAGTCGTAGTTGCGCCTCATGTCGTCGCGGAGCGCGTCGAGGAAGATGCCGCCGCCCAGCCGGTCGTAGAACGTGTCCCAGTCCAGGCTTCCCAGCGTCGACGCGTAGGCACCGTTCTGCCGCCCCGCCGACAGCACATCGAGCGAGCCACCGCTGTCGAACTTCCAGTCGATGGAGAAGGCGTAGTCGTCGACCCGGGCCAACTGCTCCACCCAGCCGTCCGGCCGATCGGCCTTCCGCCTGACCTGGTCCTCGTACTCGCGCACCAGGTCGATCACCCCTCGGCGGTGGGCGACGGTGTCCACGTCGAGGAAGGGCGAGAAGAACCGGTGCAGCCCGGGCGCTTCGAGGTCCCAGTCGGCGACCAGCACCCGCTTCCCGGCGGAGGCGAGGATCCAGGCCACATTGGCCAGTGCCATGGTGCGGCCGGTACCACCCTTGTACGAGTAGAAGGTGACGACCTGACCCTCTCGGGACTCATTCATCGGTTTCGCTCACCTCGCCGGTCCGAAAATCCTCGTCCCTCAGGCGTCTGGGGCGCTTCGACGGTCCGACCGGCGGAAACACCGGGCCCTCTCGCAGGTATGTCCGTCGCGCCCTGGCCACCAGGGTGGGCAGGATCTCGTCCAGCTGGTCCATGCTGTTCACTCTATTGACGGGAACCTGCAATGCGCTGCCCAGTGCCTCCACCGTCTTCTCTGCCATCGCCGGATCCACGCTCGGGTCGTCCCGCTGCCCGTCGAGAACCAGCGGAACGACCCACTTGGGCAGACCGGCGAAGGTCGACGTGAGGAACATGGGGCCGCGGTCCGCCACCACCCACGGGTCGACGATGACGATCGCGGGGGTCCGGTCGAAGAACTCTTCGACCTCGACGAAATCCGCGACCCGGGTATCCAGACCCAACCGCTCGGCCACGCTTCCGGCATGCTCAGCGGCGGGCGGGATCCGCCGCCCGGCATACGTGCGCCACCAGGGATTCTCCCCACCTTTGACGGCTTGTGGCGCTCGCGACACCGCGTGCCTGGGCGCGAGCATCGCCACCAGGAAGCCAGCCTCCACGGTCGCCGGACCGGGAACGCCGTCCAGGTCCGGAGCCGCCGACGGGCCGAGTGTGGATCCTTCCGCCACTGTCACGATCTCATCCGCCAGCCGGGACAGGACGCGTTGGTAGGAGCGCCGGTACGACGCCAACATGCAGAGCGCGCGCAGCCCGTTCTCGCCATAGTCGGAGATGCCGACTCCGATGCTCAGTGCCCTGGCCACAGTCGGGGTCTGCTCCCACGATGGGAACGGCGTCCACAGGATCGGAACGATGTGCTTGTCGGGTGCGACGGCGCTCGCGGCCCGAAGCCTTCTGCGGAACACCTCCTGCTCGCGCATCGGCCAGGACTTGGCGAAGTATCCCGGCGAGTAGAGCGGCACGAACACTTCGGCTGATCCGAGAGCCTCGGAGAGCAGGGCCTTCATGTCGGCGCCGGACGGGATCTGTTGATCGAAGAATCCGATCTCCATTCCTTCCGCGGGCCTGGCGCGAGCCGCGACCGCCGCGGCCAGATCCGCGAAGAAGACGCCCACCGAGGGATCCGAGTCCGACCGGACCCGTTCCGAAGTCGGAGCCGAGTGGGCATAGCTCAGGAAGAAGTAGACACCATGGCGGGTCTGCTGGGCCTCGGCGGTCCGGGCTGACGTCGAATTCATCCGCCGTCACCCCGGAAGGACTGGGGCAGTCGCCCAGGATCTGTAGGGATCCACGGCTCGACATGGTACGCGTGGTAAGCGTCCACGATCCGGCAGGCCAAGCGCCAGGCTACGGCCTGATAGGCCGCCTCGTCGTTCAGGGCGAGGAGCCCGTACACCCCTTCGGTGAGGTAGCGCTGGGTGATGCCTGGGTCCGTCAATCGTTGCGGCAGGAAGAATTGAATTTCTCGCACGGCCGGGGGCAGCTGGTCGTCCCGCATCGGTGACCATGTCACCGGCAGGATCGCGGTCTTGCTCCCCGGCGACGTCGGCGGCCGAGGGCGGCCGACGTTCCGCCGCGAGAAGGCGTGCCACTCCATGGCGCACCAATTGCTCTCCACATAACCCGAGGAGATGAGCGGGATGAAGACGTGACACGTTCCCACCGCCGCGAACACCTCGCGGGCCCACATCGTCCCGCCCTCCATCGACCGGTCCAGGAAGCCTGGGTCGACGCCGGTGGGGGATCCCACCAATTGGTCCACATGCATCGAGAGGTCGTCGAAGAGACGCACCACGTACTGGTTCACGTCGCGCGGGCCGGCTGGCGACGTCCTGCTGGGCCGAACCCGTGCGTAGCTCAGGAAGAAGATGGGGCCGCCCTGCGGATTGCCCTCGCCTCCGCGCAGTACGATGACGATCTCCTCGCCAGGCCGTCGGGTCTCCAGCCGCGATCATACGTCTCCCCCAGCCCGCTCGACGGCTTGTCCCGCACGCCACCGGGACATCCAACCCACGGCGAAGTCCACCGCCGCACGCAGCGGGAACCAGGAGGCCGTTGTCCGCCCCACCCGGCTGCAGCGGACGAACGGCGACCCAACCGCCATCGCTGCCCCCAGGCGGCCGAAATCGCTGTCGTCGACTTCGGCCGCCATGAACTCGCGAACTGTCCGGCAGCCCTCCTCGAGGACATAGCACCGGAACAGGCGCCGCGGGGCCGGCGTCGGCAGCCTGTGCTCGGCCAGGTGGAAGCACGTGCAGACGTCCTCGAGCCCCTCTCCGAGCAGGAGCACGATCGCGTCGGCGGTGTACAGCTTCGCCAGCGGCGACCGCTCCCCCAGATGGCAGTCGAGCGCATGGTCGCGGGTGAGTTCGGTCGCGGCGGGGCCAAGGGCGGTGAACGATGTCTGAGGGTGGTCGCTGCGAAGCGCCTCCGCCGACGGATGAATTCCGCGAAGGCTCCGACATCCTGGGCGGGCATGGTCGACCGGTCGAACCCCGCGATCTTCGCTTCCTCGATCGCGATCTGCTCCGGCGTCATGCCGGCCACGAGACGCCGGAACCGGGGGGTGGTCGTCGAGTTCCTCGCCGTGAAGGTCGGAACGACGATGGTGGACCGCGGGCCGAGCACGTCCGCCAATGCCCCCGCCAGGGTCGAAGGTCCGTCCGCGAGGGGACCCAGCCGGCGCAGTGAGCTGTGAATCAGGTAGGTCGAGCCGACGGGCAGTCCGAGCACCGACAGGTCGGACCGGAGCTCGGCCCGGCTCAAAGTCTTGGCGCCCCTGCTCAAAGTCTTGGTGTCACTGTCAACAGCTGGCATCGAGTCGCCACCACCCTTCGACCCGGCTGCGCAGGCCCGCCAGCAGTAGCCGCCCGGCGTCTGACCAGCCGCGGCCGCGGTCCAGCACCTCGAGCGCGTCAGACAGCGCGTCCCGCTCCGCGACCACGGACATCCTCCGGTCCACCGGCCGCCCGGCCCGGATCCGGGCCACCGCCAGCTCCAGCACCGCCGCCCGTGCGAAGGCGTCCGCGAGCCGAGGAACGTCCGCCCATCCGGCATCGCCCGGCCACGGACCGACTGGGGACGGCGGCTCCGGGTCGGTGAGGTCGCACACGTCCTGCACCGCGGCGACGGTGATCCGCGCGACCTGTCCCACCAGCAGCGAGCCCAGGACCGGCGCAGCGGCGGGCGAAAGCGCCACCGCGCCGAACGCGCTCCGCGTCGTGGTCGCCCTGGCCGGCCGGTACGCCGTGGCCCGGAGCGGAGTAATGGTTCTGACCAGGGCGTCCATTCCCCTGGCAAGATCTGGTGCCTCGGCCTGTACCGATACCCAGGCACTCGCGACGGCGCCACGCCACTCGTCGGCGAAGGTCGCGGGCAGGGGCGTGGCCACCGGGTGTGCGAAGCAGTCGCGGTGCGGATCCGTGTCGTCGAGCTGGATTCGCGCACTGTCGAGGGGCACGGTCCGCACCGGATGCCATCCCTCGACCGCAGATCCGGTCCCCGACACGGCCCGGGCCGGCCCGTGGTCGGGATGCACGACGAACTCGCCGGGGTGGGACTCGACGGCGACGACGGCGGAACCCGCACCGTCGAGGGACATCGTTCCAATCCCTGGCAGGGACAGCACCCCGTGCCATAGCGGGACGTCGAGCGCGACCGCGACGCCGGCCCGCGCGGCCGCGGCGACCGCCACCGACGCCAGCAACCCGGCGCGGACGTCGGATCCGGCTGGCCGCGCGGTCGTCAGGCTGCGGCGGGCCCGCACCCGGACGAATGGATGGCTGAGCACGGACCGGACCGCCGCGGGTGACCGCTCGTCCAGTTCCCCGAGCAGCTCCCACGCGCTACGCCCGGCGCCGTGGTTCACTCCGGCCGCGACCCGGGCCATCAGAGCCCGGTCGAGGGCGTACTGCACCGCCGTCAGGTATGTCATCGTCGCGTCGGTGGGACTGCCTCCGGCCAGATCCCGCAGGACGACGTCGGGCAGACCCAACGGCGACCCGACCTGCTTCGGCAGCGGCTGCCTCGTCGCGACCGTGCGCTGCCGGGTTCGTGACTGACGGCTGCGCAGCTGCCGGTTCCGGACCCGTGTGATCAGGTGGAACAGGTCGGAACAGTAGACCGAGGGGTTGGCGAACCCGTTCCCGCGGCCGAACCGATGCGCGAACAGCCCTCCGCCACAGGTGTTCACCACCGGGCAGGTCCGGCACGTCGGCGACAGTTCGCCGGCCTGTCGTTCGACGGCACCGGTGTGGGCAGCGACCTCGTCGACGGCGTGGCGCCACACGTCGAGTCCGGTGCGCGGTGCGTCCTCGGACACCGTCTTCAGCGAGTCGACCTGCTCCCAGCTGCCGTCCGTCTCGATCACGGCGACGCCGCCGGCGCCGGGACCGATGGCTTCGGTGCCGCTGCCGGCACCCCGCTCAAGGGACAGCACTGAGTCGAAGATCCGGATCGGCACGCCTCGACCGTCGGCGGTCCACCGGTCGTAGATCGTCAGCAGCCAATCGGCATAGGCGGTGGTCAGCCTCGCCGAGCGCGGCGGCGGATTGTCCCAGGTCGCGTGCGGAAGGAGGAAATCGATCCGCGGCGGCTCCTCGCGCAGCAACGCCTCGTACACGCCGATCGGATCGTTCTCGATGTCGATCGTGCACAGGATGCCGCCGTAGACGGCCCGGTACGGCGGTGTGCGGAGCAGTTCCAGCGCGCGCAGGACGTGGTCGTGCGAGCCGGTGCCGTCGGCGAACCGCCGGTGCCGGTCGTTGGCGAGCTGATCGCCGTCCAGCGAAATCCCGACCTTGACGTCCTGATCTGCGAGCAGCTCGCAGACGGCCGGGGTGAGCCGGACCCCATTGGACTGCAGGTGCAGGTCGAGCTCGGCCACCGGATCGATCGCCGATCGCAGCTCGGTCAGGATCCGGCCGAGAGCCGCACCGCCGACCAGCAGGGGCTCCCCACCGTGCAGGATCACCGCGACACGATCCAAGCCGTGGCGGGCGGCGTGCTCGGCGATCCGGCTGGCGGCGGCGCAGACAGTGGCCGGGTCCATCACCGTGGGGCGGCGGAGCCAGCCCCGGTCGGGGTCGCCGTAGACGTAGCAGTGATCGCAGGCCAGGTTGCACCGGCTGGCCACTTTGAGCACGTACTCAGCGATCGGTCGCACCGCGACCCGGGTCATCGCGACCGCGGATGGCACGGCTCAGATCCCCGAGCTGAAGGTGACGCCCTCGTCGAGACCCCGCTGACGATCGGGCGCCAATATCCGCTGGACCTCGTCGTCTCGCCCATCGGTACCCGGGTCGATCCTCCTCAGCGGCAGCGAGAGGAAAGCCGTCAGGATACTTTGTTCGGCAGCCAGCGAACCTGGAGCGGAACGATCCACGCGATCCCCCTCGATGCCGAGCCCTGGCTCCAGAGTAGGGACGGTCGCGCCCGATGTCACCGGCCCGGCCGCAGAATGTCCTGGTCGCCGTTCGAGCCACGCGAACTGCTCCGGTCGACCCTGAACCAATGTCCCTCGACGAGGACGAAGAACCCGTCACCGTCGAGCTGAGGTCGACCGATGGGCCATCGGACAGCTCCGTACCTCGTCGTCCTTCACCGTACCGCAAGAAGATGGCGCGCCACTGGTCTCGTGTGTGGCGGCCGGGCCAGCAGCGCGTCGACGCGCGCCCCACCGCCTCAGGCCCGGGCCGATCAAGCCCTGGGAGCGTCAGGTCAGATCGTCGAACTCGCCTGCCCGTAGGCCGTGTATCCAGGCACGCATCTCGGCGCGGCTGAAGACGAGCGTTCCGGCGCCCGGGGCCTTGCTGTCGCGGACGGCAACCCGACCGTGGGGGAGCGCCGCGAGCTGGACACAGGCGCCGTTGTCCCCGCTGAAGCTGCTGGTGCACCACTGGAGGGCGGGCTGATCGACGGCCACCAGGAACCTCCTGAGTTCACTGCGAGAGCATCGACTGGATGAGGGCGACGGACTGCTCCGGGCCGAGGGCGACCTGCTGCAGGTTGTCAGTCACCATCTTATACGTCCGCACCTGGTCCGGATCCTGCAGGTAGACGGCCCAGTCCTTGAGCTCGACGTAGCAAATGGAGAGTGCGGACTCGAAGCCGAGCAGCATGAACGGTCCGGCGATCGCGCTGTGCAAACCGTCCTCTGGGCGCACCACCTGTAGCTTCACCGTCGGTAGCTCGGCCAGCTCCACCAGGTGTCGCAGCTGCGCTCGGCGAAGCTCGGGAGTGCCGACGGCAAGGCGCAGCGCGCCTTCGGTGAGAACGGCGTGCAGGGCGAGGGGTCGGTCGGGATCGGTGAGTCGCCGGGTCCGGGCCATCCGGAACCCGACGAACCGCTCGCCGTGGTCGACCCGCACCCGAGGGGAGCTCGCAGTGACCGCGGCGGCGTACTCCTGGGTCTGCAGCAGGCCGGGAATGATCGTCGGTTCGAAGGTGAACTCCCGCTCGGCGATCCCTTCCAGGCCGACGAACGTCTTGAGCCAGTCCGGCAGCACCTGCGCCCACGGCGCCCACCAGGTGGCCTCGTCGGCGCGGCCGGTCAGTGAGGTCAACCGGTCGATGTCACGCTGCTGCGCCCCGTAGGCGGCGAGCAGCACGGCGATGTCGTCCGGGTCCTGCTGCTGGCGCCCGGTCTCCAGGTGACCGAGCTTCGGCTTGCTGATCCCGGTCCGCGCGCTGACCTCGGCCATGGTCAACCGGGCCTCGTTGCGGTAGCGGGCCAGCTCCGTCCCGATCAACCACCGGAGCGGCGACGCGTGTCCGTTGATCAATCGACACTTCCCATCGCTATACGTATCATGCTATCCTCTATGCAATCACTCATGACACACTGCGCGTCACCTGCCTGGCCGGAGGCCGAATCATGACCGAACCCCCTGCCCCCCGCAATGCCGCCCGCGCACCTGCGGGGAACCCTTCGAGCTCGGCCGAGGCGGGGCGTGACCCCCGACCGCCTCGCCTCGGCCGTTCCACGGGGCCACGTCATCGGGTCGACCGGACCGTCGCCGACGCACCGTTGACGGCCCTGCTGCGCGCCGGGGCGCGCCCGACCCGGCGGCGTGCCCGGTGAGCGAAGAGCCCGACCCGGTGATGACGGCGGCGGCGTTTCTCGCCGCCCGCGACCCGCGAGGGTGGCAGGGGCTGCGAGCCGAGCACGTCGCCGACTCCAGCGGCCACTGCCGGGCCTGCGGCGGGGCGTCACGGGCCGCGCCGGTCTGGCCTTGCCGGCTGGCCGCGATCGCGGCCGAGGCCGCCCGCCGATGCGCGGCGCGACGCACACCCACGCCACCGGCCGCATCTCCGCTGGGCGCCGACACGACGGTGGACCCGCTGAGCGCGCGATACCCCCGATAAGCGTGGTGGAGTACCGACCCGCAGGCGCTCACTCCTTCGGGTCCGCGCAGAGGCCATGGCGCCTGCGCGGACCCTGAGCCGCGAGCGAAGCGGTGCTCTGGGGCGCGCCGACCCGGTCGCTGGGGGCTGCGGTCAGCGAGACCGGCGGCGCCGAACCGACAGGATGATCAGCAGTACCACCACACCGCTGAGCACCGGGGCCAGCCTCTTGAGCACCGGACCGCCCGCCGTGTCGAGCAGGTCGATGGCGTCCACCTCGCTGCGCATCGGGCTGGACGGCCTGGTCGCGGCCGGCTTCGGAGCTGTGGTGGCAGTCACCGCCGGTGGCGTGGCCGGGATCGGTCCGGTGGCCCCTACCGCCCCGGTCGGCGTCGGCGCGGGGGCCGGAACCGGAGCCGCTCTCGTGGTCGGAGCCGGAGCCGGGACGGGGGTCGCCGTGGTGGTCGCCGTGGCCAGGGAACCGTTGGTGCTGGCCGGCGACGGCACCGCCGCGGGCCCGGCCGCCGCGGGCCCGGCCGCCGCGGACCCGGCCGTGCCGACCTTCCCGCCGCCCAGCCTGTCGGTGAGACACGACGCGAACTGGCCGATGATCTTTTCGCTGATGTCGGACATCACCCCGCGGCCGAACTGCGCCGGCCGGCCGGTGACCGTCAGGTTCGTCACCATCGTGACGTGGGTCCGGTCCGGCCCGTCGGCCATCATCGTCCCGGTGACCTTGGCACTGGCAGTGCCGTTGCCCCGCGAGTCGCGCCCGAACGCGTCAATGACCACCTTGTGCGCGGCGTCGTCGCGGTCCACGTAGGTGCCCTTGCCCTTGTAGGTCAGCGAGATCGGGCCGAGCTTGACCTTCACGGTGCCGGTGAAGGAGTCGGCCTCGTACGACTGGAGGGTCGCGCCGGGAAAGCACGGGGCGGTCGTCTCCGGGTTGTTGAGCGCCGCCCACGCCTCCTCGATCGGCACCGCAATCGTGAACTTGTTCTCGAGCTTCATGAACCTTGCCTCCTCGTGGGGCCACACCCCCCGGTTTCCGGACAGGGGTGGGCGGAAACGGCGTGGGGGGCCCCCCCCGCCCCGGGCCCGCGCGCCCCCCCCCACAAACCCCGCCCCCCCCCCCCCCCCCCCCCCCAAAAACACCCCCCCCCCCCCCCCAGCCTCCACCCCGGCCCCCCCCACCCCCCCCCCCCCCCCCCACAC